>JAFEBY010000054.1 GCA_018242465.1 Pseudomonadota bacterium | reverse complement strand
GCGGCCACCAGACCGCCGAAGCCGAGAAGATGTTGCTGGATGAAGTGCGCAAGCTCGCCGGCGAGCCGATTCCCGCCGCGGAACTCGACAAGGTGAAGACGCAATTGCTCACCAGCCAGTTGGTGGCGCGCCAGACCGCGGAAGGCAAGGCCTTCGCGCTCGGCACCGCGGTGCTGCAGGAAGGCGACGCCGCGCGCGCGAACAGCGATCTCGCTGCGTTGCAGGCGGTCACCACTGCCGACGTCCAGCGCGTGCTGAAGCATTACGTTCTCGACGCCCATCGCGTCACCATCGATTACCAGCCGGCGAAGGCCGCGGGCAAGGGAGCCACGCCATGACTGTCTTGAAGATGTCCGCACTCGCCTGCGCGTTGTTCGCGGCGACTGCCGTCGCGAATGCGGCCGATTTCCCCTCGACGCCGCCGCCGCCCGGCCCGGCACCGAAGCTGCAGATCCCGACGCCGGTGCGCCAGGTGCTGCCGAACGGCATGGAAGTGATTTCCGTCGCGCGTCCGGGCCTGCCGCTGGTCACCGCGCAATTGCTGTTGCGCCGCGGTGGCGAAATGGATCCCGTCGACAAGGCCGGACTGGCAGACCTCACCGCGACACTGCTGACGAAGGGCGCGGCTGGCCGCAGTGCCAGCGATCTCGCCGAAGTCGCCGATGCGTTGGGCGGATCGCTCGGCAGCAGCGCCGGTTGGGACATGGGCGGCGTCGGCATGACGGTGACGACACCGAAACTGCCGGCGGCGTTGTCGCTGCTCGCCGACGTGGTGGAGAAGCCGACGCTGGCGCAGGATGAACTCGATCGCGCACGCAGCCAGGCCCTCGACGATCTGCGCCAGCGCCTGAGCCGCCCGAGCTCGATGGCCAGCCTCGCCGGTGCGCGACTGGTGTTCGGCAGTGGCGGGTACGGACATTCGCGCACGGGCACGCCGGCATCGCTGGCACGCATCACCCGCGACGATGTCGTCGCGATGCACGCGCAGGTCTATCGTCCCGACAACACCATCCTGGTGCTGGCCGGCGACATCACCCCGCAACAGGCCTTGCAATTGGCACAGGCTGCGTTCGCAAGCTGGGCGAAACCGGCGCAGGCGATGGCGAACGCACCGGCAGGCCGTGCCGCAACAACACTGCCGATGCTGCTGGTGATCGACCAGCACGGTGCCGGCCAAGCCGGTGTCGCGCTGGCGAGTCCCGCGCCCGATCGCGCCGATCCCGGCTACTTCATCGGCGAAGTCGCAAACGCGGTGCTCGGTGGTTCGTATTCCGCGCGCCTGAACCAGGAAATCCGCATCAAGCGCGGACTGTCCTATGGCGCATCGAGTCGCTTCGATCCGCGGCGCAGTTCGGGATTGTGGAGCGCCGGCGCACAGACCAAGAATCCGTCAGCGCCGCAGGTGGTCGACCTGATGCGGGGCGAAGCCGCGCGTCTCGGCAACAGTCGGGTGGCGGATGACGAACTGGCCGCGCGCAAGGCGACCCTGGTCGGTGAATACGGCCGTGGACTGCAGACGACGCAAGGTCTTGCCGGCACCGTCGGTTCACTCGCGGTCTATGGCATTGATCTCGCCGAAGTCGGGCGTTACATCGATCGCGTGCAGGCGGTGACCCCGGCGCAGATCCAGGGCTACGCGAAGGCGAACATCGATCCCGCGCATGCGGCGATGGTGGTGGTGGGCGACGCCAGCCAGTTCGGCGACGCCCTGCGCAAGGCGCATCCGGAAGCGGTCACCGTTCCACTCGACAAGATCGATCTCGACAGCGGCGACCTTCGGGGTAAATAAGAAACCTGCTCGCGATCCGTCGCGAGCGAAGGCCTGCGGTTCGCGACGGCGCACAGCAAGCGCAGCGTACACAAGTACGTGAGCATTGCGAGCACCGCACGCGGACCGCAGGACGAGTGCAGCAGGATCGTCACCAGATCCGCACGCGATCCTTCGGGTCGAGATACATCTTCTGGCCGGTAGTGACATTGAACGGGCCGTACCAGGCATCGATGTTGCGCACCGTCATCACGCGGAAGCGCGCCGGTGCGTGGACATCGGTGGCGATGCGGTTGCGTTGCGCCGCATCGCGGATCTTGGTGCGCCAGCTCTGGGCGAAGGCGAGGAAGAATCGCTGGTCGCCGGTCATGCCGTCGATCACCGGCGCGTCCTTGCCGTTGAGCGACTTGTGGTATGCGTCGTACGCCACTGCGAGGCCGGCGAGATCGGCGATGTTCTCGCCCAGCGTCTGTTCGCCCTTCACGTGCAGGCCCGGCAGCGCTTCATAGGCATCGTACTGCGCAGCGAGCTTCTTGCCGGCGTCCGCAAAGTGCGCGGCGTCGGCCGGCGTCCACCAGTTGGCCATGCGGCCTTCGGCGTCGAATTCGGCGCCAAGGTTGTCGAAGCTGTGGCTGATCTCGTGGCCGATCACCGCGCCGATCGAACCGTAGTTGGCGGCGGCATCGGCCTTGGGATCGAAGAACGGCGCCTCGAGGATCGCCGCCGGGAAGTTCAGCGCGTTCTGCAGCGGCAGGTTCACCGCGTTCACCGTCTGCGGCGTCATCCACCACTCGCCACGGTCGGGCGTCTTGCCGAGATTGGCGATCTGGTGCCTGTACTCGGCAAGGCCGGCGCGTTCGGCATTGCCCAGCGGATCGTCGGCCTTGATCTCCAGTTGCGAGTAATCGCGCCAGCTGTCGGGGTAGCCGACGCCGACCTTGATCGACGCAACCTTGGCTTTCGCCTTGGCCTTGGTCTCGGCGCTCATCCAGTCGAGCTTGTCGATGCGTTCCGGGAACACTGCGAGCAGGTTGTTGACGAGCTGGGTGATCTGTTGCTTCGAGGACGCCGGGAAGTACTTTTCGGCGTAGCGCTTGCCGATGGCATCGCCCAGCATGCCGTCCGTCACCGAGATGCCACGCTTCCAGCGTTCGCGCTGCTGCGGGATGCCGTTGAGCACGGTGCCATGGAAGGCGAAAGCGAGATCGTCGATGGCCTTGGGCAGGAAGGCGGTGTTGCGGTCGATGGCATGGAAGGTCAGCCAAGCTTTCCAGGCATCGATCGGCTGGCTGCCGACCAGTGCGGACAGCTTGGTGATCGCATCAGGCTGCCAAGCGTCGATCGATGGCTGGCCATCGAGTCCGGCGGCCTTGAAATAGGCACCCCAGTCGAGTCCGGGCGCTTTCTTCGCGAAATCTGCAAGAGCCCACAGGTTATTGGCCTTGTGGATGTTCTCGCTGTCGGCGAGCGCGGTGTGCGCCTTGGCGATCTGCATTTCCAGCGCCATGACCTGCTTGGCCTTGGCATCGGAATCGGCGATGCCGGCCTGCTTCAGCAATGCGCCGATATAGGTTTCGTACTTGCCGCGGATCTCGGCCATGGCCTTGTCGCTGGACAGGTAGTAATCGCGATCGGGCAGGCCGAGGCCACCCTGCAGCAGGTAGCCGATGTTCTTCGACGGATCGGTCAGGCCCTGCGACACGAACAGGCCGAACAAATTGTCGGTGTGATAGTTGGTGGCGTTGAGCGGATCGACGTCGGCGCGCAGGCCGCTGCCAAGATATTGCGAGAGCGCCGCCTTGTCCTTGATGCCGTCGATCGCGGTCAGTTCCGGCTTCAGCGGCGCGAGTCCGCGCTGTTCGATGCCGGCGGTGTCCATGTAGGCGTTGTAGGCGTTGGCGATGCGCGCCTCGTCGCTGCCGGCGGCTGGCTTGGACGCGGCGATGCCCTGGATCAGTTCCTTCTCGCGCTGCTCGGCCTTGTTGAAGACATCGAGGAAGACGCCGGTGGTGGAACGATCGGCGGGGATTTCGGCGGTCTTGGCCCAAGTGCCGCTGGCATAGGCGTCGAAGTCATCGCCGGGCTTCACCGTCTTGTCGATGCCGGCAAGGTCGATGCCGATGGTGGGGGCGGTGGGCACCGCGGTCTTGGCGGACGCATTGGCGTCAGCGGCGGGTGCCGAGGCATTGGGCTTGCAGGCGGCGAGGGTGCCGAGCACGGCAAGCGCGAGGACGGTGAGGCGAAGCGGGGGCGTATTCATGCAGCTGCCTTTGGGGAGGGACCCGGCGAGTGTGCGCCGTCCAACCTTCGCGGCATGTGCAGGAAGTCACTGCAGCCGCCGCCCAAAAAAAGACGCCGGCTTGCGCCGGCGACTGAAATTGCCCGAGGGAGACGGGCGGTGGGCGCGCGATGGTCGCGGCGCCCCAAAGCGGTGGATCAGTGGCTGGAGGCCTTCGTGGCGCCCAGTCCGGTTTCCGCGCGGACTTCCTGTGCTTCGTAGTCGGCGCGTTCGCGACGGGCGTTCGCACTCTTGTCGGTGATCGAGAGCAGCCAGATGCCAACGAATGCGATCGTCATCGAGAACAGCGCCGGAGAGGTGTAGGGGAACGGCGCCGACCCCTTGGGGTAGCCGAGCGTCGCTTCCCACACCGAGGGCGACAGCAGCGTCAGCACCAGCGAGGTGACCAGACCGAGAGTGCCGCCGATCACCGCGCCGCGCGTGGTGCAGTTGCGCCACAGCAGCGACAGGATCAGCACCGGGAAGTTGGCCGAGGCCGCGATCGCGAAGGCCAGCGACACCATGAAGGCGACGTTCTGCTTCTCGAAGGCGATGCCGAGCAACACGGCGACGATGCCGAGGATCACGGTGGTGATGCGCGAGACCTTCAGTTCCGAACCCGGCTCCGGATTGCCCTGCTTGATCATCGTCGCGTAGAGATCATGCGAAACCGCCGAGGCGCCCGACAGCGTCAGGCCCGCCACCACCGCGAGGATCGTGGCGAACGCCACCGCGGAGATGAAGCCCATGAAGATGTTGCCGCCGACCGCATTGCCGACGAGTACCGCCGCCATGTTGGTGGCGCCGGCGCCGCCCTTGATCACGCCCTTGGCGACATCGGAGAACTCGGGGTTGGTCAGTACCAGCGCGATCGCACCAAACCCGATGATGAAAATCAGGATGTAGAAGTAGCCGATCCACGTCGTCGCCCATAGCACCGACTTGCGTGCCTGCTTGGCGTCGGGAACGGTGAAGAAGCGCATCAGGATGTGCGGAAGTCCCGCGGTGCCGAACATCAGCGCCATGCCGAACGAAATCGCCGAGATCGGATCCTTCACGAATCCGCCCGGCCCCATGATCGCCAATCCCGCCTTGTGCGCCTCCTCCGGCGTCTTGCCCGCGTTGGCGGCGACCTGGGTCTTGACGTCGACGGCGGCGACGAACAGTCGTTCGAAGCTGAAGCCGAAGTGCGCCATGATCATCAGCGCCATGAAGGTGACGCCGCATAGCAGCATGCAGGCTTTGATGATCTGCACCCAGGTGGTCGCGGTCATGCCGCCGAACAGCACATAGATCATCATCAGGCCGCCGACCAGCACCACCGCGACCCAGTAGTCGAGGCCGAACAGCAGCTTGATCAGTGCACCGGCGCCGACCATCTGCGCGATCAGGTAGAACAGCACCGTCACCAGCGTGCCGGCGGCGGCGAACATGCGAATGGGTTTTTGCTGGAAGCGGTATCCGGCAACGTCGGCGAAGGTGTACTTGCCGAGGTTGCGCAAGCGTTCCGCCATCAGGAAGGTGAGGATGGGCCAGCCGACCAGAAAGCCGATCGCGTAGATCAGGCCGTCGTAACCGTTGGCCATCACCGCGGCGGTGATGCCGAGGAAGGAGGCTGCCGACATGTAGTCGCCGGCGATGGCGAGGCCGTTCTGGAAGCCGGTGATGCCGCCGCCCGCGGTGTAGAAATCGGAGGCCGAACGCGTGCGCCGCGCTGCCCACTTGGTGATCCACAGCGTCATCGCGACGAAGACCACGAACATGCCGATCGCCATCCAGTTGGTCGGCTGCTTGGTGGTCTGGCCGATGTCGCCACCGGCGGCGAGGACGTTGCCGGACACCAGTGCCAGCGATGCGAACGCGGCACGGCGCATATGGAGGAGTCGATTCACGGGTTTTCCTCCAGGACTTGCGCGGCGAGGCGATCGAATTCGTTGTTGGCGCGACGCACGTAGAAACCGGTCAGCGCGATGGTGAACACCATCAGCCCGATCGCGATCGGGATGCCGATCGTGCTGACGCCGTTGCCGGTTGGTTGGGCGAGGAAGGACTTGTCGAAGGCGATCAGGCCGATGTAACCAAAGTAGGCGATCAGCATCAGGATGGTGAGCGTCCATCCTAGGGTATTGCGCTTGTGCTTCAGTTCCCGATAGGCCGGACTGGCGGCGATGCAGTCGATGCGTGGATCACCGGTGGAATTCATCGTGCGGGTTCCTTGTTGTCGTTATCGCGAAGGGACTGCATCGCGTTGGGTTCAGAAGCTGTACTTCACCGTCGCCTGCACGCGCTTGAGGTCGCCGGAACGGGCGTCTTCGAGGTCGCGCTTGCCGTAGGTGATCTCGGCGCCGAGATCCAGCTTCGGGATCGGGCTGTAGATCAGATTGGCGTGGATCGAGCTGGCGCGCTCGGTGACGCCATAGCTGGCGAGACCCCAGCCGGGCAGGCTCTTGTCATTGTCGAAGGCAGCCATCGAATACATCAGGTTGCCGCGCAGCTTCGGCGAGAAGGCATGGCGCCAGGACACGAAGCCACCGTAGCCGTCGAGCGCATGCAAGTTTCCGGTGGAATCGAGCACGGTATCGCTGCCGAGGCCGAAGCCCATGTAGCGACCGATGCCGCTTCCGGCATTCATCATGTAGCGCAAGTCGTCGTTCTTGCCGATATTGAAGTTGCCGGCGACGCTGACTGCGCCACCGGTAGCGGTCTTGGCGGATTGGTAGCTGCCATTGGCGAGCTTGTTCTGGTATTCGAACTGGCGCGCCAGCACCGCTACAGAGAAGTGACCCCAGCCGCCTTTGGTGGTGTAGCGCGCGGTGAAGTCGGGCATCACGTTTGCGCCGGAATTGGCAAGGCGCGTGCCGGTGGCGACATTGCCGATGGTGGTCTGCGGGTTTTCCGCCGAGAACGACCAATTGCCCTTGGCGTAGCGAATCTGTGCCTGGCGCACGAAGATCGTGCTTTCGGTGGGGCCGACGAAGTCGACGGCATCCGGCAGCGCGGCGACGTCCTGGAAGTTGCTCCAGGTCTGGCCGGCCAGCCAGTTGTTCCATTGCACGTAGGCCTGGCGCAGGGTGACGCCATAGGTATTGGTCGAAGTCTCGTTGCCGTTCAGCGCATTGCTGCCGCCGCCGTAGAAGTCCATCTCGACATAACCCTTCAGCTTGTCGCCGCGCTGGGTCACGGTGTCGGCGCTCAACCAGAAGCGTGACAGCTGCGCCGAAATGTCGGTATAGGCATTGCCGCCGTTGGCGGGTGGCGCGCTGACAGGAATCTGGCTGGGCAGATAGAAGATGCGACCGGCGCTGCCATCATCCATCTTGCCGTCGCTGGTCTTGGTCGCCATCGCATCGAGCTTGATGAAGCCGCCGTACGAGAACGTGGTGCCGGGATTGCCGGCGGTATTGATTGCGGTGGCCTGGATCGGCTGCTTGCCGGCTGGCAGCGGCGCCGGTTGCGATGCCTTGATTTTGTCGAGTTCGGTCTTGGTATCGGCAACCTGGGCGTGGGCATCGGCGGCTTCGGCCTTGGTGGTGTCGAGTTGCGCCTGTTGTTGCTGCTGCGCATTCACCAGTGCCTTCACCTGCGCTTCGAGTTGCGCAACGCGTGCTTCCAGCTCCTTTTCCTTCTTGGTGGCGGCGAGCGAGAGATTGGGCGTGGCCAGCGCGAGGGTGATCGCAAGCGCCAGCGGTGTACGGAGACTGGGTCGTTTCATCTCGGGTTCCCATGAAGAAAGATCCGTGCGAGGCCACGGCAATTGCAGCCTGCGCCGCGCATCCGGGTGCTGACTATTCGCCTTTGGTCGAATGCAGGGCGGATTACGACCAAGGTCTAAGCACAATGTTGCATTGCGTCAGCACGGATGCGGCACACTCTCTACTCCACGAACACGATCCATTGGGAGGACGCCATGACCGATCACGCCGCCGACATCTACAAGGCCAGCCCCGGCTTCACGGCTGCTGCCGGCACCGGCAAGGCCGATGCCGAACGCGACTACGCCGCATCGATGCGCGATCCTGATGCGTTCTGGGCCGAGGTCGCCGAGCGCATCGAATGGTTCCGCAAGCCGACCAGGATCCGCAACGTCAATTTCCATGCCGACGATTTCCGCATCAAGTGGTACGAGGATGGTGAGCTCAACGCCAGCGTCAGCTGCCTCGACCGTCATCTCGCCACCCGTGGCGACAAGCCGGCGATCGTGTTCGAACCGGATGATCCGAAGACCCCGGCGGAAACCATCACCTATCGCCAATTGCACGCGCGCGTGTGCAAGCTCGCCAACGCACTGCGCAGCCTCGGGGTGAGGAAGGGCGATCGCGTCACCATCTACTTGCCGATGATCCCCGATGCCGTGGTCGCGCTGCTGGCCTGCGCGCGCATCGGTGCCGTGCACATGGTGGTGTTCGGCGGATTCGCACCCAATTCGATCGCTGATCGCATCGCCGACTGCGGCAGCAAGCTTGTCATCACCGCCGACGAGGGCCGTCGCGGCGGCAAGCCGGTTCCGCTCAAGGCCAATGTCGATGCCGCGCTGAAGCTGCCCGGCACCCAATCGGTCGAGACCGTGCTGGTGTTGCGCCATACCGGCGGCGCGGTCGACATGCAGATGCCGCGCGATCGCTGGTTCGATGCCGTGGTCGATGGCCAGCCCGAAACATGCGAACCGGAGCGCATGAACGCCGAGGATCCGTTGTTCATTCTTTACACATCGGGTTCGACCGGCAAGCCCAAGGGCGTGCTCCACACCACAGGTGGTTATCTCACGTTCGTCAGCTACACCCATGAGAAGGTGTTCGATCTCAAGGACAACGACGTCTATTGGTGTACCGCCGACGTCGGTTGGGTCACGGGCCACAGTTACATCGTCTACGGGCCGCTGGCCAACGGTGCGACTTCGCTGGTATTCGAAGGCATCCCGAGCTGGCCGGACGCATCACGCTTCTGGCAGGTAATCGACAAGCACAAGGTGACGATCTTCTATACCGCGCCAACCGCGATCCGCGCGCTGATGCGTGAAGGCGATGCGCCGGTGAAGAAGACATCGCGGCAATCGTTGCGCTTGCTCGGCAGCGTCGGCGAGCCGATCAATCCGGAAGCATGGCGCTGGTATTACGAGACGGTGGGCGACAGCCGTTGCCCGGTCGTCGATACCTGGTGGCAGACCGAAACCGGCGGCATCCTGATTTCGCCGATCCCCGGTGCGATCGACATGAAGCCGGGTTCAGCGACCTTGCCGATGCCGGGCGTGAAGCCCGCATTGGTCGATGCCAGTGGTGCGATTCTCGAAGGCGCGACCGAAGGCAACCTGGTGCTGCTCGATTCGTGGCCGGGCCAAATGCGCACGGTCTATGGCGACCACCAGCGCTTCATCGACACCTATTTCAAGGCGTATCCGGGCATGTACTTCACCGGCGACGGCTGCCGTCGCGACGAGGATGGCTATTACTGGATCACCGGCCGCGTCGACGACGTCATCAACGTCAGCGGCCATCGCATCGGCACCGCGGAAGTGGAATCGGCATTGGTCAGCCACCCCAAGGTCGCCGAAGCCGCGGTGGTCGGGTTCCCGCACGACATCAAGGGCCAGGGCATCTATGCCTACGTCACCCTGAAGCAGGGCGAGGAAGGCAGCGACGACCTGCAGAAGGAATTGAACGCGCACGTGCGCAAGGAGATCGGGCCGATCGCGACGATCGACCACCTGCAGTGGGCGCCCGGACTGCCGAAGACGCGCAGCGGCAAGATCATGCGCCGCATCTTGCGCAAGATCGCCGAGAACGCGCCGGACCAGCTGGGCGATACCAGCACGCTGGCCGATCCCACGGTGGTGGCGTCGCTGGTGGAAGAGCGCAAGGTGAAGTGAGCCGGGCCGCGACGCTCCTGATCGCGGACGATCATCCGCTGTTTCGCGAGGCGTTGCGCGGCGTGGTCGCGCGCTTGCTGCCGCAGGCGAGGATCAACGAGGCGGAGAACGCCTCCGCGTTGTACACGTTGGTGGATGCGCACCCCGATGCCGACCTGCTGTTGCTCGACCTCAACATGCCGGGCGTGCACGGTTTTTCGGCACTGGTGCACTTGCGCGCCAGTCACCCGCAATTGCCGGTGGTGATGGTGTCGGCGCGCGAGGAACCGGCGGTGATGCGGCGCGCGATCGATCATGGCGCTGTCGGTTTCATTCCCAAGTCCTCCGATGCGGCGACACTGGCCCTTGCCTTGCAACAGGTGCTGGATGGCGAGCGCTGGGTGCCGGAAGCCGCGCTGGCGGCGGTGCCGACCAGCGAGGAGGAACAGGCTGCTGCTGCGCGCGTACGCGAGTTGACGCCGCAACAGTTCCGCGTGCTGCAGATGCTTGGTACCGGCCTGCTCAACAAACAGATCGGCTACGAGATCGGCGTTTCCGAGGCGACGGTGAAGGCGCACATGAGCGCGATCATGCGCAAGCTCGGTGCGCGCAACCGCACCCAGGCGATCCTGATCGCCGGCAAGCTTGCGGTCGACCCCGATGCGGTACAGGCGCCACCCGAGGATTTCGAGTGATTCGGGCGCGAGCCTGAATGGGGTTTCCGCAGTCCTGTCGCCCCGCATGGAGTGGGATGGCGTAGCATAGAGCACCCCGGAGCCATGACGGCACCGGTGGAGTGGGCAACAAGGACAGTTCCCGGGACAAGACCAAGCGCATGGAATCGCTGAAATCCCTCGTGGTCAAACCAATCCAGTCGGTGGCGCTTGCTGCCGGCCTGTCACGTCGTGCGGCCCGGCGGATGCCGGTGCGCCGGATCGTGATGCTGCATGGCGTTGGCCCGGGTGAACTCGAGGTCGCTGCCTTCGTCGCACAGATGGAATGGCTCGCGCGCAATTTCCGCGTGGTGGGGCTGGGCGAACTGATCGCCGGCGTGAATAGCGGAGCCCCCGCCGCCCAGGAAGTCGCGTTGACCTTCGATGACGGGTTGCGCTGCCATGCAGAAACGGTTGCGCCGGTGTTGTCGCGACTTGGCCTGCCGGCGACGTTCTTCGTTTGCCCCGGCCTGATCGCCGAACGCCGCTGGTTGTGGAACCACGAAGCGCGCGAGCGGTTGCACCTGCTCGATCGTGCGCAACGCCAGTCGCTGGCGGTGGATACGGGTGCGCCGAGCTCGGCCGTCGAGCCGTGGGTGCAATGGATGAAGACGCTGCCGTTGCCGGCACGGCAGCAGGTCGAAGCGCTGATTCGCGCACGTACGCCGGGATTCATGCCGACCCCGGAACAGCATGCACGTTTCGATCCGGTGAGCTGGGAGCAATTGCGGACGCTGGACAGCGACCTCTTCACCGTTGGCTCTCACACCTCCAGCCACCCGATCCTCACCACCCTCGACCAAGCGGAACTGGAGGGGGAGTTGCGTGGCAGCCGCGATGCCCTCGAGCAATTCCTCGACAAGCCGGTCGATCTGTTCTGTTACCCGAACGGATCGCAGGATCGCCGCGTCCGCGAAACCACGGCGAGCGTGTACCGCGCCGCGGTGACGACCGAGAGCGGATTCGTCGGCGCCGGCGAGGATCTGCACGATCTCCCGCGCTTCCCTGTCGCCGATACTGTCGCGCTGTTTGCGTGGCGCATGCATCGTCCGCAAGCCTGAGTGCGGCCATGATGTCGATTCCACCAAGTGCAGTGCTGGTCCTCGATGCCGACAGCCGGGCCGGCCTGGCCACCGTGCAGTCGCTGGGTCGGCGCGGCGCGGCGCTGCATGTCGGCGTGCGCGCGGCCGGCAGCCTGACCGCGCATTCGCGCTGGGTCACGCAGGTCCACCAACAGCCCGCGGGGGAAGCCGTCGCCGAGGCGCATTCCTGGATGCGCGATCTGCATGCGAAACATTGTTTCTCATTGATCGTGCCGACGACGGAAGCTTCGTTGCTGTGGCTGCGCGCCCTGTCGCCACAAGATCCATTGCGCAGGCTGGCGCTGTTGCCATCGGACGAGGCGATCGACATCGCATTGTCCAAGGAGCGCACGCGTGCGCTGGCCGAACGCATCGGGCTGCCGGTGCCGGGATCGGAGTTGCTGGCGCGTGGCACCTTGCCCGGAGATCACGCGGCCAGCGGATTTCCCTGTGTCCTCAAGCCGGCCGCGAGCAAGGTGCAGGTTGACGGACGACTGGTCACGCTGGCGCCGGTCGTGGTGCGGGATGCATCGATGCGCACCGCGCTGCTGAAGAAATGGTTGCCGCATGTCGACGTGCAGGAACAGCAGTGGGTACCCGGGCGCGGCGTCGGTGTTGAGCTGGTGTATGCAGACGGCAAGGTCGTCGCCGAGTTCGTCCACGAACGCCAGCACGAGCTGCCGCTGACCGGTGGCGGCAGCACCCTGCGGCGCGCGGCGAAAGCGGACCAGCGCCTGCTCGAATTGTCGAAGCGGTTGCTCGATGCATTGGAGTGGCAGGGCGTGGCGATGGTGGAATGGCGCCGCGCCGACGATGGCACCGTCCATCTGATGGAAATCAATCCGCGGCTGTGGGGTTCGCTGCCGCTGACGATCGCTGCGGGTGTGGATGTCCCGGCGATCCTCCACGACATGGCGCTGGGGCGGCCGATGCAGGCGGTGACGCGCTGGAAGGAACGTGTTTCGGCGCGCAACATCGGCGAAGACCTGCACTGGACGCTGTCCAACCTGCGTGCGGACCGTTCCGATCCATTGCTGCTGACGCAATCGCTCACGGCCATGTTCACTGGATGGCTGCGCGTGTTCAGCGGGCGCGAAATCTATGATGGTTGGCATTTGCGCGATCCTGCGGTTGCCATCGCCGAACTGAAGCATGTCGTGCACGGGTTGTTCGCGCGTCCGGCAGGCATGTTGCGCAGGCGATCCTTGCGCCGGCGCGTCGTCAAGGCGCATGCCGAGCGTTTCGGTGCGCATGGCGAACACGCGCGACCGATCGGGAACCTGCTGTTCCTGTGCTACGGCAACATCTGCCGCAGTCCATTCGCAGAGCGCCTGGCGCAACAGAACATGCCGGGACTGGGCATTACCAGTGCCGGATTCCACCCGCGCAGCGGTCGCGCGAGTCCCGAGCATGTGGTGCGCGCCGCACGCGTGCATGCGGTCGATCTGGCGGATTGGTCATCGCGGGAAGTCACCGGGCGCATGGTGGCGGACGCCGATTGCATCGTGGTGATGGACGTTTCCCATCTCGAGAAGATGCAGGCGAATTTCCCCGAAGCGATGGACAGGACCACGCTGCTGGGGTTGTTCGAGCGTAGCGGTCCGGTTGAATTGATGGATCCGTATACCTTGTCACCTGAAAAGACCGGCGTGGTCATGCGTGACATGACGCGCGCGATCGCCGGGCTTGAGAAGACGTTGCGCTAACCGGGTTCGGCCGCACCGACGACGCGCCGTGCAGCGAGGAATGCCCGCAGAGAAGCGGGTTTCACCGGCTTGGTCAGCACCTGCACGCCGCGTTCCCGAGCGCGCCGCTTCAGCGTGTCGCTGCCATCGGCGGTGAGCAAGGCGCCGCGCGCACGTGGGCATTGCGCCTGCAAGGCACCCAAGGCATCAAGTCCGTCCATGCGGTCGTGCAGGTGGTAATCGACAAGCAACACGTCCGGCGACACCTTGGCCTGGGCCAAGGCTTCGTCGATGGTCGCCGCGCACGACACCTCGATTTGCCAACGCCCGAGCAATGCGCGCATCCCGGCGAGGATGTCGGGGTCGTTGTCGACGCAGAGCACACGCAACCCGGCCAATGATGGATCGATCGCGGCCAGCGTCGCATGTGGCGGCGTCGGTGTCGCGGCATCGATCATGACGCGTTGCGCCCGAATCGAGAACATGCTGCCGCGGCCGATGACGGAACGGGCATCAAGCGCATGGCCGAGCGGCTTGGCGATGCGCTGGCAGATCGACAGGCCGAGGCCCATGCCGCGGCCGTCCCAGTCGAATGCCTGTTCATAGCGATGGAACTCGTCGTAGATCTGGCGCATGTGGTGTTCGGGAATGCCGGGGCCGGTATCCCAGACCTGCAATTCGACTTGCGCCCCGCGTGCGCGCGCCGCCAGCACGATGCGTCCGCGCGGGGTGTAGCGCAGCGCGTTGGCGAGGAAATTCTGCAGCACCCGGCGCAGCAGGCGGCGGTCGCTGCGCACGAACAGTCGTGGCGCGTGCACGCGGATGTCGATGCCGCGTCCAGCGGCCATCGGCGCATACTGTGCAGCGAGTTCCTGCAGCAGCTGCGCGGCATCGACGTCCTGCAGCGCCGGCGTCAGTGCGCCGGCGTCGATGCGCGAGACGTCGAGCAATCCGTCCAGCAATTCCTCGGCGGCACGCAACGACACGTCGACGCGTTCAGCCAGGTGGCGCGCTTCGGCGGGATCGGTGCTTTCACGCAACGCCGAGGCGAACAGACGCGCGGCATTCAAAGGCTGCAACACATCGTGGCTGACCGCGGTGAGGAAGCGCGAACGCGATTCCTGGGCGATTTCGGCCTCGCGGGTGCGTTCGTCCACGCGCTGCTCCAGCGTCTCGTTGATTTCGCGCAATTCGCGTTGGGCGCGCACGTGTTCGCTGATATCGCTGTAACTGGTGACATAGCCGCCACGCGTCAAGGCCTGCCCGTGCAGCTCAATCACGCGGCCGTCGCCGCTGATGCGCACGGCGACGTGCGGCGAGCCCGCGCGCATGTGAGTGATGCGTTTCCCGATCTGCTGCTCGATGTCACCTTCGCTGACCTCACCGATCTCGCCGCGTTCGATGTTGTGGCGGATCAGGTCGGCGACCGGGCGGCCGACGTACAACATGCCGTCGGGATAGCCGAACAGTTCCTGGTACCGGCGATTCCACGCCACCAGGCGCATGTTGCGATCGACCACGCTGACGCCCTGGTCGATGTTCTCCAAGGTGTTCGACAGGATCTCGCGGTTGAAGCGCAGTTCCTGCCCGGCTTCATCGAGCACGGCGACGACTTCCGCCACTTCCATGCCGGAACCACGCAGCGCGCTGGTCAGCATCAGGCGCGCCGATGCCGCGCCGATCGCAGCGGCGAGCAAGCGTTCGCTGAACTGGATCCACTGGCGTCCCGCGCGTGCGCCGGGTTGCAGTGCAAGACCGGTGGCATGCGCCTGTTCCTCGAAGGCGCGTTGTGCGTTGCGCTCCCCCAGCACGCGCGCGCACAACGTCAGCAGGTCGGCGATCTGGATGTTGCCCGACCATTCGCCAGCGGCGAGCGTGCGTTCGGCATAGGGGTCGAGGAAGGGCGAGGCACGCAGGCGTTCGTCCAGATTGGGGCGCCAACGCATCGAACCCAACAGCAGGCCGCCGGTGTTGAACAGCAGCGACCAGATCGTACCGTGCGTCAGCGGATCCCAGCCGGACACGCCGAACAATCTGTGCGGCTGCAGCCAGTCGATCCCGAATGGTCCGACGTTGATCCACGCATCATCGAACCATCCCGAATTCGCCAGCGCAGGGAGCAGCAGGGTGTAGGTCCAGGCACCAAAGCCCAGCACGAGCGCGAGTTCGGCGCCACGGCGACTGGCGCCGCGCCAGTACAGGCCGCCGATCAATGCCGGCGCGAATTGCGCCACTGCCGCAAAGGCCATCAGGCCGTAGGCCGAGAGCGCGGTATCGCTGGCGCTGAAGCGGTAATAGCCCCAGGCCATCGCCGCCAGCATCACGATTGCAGCGCGACGAATCCAAAGGACCGTCGATGCAACGTCGGTGCCCGTGTGATCGACTCGACGCGAACGCAGCAGCAACGGCATCACGATGTCGTTGCTCACCATCGTCGCCAAGGCAACGCTCGCCACGATCACCATGCCGGTGGCCGCGGAAAATCCGCCGACATAGGCGAGCATCGCCAATGCATTGTTATGGCCGGCCAGCGGCAACGCCAGCACGAAACTGTCGGCCAGCGCCTTGCCGCCGTGACCGAATGCGCTGACGCCGGCGGCGGCGATCGGCAGCACCATCAGGCAAATCACCACCAGGTAGGCGCCGAACAGCCAGCGTGCGCGACGGATATCGGCGACATCGCCGCACTCCACCACTGCGACATGGAACTGGCGCGGCAGGCACAGGATGGCGGCGAATGCGAGCAGGGTCTGGCCGACGAAACCGATGGGCGGCGTACTTTCCACCAATGCGCGCGTGGCAGCGATCACCGAAGTATTGCGTTCGCCAAGCCAATCGATCGCGAAGACGCCCACTGCGATCAGCGTGACGATCTTGACCAGCGATTCCAATGCGATTGCCAGCATCATGCCGGGACGATGTTCCGTCGCATCGACTTCGCGGGTACCGAACAAAATCGCGAACAGCGCCATCAGTGCCGCGATGTAGAGTGCGGGGTCGCCGAAAGGGGTGATCGACGAGCCGCTGCCGCGCAGCACGTCGAGACTGATCGCCACCGCCTTGAATTGCAGGGCGAAGTAGGGCACCGCGGCAATCAACGCGATCATCGTCACCAGTGCCGCGAGTTGCTGCGAACGGCCGTAGCGTGCGGACAGGAAGTCCGAGATCGAGACCGTGTTCTGCGACTGCGCGATCAGCGCCATCCGTTCGATGATGCGCCAGCCGAACATCAGCACCAGCAGCGGGCCGAGATAGATCGGCAGGTAGCCGATGCCCTGGCGCGCGGCGGTGCCGACCGCGCCATAGAACGTCCACGACGAGCAGTACACCGCCAGTGCCAGGCTGTAGACGATCGGGCGCAGCCAGCGCAGCCGCGGGTACACCGGGTGGCGATCACCCAGCCAGGCCACGCCGAACAGCAGCGCGGCGTAGCCGATCGACGCCAACAGGAGCATCCAGCCAGGCAGCATGGGAATCCTCGATCCGGTCCGGCCAGTGTGCGGGTGCCGGGGATGACGGGCAAATCGCGGCATGCCGCACATTCGCGGCCACCCCCTTGTGGTCCGCAAACCGGCGAAGTACAGTGAACCATATGGTTCAGTATCAAGCCCGCCTCGACGCCACCTTCGCCGCGATCTCCGATGCCACCCGGCGGGGCGTGCTGGAACAGCTCGCGGGGTCGGACGCCTCCATCAGCGACCTCGCCGAACGCTTCGACATGACCCTCACCGGCATGAAGAAGCACGTCAACGTGCTGGAACAGGCGGGACTGGTGACGACGGAGAAGGTTGGGCGCGTACGCACCTGCACGCTCGGGCCGCGACGAATGGAAGAAGAAGCTGCGTGGATCGAGCGCCATCGCCAGCTGTGGGACGCACGCTTCAACGCACTGGACGCGATCGTCCAACAATTGAAACGCAAGGAGAAGGCAGATGCCCAACGCAAGCGCAAGTAACCAGAACACCACCCGGCGCACCGTGGTGGAACGCAAGTCCGACCTCGAACTCGTCGTCACGCGAACCTTCGATGCACCGGCGCGCCTTGTCTTCGAGGCGTGGAGCAGCCCCGAATTGTTCCAACGCTGGTGGGTCCCGAAGTCGGCAGGAATGTCCCTGGTCTCGTGCGACATGGACGTGCGCACCGGCGGCAGTTATCGCTTGGTGTTCAGCCATCCGGCTTTCGACCAGCCGATGGCGTTCTTCGGCACCTACAGGGAAGTCGTGCCCGGCAAGCGCATCGTCTGGACCAACGACGAAAGCGACCAAGGCGCCGTGACCACGGTGACGTTCGAGGAGCAGGGCGACAAGACGCGGGTCACCTTCCACGAACTCTATCCGACCTCGGAAGCGCTGGAAGAGGCGCTTGCGGGTTCCGCGGAAGGCCTGCCGGAGCAGTTTGCGCAGTTGGATGCGCTGCTTGCGGGCGGATGGTGAAACAAAGAAAACCCCGCTTCGCAGCGGGGTTTCCTGTATCGCATCAACAAGCGGAAGGCTTACTTGATCTTGCCTTCCTTGTAGATCACATGCTTGCGGACGACGGGATCGTACTTCTTGATCTCCATCTTGCCGGGCGTGTTCTTCTTGTTCTTGTCGGTGGTGTAGAAATGGCCGGTGTTGGCCGAGGAGATCAGGCGGATCTTGTCGCGCTT
>JAFEBY010000053.1 GCA_018242465.1 Pseudomonadota bacterium | reverse complement strand
GCGATCGCGCGGGCGCGCACCACGCCGCCGACGTCGGGCGACACCACCACCATGTTCTCGGTGCCGTAGGCGCGCCAGATGTCGGCGAGCAGCAGCGGCGACGAATACACGTTGTCGACCGGCACATCGAAGAAGCCCTGGATCTGGTCGGCGTGGAGATCAACCGTCAGCACGCGGTCGGCGCCGACGGTGCCGAACATGCTGGCCACGACTTTCGCAGTGATCGGCACGCGCGCGGAACGCGGGCGGCGATCCTGGCGGGCATAACCGAAATACGGCACCACCGCGGTGACGCTGGTCGCCGATGCGCGCTTGAGCGCGTCGATCAGCACCAGCAGTTCGATCAGGTTTTCCGCGCTCGGGGCGCAGGTCGGCTGGATCACGAACACGTCCTGGCCGCGGACGTTCTCCTCGATCTCCACCTGCACTTCGCCGTCGGAGAAGGTCGAGACCAGCGCCTTGCCCATCCGCACGCCGAGTTCCGCGCACACCGACTTCGCCAACGGGCGATTGGCGTTGCCGGAAAACACCAGCAGGTTGCGTTCGTCCTTCATTGCGCGCTCCGGGCGACAGTGGCAGTACTACGGAAGACGGTTGGGTGAGGAAATTTGGCAGGGGCGGAAGGATTCGAACCTACGCATGCCAGGATCAAAACCTGGTGCCTTAACCACTTGGCGACGCCCCTGTTGCGTAACGCGCCACCGCATCCTGCAATGGCGATCGTGCGGCGGACTGCACCACCCAGCTCCGGCAATGATCCGGAACCCGTGGCAGCAGCGCTTCGGCTTGCGCGCGCGTGGCGCACTCGACGAAGACCGCACTTCCCGACCCGGTGAGTCGTGGCGACGCCCAAGGCTGCAGTGCCTGGAAGACCGCATCGACATCCGGTTCGAGCCGGCGCAGCACCGCTTCGAAGGCATTGCCCTCGAGTCGGCCCGCGACGAAGTCGGATATTGTCGCTGGCGGGGAATTGCGCGTCAAATCAGGGACCTGGAACAATCGGGTGGTGGCGGCATGGACGCCGGGATGGACCAACAGGATCCAGGCCGGCGGCAGCTCGATCGGAGTCAGGTTTTCGCCGAGACCGGTGGCCCAGGCATTCCGGCCACGGACGAAGACCGGGACATCAGCCCCCAGATCCAGGCCCAGTTCCGCCAGCCGATCCACCCCCAAACGGGTGTTCCACAGCAGGTTGAGGGCAATGAGAACTGTTGCCGCATCCGAAGATCCGCCCCCTAACCCGGCACCTGTTGGGATGACTTTTTCGACGATGATGTCTGCACCTTGACCGCTATTGGCTTCCGATTTCAGCAATTTGGCCGCACGTATCGCCAGGTCATCGGCCTCGGCAACGCCCTCGACGGATGCCCCGACGCGCTCGATCCGCCCATCAGCGCGCGGACGCAGGCGGATACGATCGCCCCAGTCCAGCAGCCGGAAGACGGTTTGCAGCTCGTGGTAGCCGTCGGGCCGCCGCCCGGTGATCTCCAGGAACAGGTTGAGCTTGGCCGGAGCCGGCCACTGACTCCAACCCTCGCCATCCGTGCTGTTCATTGCTCGAGCGGGCCCCAGCGGTCGATGACCAGGCGGACGCGGTCGTCACCACGCGTGGCATTGATGCGCGACGGTCGGCCTTGGGCGTCGCGGGCGAGATAGTCGATCTGCCAGCCGTCCTGCTCCAGGGTGGCGAGCTGGTCGCCGGCGAATGCGGCCTTGTCGAGCCGTTGCGCGGGGTCGGGATACCCACGCATCCAGTAACGCAGCGCCTGCACCGGAATTTCGAACCCGGTGGCTTCGCGCAATAACGCCGCACCATCGGCGCCCGTGCGTGGTCCACCCGCGATGCCTTCCAACGTGGCGTGTCCATCTTGCTCCTGCAAGCGCCACCCCTGGCGGGTGATTGGCGCGGTGAGGACGACCAGATAGCCGGACGATCCGGCATCTTCCCATTCCACACCGAGATTGCCCGACTGCCCGCCGTGGCTGATCGCGGCGCGACCGCCCATGCCCCACGACCCCGCTTGGGCGGATGCAGTCAATGCATCGATGCGGCGCACACACTCGGCGTTTTTCGACAACAACGGTTCGCACACCAGCGTCGCAGTTGGGGGCGGAGGCGCTGTCGGAATGGTGCTGCACGACGCCAGCAACGCTGCCGTCGCCGCCAGCGCGAGGCGATGTGATCTCACGTTTTCACCCCAAGCTTGTCGAGCGTGCGCTGCAGCGCCCGGTTGTCCGGCTCGAGCTTGCGCGCTTCCTCGAAGTAACGCAGCGCGTCATCGCGATGGCCCTGCACCCACAGTACTTCACCGATGTGGGTGGCGATTTCGGGATCCTTCTGCAGGATGTAGGCGCGCCGCAGATAGGGCAAAGCCTCGTCGGTCTTGCCGAGGCGATACAGCACCCAGCCATAGCTGTCGATGATGGCGGCGTTGGCGGGATCGGCGGCGCGCGCGCGATCGATCAGTTGCAGCGCCTCGGCATAGCGCGTGGTGCGATCGGCGAGCGTGTAGCCAAGCGCGTTGAGCGCGGCGACATTCTCGGGATCGGTGACCAGGATCTTGCGCAGGTCGGCTTCGGCCTTGTCGATGCGATCCATGCGCTCCCACGCCAGCGCACGCGCGTAGAGGATGCCCGGCTCGTCCTGCAGCGCGGCGATGCCACGGTCGTAGACGGCGATTTCGCCCTTGTCGTCCCGGTCCTTGCGGCGCAACTCGCCTTCCAGCAGGTAGGCGTCGCGTTGCACATTGCCATCCACGCGCGGATCGGTCTGCAGCGCCTGCAGGCCTTTGTATGCCTCGCCCTTGTGGCCCTGCTCATAGCGGACGTTGGCGCTGCGCAGGCGCGCGATATCGGATTGCTCGCCGGTGACGCCTGCGTACCACTTCAGGGCTTCGTCGTAGCGCTTCAGCGTTTCCGCCAGCGTGCCGAGCAACAGGCGGTTGCGCGAATCATCATTGCCTGCGCGATGTTTCGCGAATTCGTAGAGCCGCGCGAGGCCGGCATCGTCCTTGGCCTTGTCGAGCATCGCCGCGCGCAGGCCGATCGTCTCGGTCGATTGCGCACCCTTGGCCAGCACGCGTTCGGCGGCGGAGAAATCGCCCAATGCTTCATATTGCCCGGCGACGGCCAGGCGCAGGTCGGCGTCATTGGCGACTTTCGATTCCAGTGGAACGATCGCGGCGCGCGCCTCGTCGAGCTTGCCTTCATCCATCAACTGGCTGGAACGCAGCAGGGCGACACGCGGATCCATCGGGAAACGCTTGACCGTTTCCGCCACCAGCGTTTGCGACAGCTGCGGCTGCGACAGTTTCTGCGCCAGCCCGGCGTAGGCCAGCCACGCCTGGACATCGTTCGGCAACGCGTTGCCGGCAACCAGCGACGACAGCACTTGCGCCGCCACCTTCGGGTCGCGGCTGCCACCCGAGAGCGCGACCAGTACGTATTTCCAACCGCGCGGATCGCGATCGGCGATCAGCCCGCGTGCCTGCGTGGTGGCCGCGGCGGCGTCATCGGCACGCAGGCGCAGGGTGAGGTCGGCCATCCGCACCACCAGCGAATCCGGCGCACTCGGTCGCCACAGCTCCAGCGCCTCGCCTGCACTCTTGTTGTCATCGGCCAGCAGTGCAATCCGGGTAGCGCGCTCGGCCAGCACGGGATCATGGCTGGCCTTGGCAGCAGCAAGGTAATAGCGGGCGGCGTCCTTGAGCCGGCCTTCCTGCAGGGCGAATTCACCCGCAAGGGATTCACTGAGCGCATTCGGGCCTTTCGCCGGCGTCGCGGCGACTGCGGGCAGGGCCAACGCCGGCAACAACGCCAGCACCAGCAGGAATTGGCGGAAGAAACTGCGGGGAACGGGCATCCAGCGCCACCAAGCGTAAAATGTCGGACGTTTTGCAGCTTACCCCACGCACCTGAACCCGCGGCCCCCATGACGCTTGTCGCTCTCGGCTTGAACCACCAGACCGCGCCGGTTGCCCTGCGCGAGCGAGTGGCGTTTGCCGGCGACGCCTTCGCGCCCGCCCTGACGGCATTGCGCGCACTGCCGCAGGTGGAGGAAGTGGTGCTGCTCTCGACCTGCAACCGCACCGAGGTCTATGCCATCGGCGAGGGGGCCGCGCCCGCCATCGCCGAGTGGCTGGCGACGCATGCGGCGGAATCGACCGATCTCCACGCCTATCTGTACCGCCACCAGGAAGGCGATGCCGCGCGCCATCTGTTCCGGGTCGCGGCCGGGCTGGACTCGCTGGTACTGGGCGAACCGCAGATCCTCGGCCAAGTGAAGGATGCCTGGAGCCTGGCGCGCAGCAATGGCGCGATGGGTTCGCAACTCGACCGCCTGTTCCAACAGGCCTTCGCCACCGCCAAGCGCGCGCGCACCGATACCGCGATCGGCGCCAACCCGGTGTCGGTGGCCTCGGCGGCGGTGAAACTGGCGCGCGATTCGTTCGCGCGCCCGCAGGATTCCACCGTGCTGTTGATCGGCGCCGGTGAAACCATCGAACTCGCGGCACGCCATCTGGTGCAGGCGAACGTGCGCCGCCTCTTGATCGCCAACCGCACCCTGGCCCACGCGCAAGCGCTGGCGACCGCACATGGCGGGTATGCATTGCCGCTGGACGAACTCGATCGGCATCTGGCCGAAGCCGACATCGTGTTCTCGGCGACTGCCAGCCAGCAGCCGATCCTGCATCGTTCGCAGGTGGAAGCAGCGCTGGCGACGCGCAAGCAACGCCACAACAACAAACCCGTCCTGCTGGTCGACCTCGCGGTCCCGCGCGACATCGCCACCGATGTCGCCGAACTGCGCGACGTCTTCGTCTACACCATCGACGACCTGCAGCGCGCAGTCGAAGACAATCGTCGCGGCCGCAAGGATGCCGCCGAAGCCGCGGAAGCCATCATCGATCTGCAGGTGGCGCGTTACATGGAAATCGCCAGCGCCACGACGGGGATGGATGGCGTGCGCGCGGTGCGTGCACATGGCCAGCGCCTGCAGCAGGATGCGCTGGCGAAGGCGCACCAACAGCTCGCTGCCGGCCAATCGCCGGAAGCGGTGCTCGATCAACTCGCGCACACCCTGACCAATCGCTTGCTGCATGCACCGACCGTCGCCGTACGCGATGCCGCGTTGCGCGGCGATGCCGAATTGCTGCGCGCCGCCGCGCGCATGTTCCCCGACCACAACGACTCCCCAGACGATGCTGCCGAGCCTCCGCCGCAAGCTTGAAGCCCTTGCGGAACGGCGCGACGAGCTGGAGCGGCTGCTGGCCGATCCGGGCGTGATCGCCAACGCCAAACAATTCCGCAAACTGTCGCGCGAGTTCTCGCAGCTCGAACCGCTGTCGGTCGCGCTGGCGGAAGAACAGCGATTGCAGGCGGCGCTTTCCTCCGCCCTGGCGATGCGCGACGACCCCGAACTGCGCGATCTCGCCGAAGAAGAAATCGCCGAAGCGAACGCACGCCTGGCAGAGCTCGACAACGAACTGATGTCGCATCTGGTGCCGAAGGACGCTCGCGACGACGGCAGCCTGTATCTGGAAGTGCGCGCCGGCACCGGCGGCGACGAGGCGGCGATTTTCGCCGGCGACCTCTTCCGCATGTATTCGCGCTATGCCGAGAAACAAGGCTGGCGCGTCGAAGTGGAATCGGCCAATCCGGGTGAACACGGCGGCTTCCGCGAAATCGTCGCCCGCGTCGAAGGCAGCGGCGCCTATTCGCGCCTGAAGTTCGAGTCCGGCACCCATCGCGTGCAGCGCGTTCCCGAAACCGAATCGCAGGGCCGCATCCACACCTCGGCGGCGACGGTGGCCATCATCGCCGAGGACGCCGGCGACATCGACGTCGAGATCAATCCCGCCGACTTGAAAGTCGATACGTATCGATCGAGCGGCGCCGGCGGCCAGCACGTCAACAAAACCGAATCGGCGATCCGCATCACCCACGTCCCCAGCGGCGTGGTGGTGGAATCGCAAACCGAACGCAGCCAGCACGCCAATCGCGACAAAGCGATGAAGCGACTGAAAGCGATGCTGGTCGAAGCAGAACTGGAAAAGCGCGAGGCCGCGCAGGCCGCCGATCGCAAATTGCAGGTCGGCAGCGGTGATCGCAGCCAGCGCATCCGCACTTACAACTATCCGCAGGGACGGATCACCGATCACCGGGTGGAAGGGCTGACCCTGTACGATCTGCCCAACATCCTGGAAGGCCAGCTCGACGCATTGGTCGACCGGCTGTCCCGCGAAGCCCAGGCCGATGCCCTGGCGAAACTCGAGGAGGCGCCATGAAACCCGCCGTGGATCGTGCAACGCTCGATGATCTCGATGACCTCGCCCCGCTGTTCGACGGCTATCGCCAGTTCTACGGGCAGCCGTCGGACATCCAGCGCGCGCACGATTGGTTGAAGGCGCGCATCGGCCAGAACGAATCGGTGGTCCTGCTCGCTCGCCACGACAATGCCCCCGCCGGCTTCGTCCAGCTGTATCCGATGTATTCGTCGGTGCGCACCGCGCGCATCTGGGTGTTGAACGATCTCTTCATCGCCCCGGAATTCCGCCGCCACGGCACCGCACGCGCCCTGCTGGATGCAGCGACGCAATTCGCCAGGGAAGATGGCGCCGCCTTCATCGTGCTGGAAACGACACGCGACAACGAAGCGGCACGCGCCCTGTATCGCGCCGCCGGCTGGCACGAAGATTCCACCCAGTGGTATTCCAAACTCCTCTGACCGGGACGACATGATGGGCAAGTTGAAGCGCAAGCACTACGAACACGCCCTGGAACCGATGCAGCTGGAATTGGTGCAGATGGCGCGCTGGCTGCAACACACCGGCAAGCGCGTGGTGGTGGTGGTCGAGGGCCGCGACACTGCCGGCAAGGGTGGCGTGATCGAGGCGATCATGCAGCACCTCAATCCGCGCCAGGTGCGCCACGTCGCCCTGCCCAAGCCGGACAGCCGCGAGCAGACCGAATGGTATTTCCAGCGGTATGTGCAGGCGTTGCCCGCTGGAGGCGAGATCGCGCTGTTCGATCGCAGTTGGTATAACCGCGCCGGCGTCGAGAAGGTGATGGGCTTCGCCACCGACGAACAAGTCGCAGCCTTCCTGCGCCAGGCGCCGGTGTTCGAGAAGCAGTTGGTGGACGACGGCATCCTGCTGTTCAAGTACTGGCTGTGCTGCGACCAGGCCGAGCAGGAACAGCGTTTCGCCGAACGCAGCGAGGATCCGCTCAAGGGCTGGAAGCTGTCGCCGATCGACGTCAAGGCGCGCGAGCAATACGCCGCCTATACCGATGCCCGCGAGGCGATGCTCAAGGCCACGCACACCAAGCAGGCACCGTGGACGCTGGTCGATTTCAACGACCAGAAACTCGGACGACTGACATTGATCCGTGACCTGCTCGATCGTCTGCCCGACACCCGCATCCCGGATGACACGGTCACGCTGCCGCCCCTGCGCGGCAAGCTGCATCGGGAGCGTTACGGCGTGCTCAAACCGATCAAGTCGTTCAAGGCCTGATCAACGTTCCAGCATTGGCGGCAACGGGCAATGCAGCACGGCGCAGATCGTGCGCAGCAGTTCCGCTTCCGCCACGTCAACGCGGCCATCGTGGCTGATGGCGGCGGTGACTGCCTCGACCAAAGACTGTTTGGCGAGCGGGTGCAGGGCATCCAGCGTTTGCCATGCCGCATCCAGTGCAAGCACGCCCTGCGCAGGTGGCGCATAGGCTGGATGTTGCTGCGGGAACACATGCTGCATGCCGGCAAGATAGGCCCGTTGCGCGAGCAGCGGCGCGGTGTTGCCGGCCTGTGCCACCACTGCAAGCAGCAGCGCGATTTCATCGCGAGCGCCGTCGAGCTTGCGCCAGCCGATGCGGGCATGGCGCGCCGGCTCGAGCGATTCGATCACCTGCACGGTCAACAGGCGTCCCAGACAGTATTCGAACGGCGAAACACGATCGTCGGCCTTCACCACCGCATCAATCGTCGCCATGAAGGCATCGAGTTGCGGTCGCGGACGCAGGCGCAGGACTGGAAATGCCACCGCCGCCAGCGGCATCCGCAACATCGGGTGCAGGTCGGCGGCCAGTTGCTGGTGGACACGCATCGCGTGGTCGGCGATGTCATCGCCAAGACGTGCTGCGATCTCGCGTTGCTGGCGTGCCCCGATGTCTTCATCGCCATCGATCAACAAGGCCAGCAGCAAGGCCATCACCGATTCGCGATTCGCGGCGAGATCGCGCAACGCTTCCGGGATTGCACCGGCAATGGTGTCGGCGCGCAGGTAATCGTCGGCTCCCGGCAACGCTACTTGCGCGGCAACACGCGTCGGTGTCACCCGGATATCGTGTTGCATATCGGGAAGAGAATGACGACGCTCCTCATCGAAACCCAATGCGAGGTCTTCCTGCATTCCGTTCGGCAGCGCCGACCGCCACGCCGCCTTGAGCTTTTCAAGCTCCTCACCCTGGAATGAAGGATCGAGTGCCTGGATGCGCTTGAGCAATGGCGGATGCGTGGCAAACAGCCCTGAGAACCCGACACCATCACCGAACAGCATATGGCTGACTTCCTCGGCTTCCCCGCGGTCGTCGAGCCGTGATCCGGCTGGAATGCCGGCGATCTTCTTCAGCGCCCCGGCAAGGCCAGACGTCTGCCGGGTGAACTGCACGGCGCTGGCATCGGCCAGCGACTCGCGCGAACGACTGACGCCCGCCTTGATCATCCGCGCGAAGAACAATCCGGCGTAGCCGATGATCATCGCCACTGCCGCTGCGGCAAACACCATGGCGCTGCCGCGACCGGAACGACCGCCGAAGCGGCTGTTCTCCAGGATTTTGCGCCCGACCAGCCCGATCATCAGGATGCCGAACAGCACGCCGATCAGGCGAATGTTCAGGCGCATGTCGCCATTGAGGATGTGGCTGAATTCGTGCGCGACCACGCCCTGCAGTTCGTCACGATTGAGCCGGTCGAGCGCGCCCCGGGTCACGGCGATGACGGCATCGGACGGCGTGTAGCCGGCGGCGAACGCATTGATCGCCGATTCGTGTTCCAGCACGTAGATCTTCGGCACCGGCACGCCGGACGCGATCGAGATTTCCTCGACCACGTTGCGCAGGCGGCGCAGGCCCGGATCGATCGTGTCCTCGGGCACCGCGACGCCACCCAGTTGCAGGGCAACCGCGTCACCGCCATTGCCGAGGCTGGCGATGCGATAGAGCGAACCGAGTCCGATCGTCGCCACGGTGACGATGCTGAAGAACACCAGCGCGCTACCGGACCGCGTCATGCCCCACGCCACCACGTCGACCGCCGCCACGATCGCGACGACGGCCAGCACGAACAGCATCACCAGCCGCGTCGACACGCGGCGCGCGGCGGCCTGTTGCTCAAAGAAATTCATGCGCAGGCGGTTAGAACTGCACCTTGGGCGCAGCGCGGACCTCGGCCTGCTTGTCGGCGGGAAT
This sequence comes from Pseudomonadota bacterium, assembly GCA_018242465.1. Classification (GTDB taxonomy): domain Bacteria; phylum Pseudomonadota; class Gammaproteobacteria; order Xanthomonadales; family Xanthomonadaceae; genus Solilutibacter. The sequence continues at coordinate 20,725 of JAFEBY010000053.1, read as the reverse complement.
GTCCAGTAGTGCTGCCGGCGCGAAATTGAACATGCCTGCGATGATGCTGGATGGGAACATCTCGCGCCGGTTGTTATAGCCCATCACCGAGTCGTTGAACGCCTGGCGCGCGAACGCGACCTTGTTCTCGGTGCTGGTGAGTTCTTCGGTCAACTGCATCATGTTCTGGTTGGCCTTGAGGTCGGGATAGGCCTCCGCCACCGCGAGCAGGCGCCCGAGTCCGGCGTTCAACTGTCCCTGCGCTGCCGCCAGCTGCGCCATCGATTCGCCATCGCCAGGATTGGCCTTGGCCGCCGCCAGCCCGGCTTGCGCTGCACCGCGCGCGGCAACGACCGCTTCCAGCGTTTCGCTCTCGTGGCCCATGTATTTCCTGGCCACTTCCACCAGGTTCGGGATCAGGTCGAAACGACGTTGCAGCTGCACGTCGATCTGCGCGAACGCATTCTTGTACGCATTGCGCGCGGTCACCAGGCCGTTATAGATGCCCGCAACCCAGATCACCGCGATCGCCACGATCGCCAGAAACGCCAATATTCCAATCATCGAAACCCCTCCCGATTCATTGCATGATTTTGCGGATACGGTATCACCCCGCCGTTGCCGGCCCGCCCGCCGCCGCGATCGCCGCTTCAATGTCGGCGGCCTTGACCGGCCGCATGAAGCGCTTCACCACCTTGCCCTGCGGATCGATCAGCCAGCTGATCGGCAAGGTCGGCGGCGCGCCGAAATCGGCGGGCGGCGACCCGGGATCGACCTGCACGATCGGGTACACCACCGGATGCTTCTGCAGGAATGCCCGCAGTTGCGCCGGGGCGATGTCGTCATTGGCGACGCCGACCACCTTGATGTATTCGCGCATTGCAGCGAGCGCCGACAAGTCCGGCATTTCTTCCAGGCACGGACCGCACCACGTCGCCCAATAATTCACCACCACCCAATGTCCGTGCTGCTCGGCGAGATCGAAGCTCTTGCCGTCGATGGTGGGGAGACGGAGCGTCGGCTGCGCCCCGACATCGGCCAGTCCGGCTGCCGGCGATGGCGCAGGCGTCGCGGGTTGCACTGGCGCTGGCGTCGCAACTTGCGGCTGTGGCAAATCATGGCTCGGTTTGCACGCGGCCAGGACCAGCACGACGGCCAGTGCTGGCAAACGGAGGGGGCGGTTCATCGTATTCATTGCGGTTCGTTTCCGGATTCGGAATAAATGGTGGCGACCTTGCGTTTCATCGCTTCTCGCAAGGGCAGTCGCAGCTCGTCGATCACGCGCATGACATCGCAACCCAGCATGTCGCCGTGCATCGGAAGTATCGTCTCTTCAATCGGAATGCGCAGTTGCGCGACGATGTAGAGCTCGCCCAGGCTGACATCGGCGAGATCGCGCGACAACAGCCATTCGCCGGTTTCCGCGCGCTTGACGATTCCGGCCTCGCACAGCTTGGAGAGCATCTCCTGCACCAGGGTATCGGTGAGGATCGGATCGAGTTCACGCAGTTCGTCGGCATGCAGGCCGTGACCCTGGCCACGCGCATTCTGGAAACGCCCAAGCATGCGCAGGAGACCGTACATCTCGCAGCCTTCCGGCAGGCGCAGCGCCGCCGGCTGGTAGCGAAACGCCGACAGGCTGGACGCGAACGACGCGCCCAGCAACACCGCGACCCAGCTCAGGTAGATCCACAGCAGGAAGATGGGGATGAAGGCGACCGTTCCGTACAGTTTTTCGTAACTGCGGAACGTGCCGAGATAGACGCCCATGCCCCATTTGACGAATTCGAGCACCACGGTGGCGAGCAGTGCGCCGGCCAACGCATGCCGCCATTGCACGGTGCGATGCGGAACCACGCGATAGAGCAGCAGGAAGGCGACCAGTTCAATCGATGGGGGCGCCATCCGCAACATGAATGTTTCGAGCACGCGCCCAGGCTCGGATGAGAACACGCTCATCGCGAACAATTTCGCGGACAGTGACATGCTCGCCACCGCGACCAGCGTACCGAGCGTGAGGACCGTCCAGTAGACCAGGAAGCGCGCAAACTGCGGACGCGCCACCGGCACCCGCCAGATGCGGTTGAAGATCGATTCGACGCTGGTCAGCGTGACCAGCAGTGACAACACCAGCGCAATGATGCCGGCGGTGGTGAGCTGGCTGGCATTGAGCGAGTACTCGCTGATGTAGTGCTGCACCTGGCTGGCCGCGCTCGGCACGAAATTGGCAAAAATGTAATTGGTGAGCTGGCCGCGCAATTCCGCGTACACCGGGAACGCCGACAACATCCCGAACACCACGGTTGCCAGCGGCACCAGTGCGAACACGGTGGTATAGGCCAGCGCAGCCGCCGACTGGAACAGGTTGTCGTCCCAGAAACGCCGCCCGAGGAAGCGCATGAAGACCGCACGTCGCACCGGGTCGCGGAGCTGCAGCAGGCGGGACACGATCTGGTCTGGAAGACGGGCCATCGGGCAAGGGTAGCCGGTCTGCCGTCAACGGGGCCACGTACACTGTCGGCATGAAGGAAATCCTCGTGCTCTATTACAGCCGCGGCGGATCGGTCGCGGCGTTGGCCCGTCAGGTCGCGCGCGGCATCGGCGAAGTCCCCGGCATGGCCGCGCGCCTGCGCACGGTGCCCCCAGTCTCACCGCAGACGCAGCACGCGCTGCCTCCCGTTCCCGAGGATGGCCCGCCCTATCTCGAGACCCGCGATCTCGACGAATGCGTGGGTTACGCCATCGGCAGCCCGACCCGTTTCGGCAGCATGGCCGCACCAATGAAATATTTCTTCGACGGTCTCGGCGCGCAATGGGCCAGTGGCACCCTGATCGGCAAACCGGCCTGCGTGTTCACCTCGACCGCGACCATGCATGGCGGTCAGGAATCGACCCTGCTCGGCATGCAGGTGCCGCTGTTGCACCACGGCTGCGTGATCGTCGGCATCCCCTTTACCGAAACGCGCCTGAGCACGACGCGCACCGGCGGTACGCCCTATGGCGCCAGCCATGTATCCGGACCGCAGGACGATGCCGAACTCAGCGACGACGAGGCCCACCTCGCACGCGCGCTCGGCAAGCGCATCGCCACCATCGCCGCTCGGCTCTCCTCCGGCACGAACGCATCATGACGCCCGCACGCCGGATCCTGTTCGCGGCACTCGTGCTGCTGGCCCTGCTCGATCTCGCCTGGTTCTGGCATGAGCCGCTGGCGCGCAGCGTCTTCACCCTGCCGCCCGCGTTGTGCGCGCTAGGCGTGTGGATGCATCGGCGCACCGCGGGATTCTGGTCGGGCGTGCTGGCGCTGCTGTGGTTCTCGCACGGGGTGATGGTGGCGTGGACGCGTCCGCCGGAACGCCTGCAGGCCTTCGCGGAACTCGTGCTGGCCGTGGTGGTGATCCTCGCCGCCAGCCTGCCCGGCATGCGCGCGCGGTTCGCACAGCGACGCAACGGGCCATCGGTTTAAACTTGCCGCACATCGCCACCGGAACCTTCTGAATGCGCAATCTCATCCTCGTCGCCGCAATCACCCTGTTTCCGTTGGCGCTGCATGCACAAGACGACCTGTTGAACCAGAGCCGGACCGCGATGACGGCCAACTGCGTCAAGGCCGCCCAGGAAAAGAGCCCGCAACTCCCGGTCGCCAAGGTCCAGGTGTATTGCAGCTGCATTTCGAACCGGATGATTACCGACCAGGCCAGCCTGATCCGCGTGGGCGAAGTCGGCCTGAAGATGATGCGCAAGGAGCCGGGATCGCAGGAAGAAATGGCGAAGCTCGCCGGGCCAGCGGTACTGATGTGCGCCAGCGAAATCCAGGGCAAATAAAATGGACGACCTGCTGATCGTCACCACCGGTGGCACCATCGACAAGATCTATTTCGATGCCAAGTCGGACTATCAAGTCGGCGACCCTCAGATCGGCCGCATCCTCAACGCACTCGGCGTGGCGTTCCGCTTCCATGTGATCCCGCTGCTGCGCAAGGATTCGCTGTTCATCGACAACAGCGACCGCGAGCTGATGCGCGCCACCATCGCCGCCCAGGCCGAGCGTTGCGTGCTCGTCACCCACGGCACCGACAGCATGGTCGAGACTGCCAAGGTGCTGCGCACGATTTCCGACAAGACCATTGTCCTGACTGGCGCGCTGAATCCGGCGCGCTTCGAGGGGTCCGATGCCGAATTCAACATCGGCTGCGCGGTCGGTGCCGTGCAATCGCTGCCGCCCGGCGTCTACATCGCCATGAACGGCCGCATCTGGGACCCGGCAAAAGTGCGCAAGAACGTCGAGGCCAACCGCTTCGAGGCGGCGGACTGAACCATGCCCGCCCCGCGAGTCAAGCGGGTGTACGACGCGCCGTCCGGCGATGATGGCAAGCGCATCTTGGTCGATCGCCTGTGGCCGCGCGGACTGACGAAGGAAAAAGCGGCAGTCGATCTGTGGGCAAAAAGTGTTGCACCCAGCGACGCCCTGCGCCACGAATTCCACGAACACCCGGATCGTTGGGGGGAATTCGTTTCCGCGTATGAGGGAGAGTTGAAAGGCAATCCGGCGCTGGCGGAGCTGAAAACACTGGCTCGCAAGGAACGCACGACGCTGCTGTATGCCTCGCGCGATGAAGCGCACAACAACGCGATCGTGCTCGCGGAAATCCTGAAGGGTTAGAACATTCCCGTTTCGAGGCGGGCCGCATCGCTCATCATGTTGCGATTCCACGGTGGATCGAATACCAGCTCGACGTCCGCCTCGGCGATGGTGGGAATGAGTTCGAGCTTGCTGCGCACGTCATCGACCAGGATCTCGCCCATGCCGCAGCCGGGCGCTGTCAACGTCAGTTCGACGTCGACGCGGCGCTGGCCCGGATGTTCGGGATCGGCTTTCACATCCGCCGAATAGACCAGGCCCAGTTCAACGATGTTGATCGGGATCTCGGGATCGAAGCAGGTGCGCAGCTGCTGCCATACCAGCTTCTCCACGTCGCCATCGCCGGCGCCATCGGCCAACTCGATCGGCGGTGGCGGCTCCTTGCCGATGGCATCGCCGTCCTTCCCGGCGACACGAAACAGATTGCCTTCCACGAACACGGTCCAGCTGCCGCCCAGCGATTGGGTGATGTAGCCAATGCTGCCTGCGGGCAGGTTGACGGCTTCGCCTGAGGGCACCATCACCACCGGGCAGTCGCGCTCGAAGCGCACGGGTTCACTATTGCGGGAGTACATCACGGGATAGGTACGGATTTGAATCCGTACCATTTTAGTCCATTTTACATGGGCGCGCGGACGCTATAGCCCGGCTGTGCGCCTATCGCGGTTGTCTGCAGCCGCCGGCACTGGCTTCCCGCTGAGACAGTGCGTGCGAGGAGCGTTCAATGCCCACCATCCAGCGCCTTGAGTTCGCTCACCAGCTGGCTCGCCATCTCCGCGCCGTCGCCGTAGAGCATCCGCGCGTTGTCGGCGTAGAACAGCGCATTTTCGATGCCGGCGAACCCGGTGCCCTTGCCGCGCTTGATCACCACGACGTTCTTTGCATTCACCACGTCGAGGATCGGCATGCCATAGATCGGCGATGCCGGGTCGGTCTTGGCGACCGGATTCACCACGTCGTTGGCACCGATCACCAGCGCGACGTCGGTATTGGGGAACTCGGGGTTGATGTCGTCCATGTCGGCGATCAGGTCGTAGGGCACGCCCGCCTCCGCCAGCAACACGTTCATGTGCCCGGGCATGCGCCCGGCGACCGGATGGATGGCGAACTTCACCTTCACCCCGCGCGCGATCAACCGCTGCGTCAATTCCCAGATCTTGTGCTGGGCCTGCGCCACCGCCATGCCGTAACCGGGCACGATCACCACGCGTTCGGCATAGGCCATCAACGCGGCGACGTCTGCGGCTTCGATCGGTTTCTGCGATCCGCTGATTTCCTGCGCGCTGGCACCGCCACCACCGAAGTTGGAGAACAACACGTTCTTGATGCTGCGGTTCATCGCCTTGGCCATCAGCCGCGTCAGCAGCATGCCCGCTGCGCCGACCATGGTGCCGGCGATGATCAACGCCGGATTGCCGAGCACATACCCTTCGAACGCCACCGCGAGGCCAGTGAAGGCGTTGTAGAGCGAAATCACCACCGGCATGTCGGCGCCACCGATCGGCAGCGTCATCAGTTTGCCGAGGCCGAGCGCGAGCAGGAAGAAGGCGATGATCCACGGCAATGCCAGCGTATGCACCGCCACCGCCCCGCAAATGATCGCGGCAACGGCGACTGCGGCGTTGAACCATTGCTGGCCGGGGAAGGTATAGCGCTTGTCCATGCGGCCATCGAGCTTGGCCCAGGCGATGATCGAACCGGTCAGCGACACCGCGCCGATCAGCGAACCGACGCCGGCCAGCGCCAAGGCGAATTCGGACGGATGTTCGCCCCCCGATGATGCCTTCCACAGCTCCACCGCGCCGATCGCCGCGGCCGAACCGCCGCCCATGCCGTTGAACAGCGCAACCATCTGCGGCATGTCGGTGATCGCCACCTTCTTGCCCCACAGCCACGTCGGCACCACGCCGACGATGACCGCGACAAGGATCAGCCCGATGTTGTGCAGGTTCGGCAGCGCGAACGTTGCAATCGTCGCCAACACCATGCCGACGCCCGCCCACTGGATGCCGCTGCGCGCGGTCTTGGGGCTGGCCATGCGTTGCAGGCCGAGCAGAAACAGCGTCGCGGCGATGAAATAGCTCAACGCGACCAGTGTCTGCATGCTGAAGCCGCTCATGCCTTGGTCTCCGGCTTCTTGGACGACTTGAACATCTCGAGCATGCGTTCGGTCACCACGTAGCCGCCGGCGGCATTGCCCGCGCCCAGTACCACGGCGATGAAGCCCAGCACTTTCTCGATCGGTGTTTCCGCCATGCCCAGCACCACCATCGCGCCAATCAGCACGATGCCGTGGATGAAGTTGGAACCCGACATCAGCGGCGTGTGCAGGATCACCGGCACGCGCGAGATGATGACGTGGCCGGCGATCGCCGCCAGCATGAAGATGTACAACGCAGTGAAGCCGTCGCTCATGGCGTGTCTCCGGTGGTGGCAGGCCGCGGCGGCCAGACGGTCTTGGCGAGCAGTTCGTCGTTCCAGTCGAAGGCGAGCGCACCATCCTTCAGCATCAGGCTGACGAAGTTGAAGACGTTGCGCGCGAACATCTCGCTGGCGTGGGTCGCGCCCATCGACGCTAGATCGAGCGGCCCGGCGATGGTGACGCCGGTGTGCTCGATGACACGTCCCGGCTGCGTCAGTTCGCAGTTGCCGCCTGTTTCCGCGGCGAGATCGACGATGGTGCTGCCGGGCTTCATCCCTTCGACCATCGCCGCGCTGACGATCTTCGGCGCAGGGCGTCCCGGGACCGCGGCAGTGCAGACGATCACATCGACATTGCGCAGGTGATCGGCAAGACGACGTTGCTGTTCCGCGCGCTCTTCTTCGGTCAATTGCCGCGCGTAGCCACCCTCGCCTGCGGCGCTGACGCCAAGATCAAGGAATCGGCCACCCAACGATTCGATCTGTTCGCGCGTTTCCGGACGCACATCGAACCCTTCCACCTGCGCGCCGAGCCGCTTGGCGGTGGCAATCGCCTGCAACCCGGCGACACCGGCGCCAATGATCAGGACCTTCGACGGCCGGATGGTGCCGGCGGCGGTGGTCAGCATCGGGAAGAAGCGTGGCGCCAGCTCAGCGGCAATCAGCACCGCCTTGTAGCCGGCCATCGACGCCTGCGAGCTGAGGATGTCCATCGCCTGCGCACGGGTGGTGCGCGGCAACCGCTCCAGCGGGAAGGCGACGATGCCGCGATCGCGCAATGCGTTTTCGCGCGCGGGATCGGCTTCAGGCTGCAGGGAGCCGACCAGCACCGTGCCTTGTTTCATCGCGGCAATGGCCGCGGGTGGTGGCGATTGCACGCATACCACCACGTCGGCATCGGCAAACGGCGCATCGGCCAGGATCCCGCCAGCATCGACATACATCTGATCGGTGAAGCCTGCTGCTGCCCCCGCCCCCGGCCCCACCGCGACTTGCGCGCCCACTTTCACCAGCTTGCCGCAGGTCTCGGGCGTCATCGCCACCCGGCGCTCGCCCGACACCGCCTCTCGCCCCACTCCGATCCGCACCGCCATTCCGCGCATCCCCGATCTGGTCGTTTCTCGAATCCTAAGCGATCACATGCGCTCGCACCCGTTTCCGGCGGCGGGCCGCTTACCAGCTACCATCTGCAGTTCGTTTCCACGTCCCTCGCCATGCCCGCTCCGCAGGTTTCCGTCATCCGCTGGTTCCTTTTCGGGGTCATGGCCATCGCTTTCGCGGCCGCATGGACGGTGGCGTTCTCGTTTACCCATCGCACCTTGCCGTGGCTGGCCCTGCTGGCCGCGCTCGATGCGGTCGTCGCATTGCGCCTGCTGGGCCTGCCGCGGGGCAGCCGTGGCGCCATCGCCGGGGCGGTCTTTGTGGCGATCGCGGTGGCGCTATCCAGCCTGGCGATCGCGGCAATCAGCATCGGCGGCCCTGCCGGGTTCGGGTTGGCAGAGTCGCTGTCCCGGCTCAGCCCGTCCCTGGCCTGGGAACTGATCCGCCTGGCCAACGGGTTGCCGCAGCTGCTGGTCTACGTGGTGGCGATGGAGCTGGCTGCCTGGTGGGGCCACGGAAGATGAACGCCATGGATTCGCCGTCAACCTGCCCCCTGTACGAACGTTTCCGGGATATCGCCCATCTTGGGCTGGTGGCGAACAGGGCACCATGTCGATACATGCAATTGCAGCCAACGCCAAGGGATTGCCCTTGAACGCGCCGGTCACGACAACACGCGCGCTGACGATCGAACAATTCCTCGCCAGCATCCAATCACGCGCCTTCCGCTTTGCCGAGCTGGGGCTGCGCAACCGCGATGATGCCCTCGATGCCGTACAAGACGCGATGCTGCGGATGCTGCGCTACGGCGACAAACCCTCCTCCGAGTGGCAGGCGCTGTTCTGGAAAATTCTGCGCACCCGCATCATCGACATCAGCCGTCGCCGCGCTTTTCGCTTCAGCTGGTTACGCAATTCCGGCGACCAGGACGAGGACATCGCGGTGGCTTGGGCTGACCCTGCCGGCGACCCCTCGGACCACAATGACGGCCGCGAGGCTTATGCTCTGATGGCGCAGGCGGTTCGCAGGCTCCCGGCGCGCCAGCGCGAAGCCTTCACCCTGCGCGTGCTGGAGGATCTCGACGTCGCCACCACGGCGACGGTAATGGGATGTAGCGAGGGCTCAGTGAAGACGCATCTTTCCCGCGCACGCGAAGCATTGCGCGCGCACCTCCAGGACTGGACATGACCGTGAATGACGATCACGACGACTTCGACCGCAAGGCGCGCCAGCTGTATCTGGACGCCGCGCGCGAAACCCCACCGGCGGTACGGCAACGGTTGCGTGCCGTCCTCGCCACGCCGCGCCTCAGCCGCCAGGCTTGGCAGCCTGCCGTCGCATTCGCGTCGATAGCGGCCCTGGCAATCGGCGGCCTGTGGCTGCAACGTCCGATGACGCCGACTGCGGATACCGCGCCAGTCGCCGCCGTTGCACCAGTCGCCGCCCAGGCGATCGTTGTGCCAAGCGTGGCGACCACCACAATCTCCGCGAAAAAAACCAACGTGAGCGCCACCTCGGCCTACGATAACGATCCGGAGTTCTATGCTTGGCTGGGCAACGATGCCCCGCCCGTCCCCGGAGAGTGAGCAAGATGCGTATCACCGCGACATTGTTGATGGGTCTGGTGCTGGCTGCGCCCGCTATGGCGCAACAAACTGCGCCTGCCACCAGCTATCCGGAATGGAACAAATTGACGCCAGAGCAACAACAGGCCCTGGTCGATCCGATCCGTGCGCGCTGGAACGACAATCCCGACATGCGCGGGGAAATGCTCAAGCGCGCCCAGCGCTGGCAGCGGATGACGCCCGAACAGCGCGAAGCCGCCCATCGCGGCATGCAGCGCTGGGAAAACCTGACGCCCGAGCAGCGCAAGGCGATGCACGAACAGTGGAAAGCGATGTCGCCTGAACAGCGCAAGGCCTGGCTGGAGGCCAATGGTTCGAAGATGCCGGCGCCACGTTCGGGGCCCGGCCCCGGCGGCCCGAAGATGTCTCCGCTAGCACGACCGCAAGGTCATCGCTGAATCCGGAAAACTGCCATATCACCCTGTTTGTGCAAAGCGCCGCTCCCCAAGCGAATCGGCGACCTGCGCCATGACCTGATCGACCGGTGGTTCGACTGAACGCACCAGAACGCGACCATCGGCGATCAGCACCGCCATCGTTTCAGGTCGCACCACCAATCGCCGTTCGCCACGGCGATTGACCACCAGGATGCGTCCGGTGATCGCGCTCACCCAAGCGATTTTGGCCATGGTTTCCTGCCCGCCATCTTCGACGACGCGCAACCCCTGTCCCGCACGCAGCCGGCGCACGCGCGCCACCAGCACGCTGTCCACGCCGCGCGAACGCCGTTCCAGGTCGGGAACGTGCAGCGGCAGTTCGTCGGGCAACGATTCCGGTGGATTCGACAGCACGGCCTCACCCGGCGCGGCATCGGCACGCAACAAGCCACTGGCCAGGCGCGCCAGCGCTTCGATCGCGGCTTCGCCTTGCAAGCCGACGAAACGCAGGTCCTCGAGGATGGCCGCGCGATTGTGTTCGAAACCGGCGGCAAGGGCGCGGCTACGCAGGGCGACAGCATCGGCATCCATCTGCAACAAGGCATCGCCGACCGCACGCATTGCCTGATAGCGCGGCGAGCGATCGCCGAAACGCAACCAGCCCTGCACCAATACGTTGCGCCAGTATTCGGACAGGAACTGGAAGGTATCCGGCAGCACCTTGCGCCCCTCGAGCGAGGCGTTCACCGCTTCATCGGCGGCGATCCGTGCCTGGCGCAGGCGCTCCTGGCCTTGCAGGGTTTCGGTGATGCGGCGCTCGGTCACTTCCGCCAAGGTGCGCTGGCGATCGAGCAGTTCCTGCAGCTCGCGGGCAGCGAGATCAAAGATCGCCATGTTTTCCTGGAAACGCGCGACCACCTGATCGACCACCTGCGAGGCGCGTTCGAGCATCGAGCGACTGGCATGGGTATCCCCGGTGTTGCCGTCACAGGCTTCCACCAGCGCGTCGAGCAGGCGCCGCGCGGGATGGCCGCGATTTTCGAACAGCGAATCGTCGATCACCGCGACCTTGACGTAGGGCACGACCAGCTTGCCCATCATCTTCGTCGCTGGCTCCTCGAAGGCGTTCGCGCGCTGCAGGCCATCGAACAGCATGGCCACCAGATCGACCGCATCTTCCTCGACTTCGGCAAACGACGATTGCTGGGGGTCAAAACCGAATTGGCCTGCCGCTGCCATCAATTCCTGACGGATCACCATCGGCAATGAACGATCGTCTTCACCCCGCAAGACGCGCACGAACGGTGCCGGATCTTCACCTTGGAGGACAGACGCGATCGTGAGCACTTCGGAAGTATTGATCACCCGCGCCATCGCATTCGGCGCGACGCGGGGACTGTCCTCACCATTGCTGATGCGCCGGCGCCAGGCATTCAGTTGGGCGTGGACGCGCGTGCGGTAACGGGTTTCGGGACGCACGCTGGCATAGCTGCCAATGTCGACGGGAGGGCGCGCGCCCCCGGGATGCGACGGCGCATGCTCGCTGGCATGACTCTCATCGTTGGCGCCAATGCCGTGCCCGCCAAGATTCACCGGCAGGGATTCGACCATGCCGCCATCCGGTTGCCAGCCATTGCCTCCGCCACCACCAGCAGGAGCATGCCCCGATGACGGACTGTCGAACGCATCGGCCTGCAATTCGCCATCACCGATCACCCGCAACAATTCCGGGACCAAGGTCCGCAGGACCGCGCTCATCTGTGTTTCGTAATGACGCATCAACAACGGAATCAGCGTCGGTGTCATCGCTTCGCGATCGAACGTCGATATGAAGCTGCGGGTAATGCCTTCCACGTTCCACGGATTCTCGTGCACGGGAAGGTTCGCGCCACGCGAGTATGCTTCGACTGCGTGATCCAGCCGCTGCGCCAGCGGCCCCAGCCGCGCGCGAATCGCTTCGTTGGCCTGCTGTGCATCGATCTCCAGCAACAGCTCGCTTTCTCCCATCAGGGTCAACGCGGTTCCGCTGCGCATGGTTTGGCGATGCCACCACGCCATGGCGTCGGCTTCCAGGGTCGCGCGCAAACGCGCGGACCAATCCTGGGTACCGTCCAGCATCCCGTGCACGATGAACTGGTCGCGCGGCAAGGAGGAGAAATTGTTGGGTCCGACCGGAATCCGGTCGAGCGCGCTCTTCAGCTCACTCCAAAATGGTGCAAGCTTTGCCGACGTGAACTCGGCGACCAGGCGTGCTGCCTTCCTTTGCTGCTCTTCAACCTGGCTTGTCGCAGGAATTGTGGAATCATTCCGAGTCAAGCCATACCTCTGAGATGCTGACCGCCGCCCCAAGCGACGGGAAGAATCCCCCCTGTTCACCATCCTAAGCAGGAAAACTTGACACGTCCATGACATTCGAATGCCTTGATCACCGTCGATCGGTCCCGTCCCGCCAGTTGTCGGCTCCGGGGCCAGACGAAGCCCAGTTCTCACGCATGTTGCAGTCCGCAGTTCGTGTCCCAGATCACGGAAAACGCATTCCGTTCCGCTTCGTGCGGATCAGTGGCGACGCCCGGCTCGCCCTCGGCGGATTGCTGGAGACCCGCACCCGCGAGCGCGATCCCCACGCCGGCGAGGCCATCCTTCAGAAGGAGCGCATACGCTTCAGCTTCGCGCCGCTGATCGTCACCGTGATCGCCAAGCAGGGACCCGACGAAAAGATCCCGGCCAGCGAACGCTACGCCACGGCATCATGCGTCTGCTTCGCATTGCTGCAGGCGGCGCAGGCCGCCGGTTTCGGCGCGCAATGGCTGACCGGCTGGGCCGCCTATGATCCGGTGATCCGCACTCATCTCGACGTTGCCGAAGACGAGGCGATCGTCGGCTTCATCCACATCGGCACCCCGGTGATGGAAGCGCCGGAACGCGACCGCCCCGATCCCGCATCCCTGCTCAGCGATTGGGCGCCACGGTGAGCCGAGTCCTGCACCCGCGCCCGACCCTGTACCTGGTCGATGCCAGCATGTACGTGTTCCGCGCCTGGCATTCGATGCCGGACGAATGGCACGACGACGATGGCTGGCCGCTCAATGCCGTCCACGGTTTTGGGCGCTTCCTGGTGGAGCTGATCGAGCGCGAGCGCCCACAGCACATCGTGGTCGCCTTCGACGAGGCGCTGGACTCGTGTTTCCGCAACCGGCTCTATCCCGAGTACAAGGCCAATCGCGAGCCGGCGCCCGAAGAATTGCGTCGCCAGTTCGCTTACTGCAAGACGCTGAGCGCGGCGCTGGGCCTGGCGGTCTTGGCGCACACCGAGTACGAAGCCGACGACCTGATCGGCAGCGCGCTGGTGCAGGCCCGTGCGCACAATGCGCGCAGCGTGATTGTTTCAGCCGACAAGGACCTGTCACAGCTTCTGCAGGGCGATGACGAGCAATTCGACTTCGCCCGTGACCTGCGCTGGGGCGAAGCCGGTGTCAAGGCGAAACATGGCGTGCAGGCGCACCAGATCGCCGATTACCTCGCGCTGTGCGGCGACGCCGTCGACAACATTCCCGGCGTGCCCGGCATCGGCCAGAAAACCGCGGCGGTGCTGATCTCGCATTTCGGATCGCTCGACGCCCTGCTCGATCGTGTCGACGAGGTGCCGTTCCTGCGCCAGCGCGGATCGGCGCGCGCGGCGGCATCATTGCGCGAACATCGCGAAAACGTGCTGCTGTACCGCCAGCTCACCACGATCGCCGTCGATGCGCCACTGGATCCACACCAACCTCCTTTCGCACGCACCAGCGCCGATGCCGCGACACTTTCATCACTGTGCGATCGCCTGCGCTTCGGCCCACTGACCCGTCGTCGCCTGCAGGCTGCGGCCGGCCTCGATTCCATCTCCCCCACCTGAGATCCGCATGGCCCACCCAATCGACGCACCCTGCGAACTTCTTTACCAAGGCGATTGGCTGCGCCTGGTCAAACGCGGCACCTGGGAATCGTGCGAACGCGTGCATGGCGAAGGCATGGCAGTGCTGATCATCGCGGTAACACCGGATGACGAGGTGTTGTTCGTCGAGCAATACCGCGTGCCGCTGCAGGCACGCACGATCGAAATGCCGGCCGGCCTTGTCGGCGACGAACGCGACGACGATACCCTGGAAGAAGCGGCGCGGCGCGAGCTGATCGAGGAAACCGGCTGGGAGGCACGCGACGTGCGCGTCCTGCTGATCGGACCGACCAGCTCTGGCATGAGCAACGAGCGCATCGCCTTTGTCCGCGCCCGCGACCTGGTGAAGGTCGGCGAAGGCGGTGGCACGCCCGATGAAGGCATCACCGTGCACGCCGTTCCGCGCAGCCAAGCACCGGCTTGGCTGATGCAGCAACATGCCAAGGGCTACGAACTCGACCTCAAGCTGTGGGCCGGGTTGTGGATGATCGACCACGAGCCGGACGGAACCCCGGCGCGTCAGGGCCTGTCATCGCCCTCTCACATCGCGATTGGCGCGAAGTGATCGGTCGCGCGCACCAGTGCGTCGATGTTTTCGGCTTCGAACGCCGAATGCCCCGATAGCGGCGAGACATGCAGCTCCGACTTCGGCCACGCCTTGTGCAGGTCGAAGGCGTTTTGCACCGGGCACACCACATCGTAGCGTCCATGCACGATCACGCCGGGAATATCGGCAATCCGATGGACGTCGCGCAACAACTGGTCGTCGACCTCGAAGAAGCCCTTGTTGACGAAATAGTGGTTCTCGATCCGCGCGAAGGGCAGCGCGAATTTCGGATCCCCGTGGCTGGTGACGTAATCGCCGGGGATGCGCAGATAGCTGGTGCCGCCCTCCCAGATCGCCCACGCCTGCGCCGCCGCCAACCGCACCGATTCGTCGTCGCTGGTCAGGCGCGCGTGGTAGGCCGCCATCATGTCGCCGCGTTCGCTTTCCGGAATCACGTCGAGATAGTGCTGCCACGCATCGGGAAACAGCCGTGACGCGCCTTCCTGGTAGAACCATTCGAGCTCCCAGCGCCGCAGCATGAAGATGCCGCGCAGCACCAGTTCGGTCACGCGCTCGGGATGCGTCTCGGCATAGGCCAGCGCCAGCGTCGAGCCCCACGATCCGCCGAACACCTGCCAATGCTCGATGCCGAGCATTTCACGGATGCGCTCGATATCGGCGACAAGGTCCCAGGTGGTGTTGTCGACCAGATCGGCGAACGGCGTGCTGCGCCCGGCACCGCGCTGGTCGAACAGGATGATCCGGTACTTCTTCGGGTCGTGGAAACGCCGCATGTTGGCGCCGCAACCGGCGCCGGGCCCACCGTGCAGCATCACCACCGGCTTGCCGTCGGGGTTGCCGCATTGTTCCCAATGGATGGAATGGCGATCGCTGACGGCCAGCATGCCGCTCTGGTAGGGCTCGATCTCGGGATAGAGGGTGCGCATGGGGGGGGATCCTGCGATGTGGCGATGGCTGAAGTTTATCGCCACCGCCCCAACGACACCCGATCGCGGCCTTCCAGATCGGGGCGCGTCGCCACGTCGGAGAAGCCCGCGCGTTCAAGCAACGCGCGCACGCTGTCGCCCTGGTCATGGCCGTGCTCCAGCATCAACCAGCCCCCTGCGTGGAGATGGGTCGGCGCGTTCGCCACGATGATGCGGATATCGTCCAGACCATCGCTGCCCGATGACAGGGCGGACGCGGGCTCGAAGCGCAGATCGCCCGCGTCCAGATGCGGATCGCCGACGGCGACGTAGGGCGGATTGCTGGCGATGACATCGAAGCGATCGCCCTGCAGCGGCGCAAACCATTCGCCATGGCGAAATTCGACGTTGGCGATGGCGAGCCGTTGCGCATTGCGTTGGGCGACCTCCAACGCTTCGCGACTTGCATCGGTTGCAGTGATGCGCGCCTGCTTGCGTTCGTGCGCGATGGCCAGTGCAATCGCGCCACTGCCGGTACCGAGATCGGCGGCGGAACCGCCGTCCACCAATTTCTCCAGCACCAACTCCACCAGCAATTCGGTCTCCGGGCGCGGAATCAATGTCGCCGGCGTGACTTCAAGCTCGAGCGACCAGAACCCGCGCCTGCCGGTGAGATAGGCCACCGGCTCACCCTGTGCGCGCCGCTGCACCAGTGATTCGAAGTTGCGGACCTGTTCGTGGCCGAGCACGGCATCGCGATTGCTGAAGAGCCAGCTGTGCGAACGATCGATCACATGCAGCAGCAGCCATTCGGCATCGATCGGATCAATGCGCCGGCTGGCGTCGGCGAGCAGTTCGCGGATGGGCGGGAAATTCATCCCGCCATGCTACCGGTCTCAGCCGTTGAGACGGAGGAATTTCACCCTGCTCCGATGCACGGCCAGATTCGCTTCGACTTTCATTCCGGCATTCAGGGCGAATCGCTGGCGGCGGCGGATAATCCGGCGATGGCTTCGCACCCCGCCCTCGCGCAGTTCCACCCGGCCGTCGCCGGCTGGTTCGGGCGCAGCTTCCCTGGCCCCACCGATGCCCAGGTCGCGGCATGGCCCGCGATCGCCGCCGGTCGGCATACGCTGGTGGCAGCACCGACCGGGTCGGGCAAGACGCTGACCGCCTTCCTCGCCGCGATCGACGCATTGGTGCGCGACGGACTGGCACAGGGCGATCTGCCGGAAGGCGTGCAGGTGCTGTACGTGTCGCCGCTGAAGGCACTGTCGAACGACATCCACCTCAATTTGGAAGCGCCGCTGGCCGGCATTCGCGAGGAGCTCGCGCGCCTCGGCCTGCCCGATGTGGCGATCCGCACCGCCGTGCGCACCGGCGATACCCCGCAGGGCGAACGCGCCGCGCTGCGCAAGCATCCCCCACACATCCTGGTGACGACGCCGGAGTCGCTGTACATCCTGCTCGGCTCGCAATCCGGGCGCGACATGCTGGCCGGCGTGCGTGCGGTGATCGTCGACGAAATCCACGCCGTGGTGCAGAGCAAGCGCGGCAGCCATCTCGCGTTGTCGCTGGAGCGGCTGGATGCGCTGGCGGGACGCCGCATCGCCCGCATCGGTCTGTCGGCGACGCAGAAACCCATCGAGGAAGTCGCGTGTTACCTGGTCGGTTCGGCGCATGTCGACGCCGACGGCAAACCCGACTGCACACTGGTCGATATCGGCCACTCCAAGCCGCGCGATCTCGCGCTGGAACTGACGCCGGTGCCGTTGCAGGCGGTGATGTCGAACGAGCAGTGGGAGCTGGTCTACGACCGCATCGCCGAACGGGTCGAAGAACACCGCACGACGTTGGTCTTCGTCAACACGCGGCGAATGGCCGAACGCGCATCGCGCCATCTCGGCGAACGGCTGGGCAAGGAACACGTCGCCGCCCACCACGGATCGCTGGCGAAGGAACTGCGCCTCGATGCCGAACAGAAGCTCAAGCACGGCCAACTGAAAGTACTGGTGGCGACCGCGTCGCTGGAACTCGGCATCGACATCGGCGATGTCGACCTCGTCGTGCAGATCGGTTCGCCGCGCAGTATCGCCGCCTTTCTGCAACGCGTCGGCCGCGCCAGCCACCACGTCGGCGGCATGCCGAAAGGCCGCATCGTCCCGACGACACGCGACGAACTGGTGGAATGCGTGGCGCTGCTGGATTCGGTGCGACGCCATGAGCTTGATGCGCTGATCATGCCGCCGGCGCCGGTCGACGTTCTCGCGCAGCAGATCGTCGCCGAAGTCGCCTGCCGTGAATGGAACGAGGATGCGCTGTTCGACATCCTGCGTCGTGCCTGGCCGTATGCGCAGCTGGAGCGCGAACGCTTCGACGCCATCGTGAAGATGCTGTCAGAAGGATTCACGACTCGACGCGGCACCCGCAGCGCGTGGATCCATCGCGACGCCGTGCATGGCCAGCTGCGGGCGCGCAAGGGCGCGCGCACCACCGCGACGATGTCCGGCGGCACCATTCCCGATACCGCCGACTACGCCGTGGTGCTGGAGCCACAGTCGGTGATGATCGGCACCGTCAACGAGGATTTCGCGATCGAAAGTCTGGCCGGCGATATCTTCCAGCTTGGCAACGCCAGCTATCGCATCCTGCGCGTCGAATCCGGGCGACTGCGCGTCGAGGACGCCGAAGGCCAGCCGCCCAACATTCCGTTCTGGCTGGGCGAAGCGCCGGGTCGCACCGACGAGCTTTCACACAGCGTGTCGCGCCTGCGCGGCGAACTGGAAACGCGATTGCGTGGCGATGATGGCGCGATCGACATTCCCGGAACAATGGCCTGGTTGCGGGAAGAACTCGCACTGGACGACAACGCCGCACGCCAGGTCGCCGAATACTGCGCCGAACAACTCGCCGGCTTCGGCGTGTTGCCGACGCTGGAACGGATGACGATGGAGCGCTTCTTCGACGAATCCGGCGGCACACAGCTCGTCATCCACACGCCCTACGGCAGCCGCGTCAATCGCGCCTGGGGGCTGGCGTTGCGCAAGCGCTTCTGTCGCAGCTTCAATTTCGAACTGCAGGCCGCCGCCACCGAGAACGCCATCGTGCTGTCGCTCTCGACCAGCCACAGCTTCCCGCTCGACGACGTCGCCCATTTCCTGCATTCCAATTCGGCGCGGGACGTGCTGGTGCAGGCGTTGCTGGATGCACCGCTGTTCCCGGCGCGCTGGCGCTGGAATGCCACCACTGCCCTCGCGCTGCCGCGCTTCATTGGTGGCAAGAAGGTCGCGCCGCAACTGCAGCGCATGAAGTCGGAAGACCTGCTCGCCACCGTGTTCCCCGACCAGGTCGCCTGTCTCGAGAACATCGTCGGCGAACGCGAAATCCCCGATCACCCACTGGTCGCGCAGACGCTGCACGACTGCCTTGAAGAGGCGATGGACACCGAAGGCTGGCTGGCGATGCTGCGCAAGCTGGAATCCGGCGACATTCGCATCGTTGCCCGCGACCTCACCGCACCGACGCCGTTCGCCGCCGAGGCATTGAACGCACAGCCCTACGCCTTCCTCGACGATGCCCCGCTGGAAGAACGTCGGACCCAGGCGGTGCAGACGCGCCGCTACAGCGATCCGCAGCAGGCGTCCGACTTGGGACGACTGGACAGCTCCGCGATCGAGCAGGTGCGCGAAGATGCGTGGCCGCAAGCGCGCAGCGACGATGAAGTGCATGACGCGCTGATGAGCCTCGGCACGATCACCGCATCCGAAGCGGAAGCCAGCGACTGGACGGAGACGTTGCGGAAACTGGCCAGGCAGCAGCGCGCGACCTTGCTGGCTGATATTGATTTGTGGTGCTCGGCGGAGCGCCTGACCATGCTGCAGGCCATCCACCCCGAGGCTGCATTGCAGCCACGCATCGATGCCGCACCCGGGTATGCCGATCTCGCGTGGACGCGCGAGGACGCCGTGCGCGAACTGCTGCGAATGCGCCTGACCGGCAGTGGTCCGGTCACCGTCGCCACGCTTGCTTCAACTCTCACGATTGATCCCGGCGACATCGACATCGGCCTGGCGATGCTGGAACGCGATGGCTACGCCATGCGCGGGCGCTTCGATCCCGACATCGACGGCGAGCAATGGTGCGAACGCAACCTGCTGGCGCGCATCCATCGCCTCACGCTCGGCAAGCTGCGGCGCGAGATCGAACCGGTTCCGCCACGCGATTTCCTGCGTTTCCTCTGCGAATGGCAGCACGTCGCGCCATCGTCGCGGCTGCGCGGTCCCGAAGCGCTGGCATCGGTACTGGCGCAACTGGAAGGCTACGAAGCGGCAGCCGCGAGTTGGGAAGGCGAATTGCTGCCCGCGCGCGTCAGCGACTATTCCATCCACTGGCTGGACGAACTTTGCCAGGCCGGGCGGATTGCATGGGCGCGGCTGCGCGCGCCGAGCGCGGAGGGCACGACGAAAGCGAATTCGCCGGTCCGTGCCACGCCGATCGTGTTGGTCCCGCGGCGCACCCTGCCGCTGTGGTCGCGCCGGGTCGATGCATCCCACGAGGATGCGCCGCTGTCGTCGCGCGCGCAGAAAGTCGCCGATGCGCTGCGCACGCATGGCGCCTCGTTCTTCGACGAACTGCTCGACGAAACGCGATTGCTGCAAACCGAACTCGAGGATGCATTGGGCGAGCTGGTCGCGCGCGGCATGATCAGTTGCGACAGTTTTTCCGGCCTGCGCGCCTTGCTGTTGCCGCAGGGCAAACGCCCGAAGGCGAGTGCACGACGCGTGCGCCGCGGGCTGGTCAGTGGTATCCGTGACGCCGGGCGCTGGACGCTGGCACGTA
Source organism: Pseudomonadota bacterium (assembly GCA_018242465.1). GTDB lineage: Bacteria > Pseudomonadota > Gammaproteobacteria > Xanthomonadales > Xanthomonadaceae > Solilutibacter. The sequence continues at coordinate 334 of JAFEBY010000053.1, read as the reverse complement.
CGCCACGCAAGCATGATGCCAATGACGCCACTTCCGATTCCGAAGACATCGAACAGATCGCGCGCGTACTGTTGCGCCGCTATGGCGTGGTGTGCTGGCGCATCCTCGAACGTGAGGCCGCATGGCTGCCGCCGTGGCGCGAATTGGTGCGCGTCTATCGGCGGCTGGAGGCACGTGGCGAATTGCGCGGTGGACGCTTCGTCGCCGGCCTGGTCGGCGAGCAGTTCGCCCTGCCCGAAGCGGTGGCCGCCCTGCGCGCGATCCGCAAGAAGGCTCCCGACGGCGTGATGTTGCCGGTCTCCGCCTTCGATCCGCTCAATCTGGTCGGGACCCT
>JAFEBY010000052.1 GCA_018242465.1 Pseudomonadota bacterium | reverse complement strand
GATCCGACCAAGGTGACCCGCACCGCGCTGCAGAACGCGGCGTCGATCGCCGGCCTGATGATCACCACCGAGGCGATGGTTGCCGAGGCGCCGAAGAAGGACGAACCGGCGATGCCGGGCGCCGGCGGCATGGGTGGCATGGGCGGCATGGATTTCTAAGAAGTCCGGCTGTCGACCGCAACACGAAGAAAACAAAAACCCCGCAGAAATGCGGGGTTTTTGCTGTTCGGCGCGCGAGACCCTGCCGTTAGTCATGGTCAACGCCACGTATTCAGACGCGTTGATTTAGCATCGTTCCAATTCTGTGCGGAATCCTGCGCATGTCCGATCCAAACCCTTCCTCCGTCCCGTCCACAACGGGCGGCTCGCGGCTTCCACGGAAATCCCCGAATTCGCGTCGCAATGCGTTCGTCGTGATCGCGATCCTCGTGCTGGTCGGAGTGGCGGCATGGTGGTTCTTTGGCCGTAGCAGCGGCGATGCGCAAGGACAAGGGCGACAAGGGGCGGCTGCTGGCAGCCGGAGTGGTCAACGCGGTGGCGGCAGCAGCGGGCGCAGGCGTCCGTCGGCGACGGTGGGCACGGCCAAGGTCGAGAAGACCGATGTTCCCTTGACCATCAGCGCGATCGGCACGGTGCAGCCGACGGTCACGGCGACGGTGCGCAGCCAGATCTCCGGCGTGCTCAAGGCGATCTATTTCAAGGAAGGCCAGCTGGTCAGCAAGGGTCAGGCATTGGCGCAGGTCGATTCCGGTCCGACCTCGCAGGCGGTGGCGCAGGCGCAGGGCACGCTGGCGCGCGATGCCGCGCAACTCGCGGTCGCGCGCATGGACCTGAAGCGCTACCAGACCTTGCTGGCGCAGGATTCGATCGCCAAGCAGCAGGTCGATACCCAGGCCGCGCTGGTGAAACAGCTCGAAGGCTCGGTGCAGGCCGACAAGGCGGCAGCGGGCACGGCACAGATCAATCTCGGCTACACCACGCTGCGCGCACCGGTGAGCGGACGCGTCGGCTTGCGGCAAGCCGACATCGGCAATTACGTGTCGCCGGGGGATGCCAACGGCGTTGCGATCGTGACGGTGGAATCGCCAATCGATGTCGAATTCTCACTGCCGCAGGCGCAGATCGGGCAGGTGCGCGAAGCCAGCCGCAAGGGTACGTTGCCGGCAGTCGCGCTCGATCAATCCGGCAAGAACGCACTCGCGCAGGGCAGCTTCCTCACCCTCAACAACGTGATTGATTCAACCACCGGCACGCTCAAGGCCAAGGCGCGTTTCGAGAACCAGGATGGCGCGTTGTTTCCGAGTCAGTTCGTCAACATCCGCCTGCAGGTCGGCACCGCCGACCAGGCGATCGTGGTGCCGGTGAGTGCGGTGCGCTACGGGCCGAATGGCAGCTTCGTGTTCACGTTGCAGCCCGACCAGACCGCGAAGCTGGTGAACGTGACCGTTGGTGCGACCGTAGGCGACAAGGTCGTGATCGCCAAGGGCTTGAATGGCGGCGAGACGGTGATCACCGAAGGCGCCGATCGCATCGATGACGGATCGAAGGTGACGCTGGCGGAGACGAGCGGTGACGGCGCAGGGGCCATGCCTGGTGCGAACGGCAATGGCCAGCAGCATCATCGTCGCAATGGCGCGCAGGCAGACGCACAAGGAAGCGGGCGACGCCAGGCGACGACATCGCCGTGAGCGACGCCGACACTCCGCTGCCGGGCGAAGCGCATCCGCTGTCGCACGCGAACAATCCGTCGCGACCGTTCATTGAGCGTCCGGTGGCGACATCGCTGTTCATGCTGGCGATCCTGCTGGCCGGCATCATCGCGTTGCGCATGCTGCCGTTGTCGGCGCTCCCCGAAGTCGATTACCCGACCATCCAGGTCAGCACGTTGTATCCGGGCGCCAGCCCCGACGTGATGGCGATGACGGTGACTGCACCGCTGGAGCGCCAGTTCGGACAAATGACGGGATTGACGCGGATGTCGTCGGTGTCGTCGGGTGGCGCCAGCATCATCACCCTGCAGTTCAACCTCAGCCTGCCGCTGGATGTCGCCGAGCAGGAAGTGCAGGCGTCGATGAATGCCGCGGCGACGATGTTGCCGAATGATCTGCCGGCGCCGCCGGTGTATGCCAAGGTGAATCCCGCCGACGCACCGATCATGACGGTCGCGGTGACGTCGAAGACGCGCACCTTGTCCGATGTCCAGAACCTCGTCTCGCAGCGCGTCGCCAACAAGCTGGCGCAGGTCACCGGTGTCGGCCTGGTGTCGATGTCGGCGGGCCAGCGACCGGCGGTGCGCATCCAGGCCAACGTGCCGGCACTGGCGGCACAAGGGCTGACGCTGGAGAACATTCGCACGGCGATCTCGTCGGCGAACGCCAACGGCGCCAAGGGCAGTTTCGACGGGCCGACGCGCAGTTGGTCGATCGACGCCAATGACCAACTGTCGACGGTTGACGATTACAAATCGCTGATCGTCGGCTACAACGGCGGCGCGGCGGTGCGTCTGTCCGATGTGGCGAGTGTGGTCGATGCCTCGGAGAATGCGCGCATTGGCGCGTGGATGAATCGCCAGCCCGGCATCATCGTCGATATCCAGCGCCAGCCTGGCGCGAATGTCATCGCAACGGTCGATGCGATCCGCAAGGCGCTGCCCGATCTCGAGCTGACGTTGCCGGAAGATGTCCACGTCAAGGTGCTGGCCGATCGCACCACTGGCATCCGTGCTTCGGTTGCAGACGTCGAGTTCGAGTTGGTGCTGGCTGTCGTGCTGGTGGTGATCGCGATCTTCCTGTTCCTCGGTTCGCCGCAGGCGACGTTGATCGCCGCGATCTCGGTGCCGTTGTCGCTGGTCGGCAGTTTCGCCGCGATGTATTTCCTCGGCTTCTCGCTCAACAACCTGACGTTGATGGCGCTGACGATCGCCAGCGGTTTCGTGGTCGACGATGCCATCGTGGTGATCGAGAACATCTCGCGCCACGTCGAAAACGGCGATTCGCCGATGGAAGCCGCGCTCAAGGGCTCGCGCGAAATCGGCTTCACCATCATCTCGCTGACCATCAGCCTGGTCGCGGTCCTGATCCCCTTGTTGTTCATGGGCGACGTGGTCGGTCGCCTGTTCCGCGAGTTCGCGATCTCGCTGGCGGTGACGATCCTGATTTCCGCGGTGGTGTCGCTGACATTGGTGCCGATGCTGGCCGCGCGCTGGCTGAAGCCGGGCAACCACGAGGCGCAAGCGCCGAAGTTCGTGCGTTCCTCGCTGCACCTGATCGATCGCGTCGGCGCCTGGTATGCGCGCACGCTCGATGGCGTGATCGCGCGCAGCCGCCTGATGCTGATGCTGTTCGCCGCAACGCTGGTGCTCACCGGCCTGCTGTTCTGGCTGATCCCGAAAGGGCTGTTCCCCGAGCAGGACACCGGCCAGCTGCAAGCGACGGTGGTGGCCGGGCAGGGCGTGTCGTTCACGCGCATGGCCGAGTTGCAGCAGCAAGTCGCCGACGTGGTGCTGGGCGATGGCGACGTCGAATCGCTGAGTTCCAACATCGGCGTCGACGGCCAGAACATCACGCTCAACCAGGGGCGGATGCTGGTCAACCTGAAGCCGAAGGGCGATCGCAAGGACGACCAGGACGAGACGATGGCACGCCTGCTCTCGGCGGTGCACGACAGGATCCCCGGTGTCACGTTCTACCTGCGCCCGGTACAGGACCTGACCATCGATGCCGAGAACGGGCCGACGCAATATCGCTTCGCGTTGCAAGGCGCAACCCAGGCAGAAGTGAACAGCGCCAGTCTCGACCTGGTGCGCGCACTGCAGACGGTGCCGGAATTGCGCAATCCGGTCAGCGACGTGCAGATGGAAGGCAATTCGGTCACGGTCAATGTCGATCGCGATGCCGCGGCACGCGTCGGCGTCACCGCTGCCGCGGTCGATGCCGCGCTCTACGATGCCTTTGGCCAGCGCATCATCTCGACCATCTTCACGCCATCAACGCAGTATCGCGTGATTCTCGAGGCGATGCCGGACATGCTGGTCGGTCCGGAAGCCTTGCAGAACATCCATGTTGCCGGCAGTGGCGGCGCCAGCATCCCGCTGTCGTCGATCGCGACGATTTCCACCGGCAATGCGTCGCTGGCGGTGATGCGTGCGCAACAGTTCCCGGCCTCGATCATCGGGTTCGATCTCGCGCCAGGGGTGTCGTTGGGCAAGGCGGTGGATGCGATCACCGCAACCGAAGCAAAGATCGGCATGCCGGCCGGGATCAGCACGCAATTCCTCGGTGCGTCGAATGCGTTCCGGGCGTCGCTTGCCAACGAGGGATGGCTGATCCTCGCCGCGATCGTCTGTGTCTACATCGTGCTTGGCGTGCTTTACGAGAGCTATATCCATCCGATCACCATCCTGTCGACGCTGCCGTCGGCGGGGCTTGGCGCGTTGCTGGCGCTGTTGCTGACCGGAAGCGATCTCGGCGTGATCGGGATCATCGGCATCGTCCTGTTGATCGGCATCGTCAAGAAGAACGCGATCATGATGATCGACTTCGCGATCGCCGCGCAGCGCGACGAGGGCAAGTCGCCGTTCGAAGCCATCCGCGAAGCGGCAGCCCTGCGCTTTCGCCCGATCATGATGACGACGTTCGCGGCCTTGTTCGCCGCGTTGCCGCTGATCTTCGGCGGTGGCATGGGCGCGGAACTGCGGCGGCCGCTCGGCATCGCCGTGGCCGGTGGCCTGATCATGAGTCAGGCGCTGACGCTGTTCACCACGCCGGTGATCTATCTTGCCTTCGAGGCGTTGGCCAAGCGCCGCCGTGAACGCATCGAAGCGCGCGCCGCCCACGAGGCCGCGACATGAACCTGTCGGCGCCGTTCATCCGGCGTCCGATCGGCACCTTGTTGCTGACGGTCGGTGTTGCGCTGTCGGGTATCGCCGCCTACTTCGTGCTGCCGGTGGCGCCGTTGCCGCAGGTGGATTTCCCGGTGATCAGCGTTTCCGCGAGCATGCCGGGCGCGAGTCCGACCACGATGGCGAACAGCGTGGCATCGCCATTGGAACATCGTCTCGCGACGATCGCCGGCGTCACCGAAATGACATCTTCCTCGGGCATCGGCTCGACCCGCATCAACCTGCAATTCGATCTCAGTCGCAACGTCGATGGCGCCGCGCGCGACGTCCAGGCCGCGATCAATGCCGCACGCGTCGACTTGCCGGCGGCGCTCAAGAGCAACCCGACCTACAACAAGGTCAATCCCGCCGACGCGCCGATCATGATCATGGCGCTCACCTCCGACACGCGCGCGCCTGACGCGATCTACGATTCGGTGTCGACGGTGGTGCAGCAGGCACTGTCCCAGGTGCCGGGCGTGGGCCAGGTCGAACTCGGCGGCGGCGCCTTGCCGGGCGTGCGCATCGACCTCGATCCGAAGAAGCTCGCCGACGCCGGCATCAGTCTCGATGCGGTCCGCAATGCGGTGACCGCGACCAATGCCAACCGCCCCAAGGGCGTGGTTGAGGACGGCGGCACCGCCTATCAGCTCTACACCAGTGCGCCGAGTCGTTCCGCAGCGGATTTCGCCAAAGTCGTGGTGGTGTCGCGCAACGGCACCAATGTCCACCTCGGCGATGTCGCCCATGTTTATGACGGTCCGGAGAACGATCGCACGTTGGGCCTGTTCAACGGCAAGCGCGCAGTCACGGTGATCCTCACCCGCCAGCCGGGCGCCAACATCATCGCCACCGTCGACGCGGTGAAGAAAGTCCTGCCGTCGTTGCGCCAGCGCATTCCCGCCGACATCAAGATCGACATCGCGTCCGATCGCACCACCACCATCCGCGCTTCGCTGCGCGACGTCGAACTGACGTTGTTGATCGCGACCGTCCTGGTCGTGCTGGTGGTAAGCGCCTTCCTGCAATCGTGGCGGGCGACGGTGGTGCCGGCGGTGGCGGTGGTGGTCTCGATCCTCGGCACGCTGGGCGTGATGTACCTGCTCGGCTTCTCGCTCGACAACCTGTCGCTGATGGCGCTGACGATCGCCACCGGTTTCGTCGTCGACGATGCCATCGTGGTGCTGGAGAACATCAATCGCCACATCGAACAGGGCATGGGGCGGATGCAGGCGGCATTGCTCGGCGCGCGCGAGGTCGGCTTCACGGTGATGGCGATCAGCGTCAGCTTGGTCGCGGTCTTCATCCCGCTGCTGTTCATGGGCGGGCTGATCGGGCGCCTGTTCCGCGAGTTCGCGGTGACGATGACGGTCGCGGTGATGATCTCGATGCTGCTGTCGCTCACCACCACGCCGATGATCGCGGCAACCTTGTTGCGAGAACGACGGCCGCATGCGGCATCGCGCACGTCGGCGGGCGGACGACTCGCGGCGCTGGCGGAGCGCGCGGTGGCGGGAATGCGCACGCGCTACGAACGCAGCCTCGACTGGGCCTTGGCCAATCGTGGTGCGGTGCTGCTGCTGCTGCTCGGCGCGGCAGTGCTCAACGTTTACCTGATGGTGGTCGTGCCCAAGGGTTTCTTCCCCGAACAGGACACCGGTTCGCTCAACGGCGGCCTGCGCATGGACCAGTCGGTGTCTTTCGTGCAGAGCGGCGAAAAGCTGCACCAGCTGGTCGATATCCTGCGCAAGGATCCGGCGATCGAGAATGTCATTGCCTTCACCGGCGGCTCGCGCGCGGGTGGCGGGTTCCTCTTTGCCACCGAGAAGCCGCGCGGACAGCGTCCCTCGACCCAGGAGGTGATCCAGCGCCTGCGTCCGCAGCTTGCACGCATCACTGGCGCCGCCTTGTTCCTCAATCCGGTGCAGGACATGCGCGTGGGCGGGCGCAGCTCCAATTCCACCTATCAGTACACGCTGAAGGCTGACGATCCCGCGGTGCTGGCAACCTCCGCGGACAAACTCACCGCCGCGCTGAAACGGGATTCGGTGGTGACCGACGTCGATGTCGATCGCAACAACAGCGCGGTCGCCGCCTACCTCGACATCGACCACGATGCCGCGTCGCGGTTGGGCATCTCCAACAACACGATTGATTCGATCCTCTATGGCGCCTTCGGGCAGCGCCAGGTGGCGACGCTCTACAGCGACGTCAACCAGTACCATGTGGTGATGGGGGTCGCCCGCGAGGCGCAAGGCTCGCCGGAAGCCTTCCATCTCGTGTGGTTGCCGGCCACCGCGACCTCCGGGACAACGGCATCGGCCACGACGGGCAAAGCGAGTGGAACTGCGACCGGCAGCATCGGATTCGCCACGCCGGGCATGACGCCGCTGACATCGATCGCGACCTGGCATGTGCAGTCCGCCGCAGCGTCGATCAACCATCAGGACGCCACGCCCGCCGTGACCATCAGTTTCAACTTGCCGGAAGGCGTCACCCTTGGTCAGGCCAGCGACGAGATCCGCAAAGTGCAGGCCAGCCTGAACCTGCCGCTCGGCGTGCGCGGGGAATTCGCCGGCTCGGCGCAGGTGTTCCAGCAGACCACCAACACCATTCCACTGCTGATTCTCGCTGCCATCGTCACCATCTACCTGGTGCTCGGCATCCTCTACGAAAACCTGATCCATCCGCTGACGGTGCTGTCGACCCTGCCCGCTGCCGGCGTCGGCGCGGCGGCGGCGCTGGTGTTGACCAAAACGCAGTTCGACCTGATCGGATTGATCGGCGTGATCCTGCTGATCGGCATCGTCAAGAAGAATGCAATCATGATGATCGACTTCGCGATCGAGCGCGAACGCCGAGGGCTGGAACCGCTGGCGGCGATTCGTGAAGCCGCGCTGCTGCGCTTCCGCCCGATCCTGATGACCACGCTCGCGGCCGGCCTCGGCGCGTTGCCGCTGGCGATCGGCTTCGGCGACGGATCGGAATTGCGCCGTCCGCTCGGCATCACGATCATCGGTGGTCTCATCGCCAGCCAGTTCCTCACGCTGCTGACCACGCCCGTGGTGTACCTCGCGCTTGACCGTTTCCAGCGAGCGCGCCGCAAGCGCCCGTCGGATGCGTCGCCCACGCCCCCTTCCAACGATCCGGTGCCGGCATGATGTCCCTCCGTTCTCTTCGTCCCGCACTTGCCGCCGCGCTGGTGGTTGCCGCCGCAGGCTGCAGCATGGTGCCGACCTACCAACGCCCTGCGCTGCACATCCCCGCCGAATTCAAGGAAGCACCTGCGGGATGGCATGCGGTTGCGCCCGCCGACGACCAGTTGCGCGGTGCGTGGTGGCGCGCCTTCAACGATCCGGTACTCGATGGCCTCGAAACGGACGCCACCGCGCACAACCAGACGGTGGCCGCTGCGGTCGCTGCCTATGATGGCGAGCGTGCAGTGCTGCACGAATCCCGCGCGAGCCTGTGGCCGGAGTTTTCCGGCACGGTCGGCACCAGTCGCAGCGGCGGAAATTCCGGCGCTGGCGCCGGCAAGCGCGCGAATGCGTCTGTCAATGGCGCGTGGACGATCGATCTGTTTGGTGGCTTGCGCGCAGGCGTGGCGCAAAGCAACGCATCGATGCAGGCGTCGCGCGCCAGCATCGGCAATGCCTTGCTCGCCATCCATGCGCAACTGGCCAGCGATTACCTGCAATTGCGCGGCATGGATGCACAGCTTGCCGCCTACCAGCGCACCATCACCGCCTACCAGCGCACGCTGACCATCACCCGGAACCGCTACCAGGTGGGTGTCGCCGCGCACATGGACGTCCTGCAGGCCGAGACCACGCTGCGCAACGCGCAGTCTCAGGTCACCGACATGCAGCGCCAGCGCGCCATCCTGGAGCATGCGATCGCGGTATTGAGCGGCCGCGCCCCGGCCGACCTCGCGATCGCCACGCAAACATGGAGCGAACGCGTGCCGGAGGTGCCTTCGGCGTTGCCGTCCGATTTGCTGCAGCGTCGCCCCGATGTTGCCGCGGCGGAGCGCTCTGTGATGGCGGCCAATGCCGGGATCGGCGTGCAGCGCGCGGCGTTGTTCCCGTCGCTCAGTCTCTCGGCCAGTTCCGGGCGCAGTGCGCAGTTGCTCGGCGATCTCGCCAGCGGTGGCAGTGCGATCTGGTCATTGGGACTCACGGGCGCGATGACACTGCTCGACTGGGGCGCGCGTTCGGCGCGCGTCGACCAGGCCCGCGCTTCCTACGAACAGAGCGCCGCCAACTACCGGCAGGCCGTGTTGTCGGCATTGCAGCAGACCGAGGACGCACTGGTCGATCTGCGCAGCTACGCCGACGAAGCCGCCAATCTCAAGGCATCGTCGGAAGCGGCGGACAAGGTCGAACAGATGACCCTGAACCAGTACCTTGCCGGCATGGCCGACTACACCACCGTCGTCACCGCGCAGAACACCGCGCTGGCGGCACGGCGTTCGGCGATCGCGGCGGTGGTGCAACAACAACAGGCCGTGGTGGCGCTGACCCAGGCGATCGGCGGTGGCTGGGATGACACCGTGCCGACACGCTAAGCTCGCGGTTCCAATCGGAATTGCGGGACAGGAATGGCGGACGCGATCGATGCACTGATCCTCGGCGGCGGCCACAACGGGCTGGTGTGCGCGGCCTATCTCGCCAGCGCAGGCCTGAAGGTGCGCGTGCTCGAGCGTCGCCACATCGTCGGCGGTGCCGCGGTGACCGAAGAATTCCATCCCGGATTCCGCAATTCGGTGGCGAGCTACACCGTCAGCCTGCTCAATCCCAGGGTCGCTGCCGACCTGCGCCTGCGCGAACATGGCCTGCGCGTGGTTGAACGCCCGTATTCCAACTTCCTGCCGCTGCCCGATGGGCGCGCCTTCCGCCTCGGCGGCAGCTTGAGCGCGGGCGAAATCGCCAAGTGGTCGCCGCGCGATGCCGAACGCTGGAACGGCTATCTCGCGATGATCGACCGCGTGGTTGCGGTGCTGAAACAGTTGATCCACCTCACGCCCCCCAACATTGGCGATCGCATCGCATTCGCCGACTGGGTGCAGTCGTATGCAGTGGCGAAGAAGTTGGCGCCGCTCGATCTGCGTGGCCGCCGCGACCTGCTCGACATCTTCACGAAGTCGGCCGGTGAAGTGCTCGACCACTGGTTCGAATCCGATCCGGTCAAGGCCGTGCTCGGCTGGGATTCGGTGGTCGGAAATTTCGCCAGCCCGTACACGCCGGGCAGCGCCTATGTACTGCTGCACCACCTGTTCGGCGAAGTGAACGGCAAACCTGGCGCCTGGGGCCACGCCATCGGCGGCATGGGTGCGATCACCCAGGCCATGCGCAAGGAATGCGAAGCGCGCGGTGTCGAGATCCTGACCGATGCCGCGGTCGACCATGTACTGGTGGAGAACGATCGGGTCGTCGGCGCGGTCACCGTCGACGGTCGCGAACATCGCGCGCGCATCGTTGCGTCCAACCTCAATCCGAAACTGCTCTATCGCGACATCGTTCCGCAACAGCATCTCGACGACGACCTGCGCAATCGCGTGACGGCGTATCGCTGCGGTTCCGGCACCTTCCGCATGAACGTCGCGCTGTCGGAATTGCCGGACTTCACCGCCGCGCCGGGCACCAATCTGCAACCCCACCACCAGAGCGGCATCCTGATCGGGCCATCCCTGCAATATTTCGAGCAGGCCTATTTCGATGCCAAGTCGAAGGCGCATAACGCCGGCTGGGCACGCAAGCCGATCGTCGAGGTAGTGATTTCCTCCACGCTCGATGACACCCTCGCGCCACAGGGCCAGCATGTCGCCAGCCTGTTCTGCCAGCAGGTGAACCCAGAAGTCGACGGCGGCTGGGACCTGCATCGCGATACCGTCGCGAAATTGATGATCGATACCGTCAACGATTACGCGCCGAATTTCCGTGCCAGCGTGCTCGGTCACGAAGCGCTGTCGCCACTCGACCTCGAGCGCCGCTTCGGCTTGATCGGCGGCGACATCTTCCATGGGGCACTCGGTCCCGACCAGATGTTCACCACGCGACCCTTCCTCGGCCAAGCCAACTATCGCGGCGCGCTGAAGAACCTGTATCTGTGCGGGTCGGGCAGTCATCCCGGTGGCGGCGTCACCGGTTTGCCGGGGCGCAACGCCGCACGCGAAATCCTGCGCGACCTCGGCAAGCGACCGCGTCCGGATTGAGCTGGCCGCTGCGCTTTGGCGCGTCTGCGACAATGGACGGATGTCGCAGCACCTCGCCAAGACCCTTCGCCTGTCCGTTGCCCCGATGATGGATTGGACGGACACGCATTGCCGTGCCTTCCACCGCGTGCTGGCGCCGGACGCGCTGCTCTATACCGAAATGGTGCACGCCAATGCGGTGATCCACGGCGACCGCTCGCACTTGCTGGCGATGGATCCGTCCGAACATCCGGTCGCGATCCAGCTCGGCGGCAGCGATCCCGCATTGCTGGCGCAGGCCGCGCGCATCTGCGTCGAGCACGGGTTCGATGAAGTGAACCTCAACTGCGGCTGCCCTTCCGATCGCGTGCAGGCCGGGCGCTTCGGTGCCTGCCTGATGCGCGAACCGGCGTTGGTCGCCGAGTGCGTGCGGGCGATGGTGGATGCCGTGGAGGGGGCAATCCCGGTGACGGTGAAATGCCGCCTCGGCGTCGATGATGACAACGATTACCTCGCCTTCCGCGATTTCGTCGATCGCATGGATGCAGCGGGTTCCGCCTTCATCGTCGTCCATGCCCGCAATGCCTGGCTGAAAGGGCTGTCGCCGAAGGAAAACCGCGAAGTGCCGCCGCTGCGCTACGACTGGGCCTATCGTCTGAAAGAAGAGCGCCCGGGCATGACGGTGTTGTTGAACGGTGGCATCACCGAAGTCGATGCCGCGCTGGCGCATCTCGACCATGTCGATGGCGTGATGCTCGGCCGCGCCGCCTACCATGACCCCTACACCCTGCATCGCCTGCAGGCCGCGATGTCCGGCAGCGAACCGCGCAGTCGCGAGGATCTGCTGCGCGCGTACTTCCCCTATGTCGAACGCCAGCTCGATCGCGGCGTCGCCCTCAAGCACATCAGCCGCCACGTGCTCGGGCTGTTCCATGGGCAGCCGGGCGGACGCCTGTTCCGCCAGGTGTTGAGCGAAGGCGCGGTGCGCGCCCAGGCCGGCATCGGTTTGCTGGAAGAGGCGCTGGCGGTGACGGCGCGGGCGATCGCTGCCTGATTAAGCACGAATTCACCGCCGGGGACCCATGCTGGCACCACTCCTGAATGCGCCGGTATGCCTGCACCATGTCCCGTCCCCGCTGGTTTCCCCTGTTCGCGTCTCTGACGGTCCTGGTCGTCGGTAGCACGCCGGCGTGGGCGCAGCATCGCGGCGGCAATGGCGGCGGTTGGCCCCCGGCGCCGCATGGGGGCAGGAGCGAACCATCGCAGCCGCAGCCGCCCCCCGGGCCGCAAGGCGGGCATGATCCACGCAGCGCGCCATCGATGGAGGCCAGCGTCCGCCCCCGGCCCAGCGCCAGCGATTGCAGCCGCAGCATGGCGTTATCCCCCGGGGACCAGGTCCTCGCGGTCCAGCCGATCGACGCCGGCGGACGTGTACAGTGCAGGATCAAGGTCATGGGCGCGGACGGCATGGTCCGCGTCATGATGGTGTCACCGGGATTCTGAGCGTTCGCGTTTACATCACCGCGACATCCTGAATGAGTAAAGTGAATGCGTGTGGATGCCCGTCATCCGCCTACAGGGAGTGAACGATGAGAATTCTGCTGGTCGAAGACGAAGCGCCGTTGCGCGAAACCCTTGCCGCGCGCCTGAAGCGTGAGGGATTCGCGGTCGATGCCGCCCAGGATGGGGAGGAGGGCCTGTACATGGGCCGCGAAGTTCCCTTCGATGTCGCGATCATCGATCTCGGCCTGCCCAAGATGTCGGGCATGGAGCTGATCCGTGCGCTGCGCGATGACGGCAAGCAGTTCCCGATCCTGATCCTGACCGCGCGTTCCAGCTGGCAGGACAAGGTCGATGGCCTGAAGCAGGGCGCCGACGATTACCTGGTCAAGCCGTTCCATGTCGAGGAACTGCTGGCGCGCCTCAACGCACTGGTGCGCCGCGCCGCGGGTTGGAGCAAGCCGTCGCTGGAATGCGGCCCGGTGATGCTCGACCTCGCTGCGCAGACGGTGGCGGTGAACGGCCAGAACATCGACCTCACCAGCTACGAATACAAGGTGCTGGAATACCTGATGATGCATGCGGGAGAACTGGTCTCGAAGGCCGATCTCACCGAGCACATCTACCAGCAGGATTTCGATCGCGACTCCAACGTGCTGGAAGTGTTCATCGGGCGCCTGCGCAAGAAGCTCGATACCGACGGCACGCTCAAGCCGATCGAAACCGTACGCGGCCGCGGCTACCGCTTCGCGATTCCGCGCAACGCCGACAGCTGATCGCCGGCACGGGATGATCGCGGTGGCCATTCGCGCATGAGTGCGCAATTCTGGAAACCGCGATCGTTGCTGCGCCGGCAATTGCTGTTCGGCACGATCGGCCTCGCCGCATTCCTCGCCCTGGTGGGGATCGCGCTGGATCGCGCCTTCGAACAGACCGCTCTCGAAAGCTTCCGCAACCGGTTGTCGAACTACGCGCTGACCTATGCCGCGCGCACCGATTTCGATGTCACTGACGCATTGGTCCCGCCGGCGATCACGCCCGATCCGCGGCTGGATCGCCCGGCCAGTGGCTTGTACGCGCAGATCGTCCAGCGCAACGGGCGCTGGCAATCGCAATCGGCGGTGTATGGACCGCAATTGCCGCTGCCGCCGCTGCTCGACCCCAATACGGAAACCTTCAGCGGGCCGGTGACGATTCGCGACTCCTCCGGTTTCGGCAGTGCGGTCTACGTCTACGGACGGGGCTTCGCGTGGTCGGAAGCCAACAAGGCGCCGGTGCTGTACACCATCTACGTGATGGAGGACATGCGTCCGTTCAAGACGCAGATGACCACATTCCGCGCGGCACTCTGGAGCAATCTCGCGCTGGCGGGACTGTTGCTGGTGTTGCTGCAGATGATGACGCTGTGGTGGAGCCTGGCGCCGCTCAAGCGCGTGATCGTGGAGCTCGACCGCGTCAAGGAAGGCATGGCGACCAAGATGAGCGGTGCGCATCCGCGCGAACTCACGCCGCTGACCGAAAGCATCAACGCACTGATCGACAGCGAGCGCCGCCACCTTGATCGCCAGCGCGATGTCATGTCCGACCTCGCGCACAGCCTGAAGACGCCGTTGGCGGTGTTGCGCACGCAGCTCGACAGCCACGAGCCCGATGCGGATTTGCGCAGCGAACTCGATACGCAATTGCGGCGCATGAACGATATCGTCGGTTACCAGCTGGGACGCGCGCGATCGACCGGCCACAAGCTCTATGCCGCGCCGATCGCGATCGAGTCGTACGCCGAGGAAATCGTCACCGGGCTGGAGAAGATCTACGCCGCCAAGGGCGTGCTCTGCGAATTCGAGATCGCGCCGGAAGCGCGTTTCCACGGCGAGGTTGGCGATCTCCAGGAACTGCTCGGCAACCTGCTGGAGAATGCCTTCAAGTGGGCGAAATCACGCGTGCTGCTGACGGTGGCGCCGCGCCAGGTGCCGGGTTCGCGCCGTGCCGGTTTGCGCATCGCCGTCGAGGATGACGGCCCGGGCGTGCCGAAGGCGCAGGTGATGGAGGTGTTGCAGCGTGGCGTGCGCGGCGACGAACGCGTGCAGGGCCACGGCATCGGCCTGTCGATCGTGCAGGACATCCTCGCCAGTTACGGTGGCGAACTGGAAGTGAGTGATTCCGCGGAGATGGGTGGCGCGCGTTTCGAGGCGCTGCTGCCGCCGCCGAACTGATCGTCGACAGCGACTAGCGGAACATTCCGGGCAGGTAGCTCTGGAACCGCATCGTGCTGGTGCGGACGCTATCGGTGCGATTGCGGCGTTGCGGCGCAGGTGTCCGCGGCGAGGTCGTGGCGGTTGCCGGCACGGTGGCCGGCCGCGAACCCGGCGGCGTGGCGCTGCCGCTGCTGGCGTCGCAGTCGTCGTCCTGGTGCGGAACGCAGACCGTATCGCCGCTGGTGCGCGCAGCCGCTGCAAGCGCGGAAGCGCTGCAGGACAGTAGGACGAGAGCGAGCAGGAGGCGCTTCTTCATGGAGCGTCCGATGCACAGCGGAAGAGATCGCGACTATAGCGCGGTTCACGGGTCCCTGCAGGACGGCCCCGGCCGCGGCGGGTTTCCCGGGATAATGGCGCCATGACTTCTGCCGTCTCCCTCGACGATCGCAGCCTGCTGTGCTGCCTCGGCCCGCAGCCGGTTTCCGGCGCGGAGCTGGCGGCCCGTGCCGGCCAGACCCGGTCGGCCATCGGCAAGCGCATCCAGGCCCTGCGCAAGGCAGGGGTGGCGATCGGTGCCGACCGTGGGCGCGGATATTGGCTGGAATCGCCGCTCGACCTGCTGGACGCCGATGCGATCCGGGCTGCGCTGCCACCGGACGTCTCCCCAGGGTTGCAGGCGCTGGACGTGGCGTGGCGGATCGATTCCACCAACAGTGCGCTGCTGGCGCGCCGCGCGCCCGAAGCAGGGGTCATCGCCTTGCTGGCCGAACAGCAGACTGCCGGACGCGGGCGTCGCGGTCGTGCCTGGGTCTCGCCGCTGGCGGCGCATCTCTATCTTTCGGTGTTGCGCCGCTTCGAAGGCGGACTGGCTCGTCTGGGCGGATTGAGCCTGGTCGCCGGCGTCGCCGTCGCCGAAGCACTGCGCGATGGCTGCGGCAGTGCGGTCGGCCTGAAGTGGCCCAACGACTTGCTGGTCGATGGCCGCAAGCTTGGCGGCATCCTGGTCGAAGGGGGGGGCGAACATGGCGGTCCGGTGCAGGCGGTGATCGGCATCGGCATCAACGTGCGCATGCCGGGAACGATGGCGCAGGACATCGACCAGCCATGGATCGATCTCGCATCCGCGACTCCAGGCGTGGCGCTGCAACGGTCGCGAATCGCCGCGAAGGTGCTGGAATATCTGATTCGCGCACTCGATGTGTTCGACGCACACGGGCTGTCGCCGTTTCTCGAGCGCTATCGCGCGCTGGACGTGCTTTCCGGCCATGCCATCGACGTGCATGCAGCGGACGGCGTGCATGAGGTGCATGTACTGGGCCTGGCGAGCGATGGCGGTTTGCGCGTGCGTCGCGGGGACGGCAGCGAATCGATATTGCATTCCGGGGAGGTGAGCGTGCGCAGGGCGACGGCATGAGCACGTGGGGATTCGATCTCGGCAATACCCGGCTGAAATGCGCGCCGCTTGCAGGCGAGGCGTTGGCGTTGCCGTCCGAAACGGAAGCGCTGGCGTTGCCGGATCACGTGCGCGGTGATGTCGCGCTGGTGTCGTCGGTGGCACCGGAGGCTGCGCGCCTTGCCTTGCTGCAGCGATTGTCGGAACGCTTCCGGCGCATCCACCTGGCGCGCACGTTGCCCGAATGCGCAGGGTTGAAGATCGCCTATCCGGTGCCGGCGTGTCTTGGCGTCGATCGCTTCCTGTCGCTGCTGGCGATTGTGGATGAACACCGGGACACCTTGCTGGTCGGTGTCGGAACCGCGCTCACCATCGACCTGCTGCGTGCCGATGGCTTGCATCTGGGGGGGCGCATCGCGCCGTCGCCGACCCTGATGCGCGAGATGCTGGCGGCGCGTTCGCCAGCGCTGCCAGCAGATGGTGGTCGCGATGTCGAATTCGCCGATGACACCATCGATGCGCTGGCTTCCGGCTGTAATGGCGCGGCGTTGGCGCTGGTCGAACGCAGCCTCGTGGTGGCCGGCCAACGTTTGTGCGGCATGCCGCGCTTGCTGGTGCATGGCGGTGGTGCCGAGGCGCTGCTGCCGCTATTGAACAAGAGCGAACTGGCCACGGCGGACTTGCGCGCGGATCTGGTGTTGTCGGGGCTTGCGCGTTGGGCGCGTTGGGCCGGCATTGCATGACGCATTGCATAATGACGCCATGATCGTTCGCCTGTTGCTCGTCGTCCTCGTCATGCTCAACCTCAGTGCCGCGGCATGGTGGCTGTTCCACCGCGATCCGGCAGCGTCGCCGGCGGCCACGACGAGCACGATCCCGGCGTTGAAGCTGGTCGATGCCGCGCACGCACCGTCCGCGGTGGCCGAAGCGGCATCTCCCGTCATTCCCGCCGATGCGGTCTGCGCCAGTTTCGGGCCGTTCGCCGATGCCGCGACGACCGAGCAGGCACGCCAGCAGCTGCGGACGCAGGCGATCCGCGTCGATGCCCGCCAGGTCGCACAGGCCGGGCGGGGGTACGACGTGATCCTGGCGGCGACGGACGGCACCCCGGGGGCCGGCGTGCTGGAACGCCTCAAGGCTGCCGGCGTCAAGGACATGTTCGCGATCCGCGATGGCGCCGACGCCGGGGGCGTCGCCCTCGGCCATTTCGGGTCGCAAGAAGGCGCGCAACGACGCCTCGCCGAGTTGCAGGGCAAAGGCTTCCAGCCGCGGATTCGCCCGGCTGGGCAGGCGGCGTTCTGGCTGGATGTGGTCGCCGCAAACGGCTTCGATCCCGTCGCGATGCGCACCGCCGTACACGCCGCGCACGGCGAACGCGTGTCCTGTCCCGCCGCGTCGGGCTAAAATCGCCGTCCCAGTGCCGCTTTAGCTCAGTTGGTAGAGCAACCGCCTTGTAAGCGGTAGGTCCACAGTTCGAGTCTGTGAAGCGGCACCACATCCCAGGCCTCGCAACGCCATGACTGCGCACTCTCGCCCCGTTTCCGTCTTCGGCGTCCCCACCGACATCGGCGCCGCCCATCGTGGTGCATCGATGGGGCCGGAGGCGCTGCGCGTCGCGCGCCTGGTCGAATCGATCGCAGCACGCGGCATCGACATTCGCGACGAAGGCAACCTCGACGGCCCCCGCAATCCGCTGACCAAGCCGATCGACGGGTATCGCCATCTGGAAGAAGTGGTGGCGTGGAATCGTTCGATCATGGCGACGTCGGCGCGCATCCTCGGCGAAGGCCGCATCCCGGTCATGCTTGGCGGCGACCACTGCCTGGCGATGGGATCGATCACCGCGATCGCCGATCACTGTCGCGCCAACGGCAAGAAGCTGCGCGTGCTGTGGTTGGATGCGCATGCCGATTTCAACACGCGCGACATCACGCCCAGCGGCAATCTCCACGGCATGCCGGTTGCCTGCCTGTGTGGACTCGGACCGAAGGAACTGGTCGGGCTGGGCAAGCATGTGCCGGCGCTGCTTCCGGAGCAGATCCGCCAGATCGGCATCCGTTCGGTCGATGCCGGCGAAAAGCGCCTGGTGCGCGAACATGATCTCGACATCTACGACATGCGCTACATCGACGAGATCGGCATGCGCCGGGTGATGGAGGAAGTGCTGGACGGCATCGATGCCGATACCCACCTGCATGTCAGTTTCGATGTCGACATGCTGGATCCGCACATCGCGCCCGGGACCGGAACCCGCGTGCCCGGCGGCGTCAATTATCGCGAAGCGCAGTTGATGATGGAGATGATCGCGGATACCGGCCTGATGGGATCGCTCGACCTGGTCGAAGTGAATCCGGCGCTCGACAAGCGCAATGCCACCGCGAAACTCGCGGTCGATCTTGTGGAAAGCCTGTTCGGAAAATCGACATTGATGCGCGATTGATGCGCGTTGCATACGTGAATGCGCATCCCCGATATCACCAACGTTCAGGCATGAAAGCGCGCGCTGAACGGATTCGCCTGTTCACCTAATGCAATGCGCGGTGCATACGTTTTGGCAACATGCGCCTCACTTTTGTTGAATGATGCCGCGCCGACAATCGTTCCCGTGATCGATGCGGAGATCGTATCGACGCAAACGAGGAGCATTCAATGAACAAAGACATCATTTCCGGAAAGTGGGAACAAGTGAAGGGCAGTGCCCAGGCCAAGTGGGGCAAGCTCACCAACGACGATCTCGATGTGGCTGAAGGCGACGCCAAATATCTCGCCGGTCGCCTCCAGGAACGCTATGGCTGGCAACAGGACCAGGCCAAACGTGAAGTCGACGAATTCCAGAAGACACTGCAATAACGCATGACAGGTTCCGTGTCTTCGGAGCATGGAGATGGGCCGCGAATGCGGCCCATCTTCTCTTGGGGATGTTCAATCGCCACGCGGCGGGTCGGGGACGAAGCCACCGGGGAACGGTTGCGGACGTCGATTGATTGGCGAGCGCCAGTTCGGAATCACGCCGATGCGGCGCAAGGTGGCGACATCGTTGTAGCGCACGCTCACCACTTCGGCTGGGCGGCTGCTGGCACGATGAAACGTCGTTGAATCAACCGGCGACCATTGCGATTCTCCATGCCCGGTGCCAATGCGTTGTGGTGCTGCGTTGCGCGACTCTGCCATCGGTGCCGCGGCATCCGCGGATGCAGAGTCTCCGCCACGTGCCTTTGCCGAATTTTCGTACGAGCGCGGCAGCATGATCGGCGGTGGCAGTGGTCGCACGCGGCGTTCCCGGAATACGGCTGCACCGATCACGCCGATGTTGCCGGGGCGTCCGGTGCGTGCGGCATAGCTGTCATCGACATCGGTAAAGATGAATCGGGCGACGCGCTGCATCGACTTGCGCCAGCCGTCGATCTCCGCACTCTGGCCAGGTTCGAGCACATAGCCCGATTGTCCGGTCTCCGCGGTTTGGCCGCTGATCGCGTTGACGCCGTCGACCGACAGCACCACGAGCAGGCGTTCCCCCGAGGTGTTGGTCAGGCGCACCGAATAGCGATGGCCGAGCGCGCCCGGCACCCAGGTGTCGCCGCGATGGCGGTATTCCGGCAGGGTCGAGCCGGTGTCGCGATCGATGACCGCGAGGTCGAGCCAGTCGCCGGCGTGCGCAAGGCACGGGGCGAGTACGAGCAGGCAGGCGCAGGACAACAGGATGGGGCGGGGCATGACAGGTCTCCGTGGTGATCCTGTAGACCTGCAACGCACCGGCACGGGGAACGGGGTTGGCCGCTACACTGGCGGCACACGATTTGTCATTCGATTCGCCATCCGTTCATGGACAACTGCAAGACCCGCATCCTCACCGGCATCACCACGTCCGGCACACCCCATCTCGGCAACTACGTCGGGGCGATCCGTCCGGCCATTGCCGCCAGCCGCGCCGACAACGCCGAGAGCTTCTATTTTCTCGCCGACCTGCACAGCCTGATCAAGGCGCAGGACCCGGCGCGGACCCAGCGTTCGACGCTGGAAATCGCCGCGAGCTGGCTGGCCTGCGGACTCGATCCCGCGCGCGTGTGGTTCTATCGCCAGAGCGACATCCCCGAGATCAGTGAGCTCACCTGGTTCCTCACCTGCGTCGCCGGCAAGGGGATTCTCAACCGCGCCCACGCCTACAAGGCGGCGGTCGACAAGAACCGTGCCGAAGGCGAGGACGAGGATGCCGGCGTGACTGCTGGCCTCTTCATGTATCCGGTGCTGATGGGCGCCGACATCCTGATCTTCAACGCCGACCAGGTTCCGGTCGGTCGCGACCAGATCCAGCACATCGAGATGGCGCGCGATTTCGGCCAGCGCTTCAACCATATCTACGGCCGCGAATACTTCACGTTGCCGGAAGCCCTGGTGGACGAGGAAGTGGCGACGCTTTCCGGCCTTGACGGCCGCAAGATGAGCAAGAGTTACAACAACACCATTCCGCTGTTCGCGCCGCGCGACCAATTGAAGAAGCTGGTGTTCTCGATGCTCACCGACTCGCGTGCACCGGGAGAGCCCAAGGACACCGAAGGTTCGCCGCTGTTCCAGTTGTACAAGGTGTTCGCGAGCGCCGGGGAAACCGCAGCCTTCGCCCGCGCCTACGCCGATGGCATCGGCTGGGGCGATGCCAAGCAGCAGGTGTTCGAGATCGTCGATCGCGAGATTGCGCCGCTGCGCGAACGCTACGAAGCCTTGATGGCGCGTCCCCAGGACATTGAGGTCATCCTGCGCGATGGTGCGAAGCGCCTGCGCGAACGCTATGCAATGCCGTTCATCGCCGAGCTGCGCGAAGCCGTCGGGCTACGCGATCTGTCGAGTGTGCGCATGGATGCGGATGCAGGCATCGAGGCACCCGCCGAGGCAGTGGTGCCGACGTTCAAGCAGTACCGCGAGTCCGACGGAAAATTCTATTTCAAGCTGATGGAAGGCGATCGCCTGCTGCTGACCAGCATCGGCTTCGATTCACCGCGCGACGCCGGCCGTCGCGTCGCGGCGATGAAGGAGGGCGCACTGGAAGAAAATGCGGACTTCCTCCTCGCCGATGGCGTCGGAAGTGACGAGGTCAATGCTGCGTTGGCGCGTTTCGTCGCGGCGCAGCTGGCGCAAGAGTGATGTAGTGCGGCGAATTACTGCGGCGACGCCATGTCGTCGAGCAGCGCCTTGAGGAAGCGCGCGGCTTCGCCACCAGTCGCGGCGCGATGGTCGAAGGTCAGCGAGATCGGGATGCGGCGATGCACTTCGATGCCGCCCATCACCGCGACCACGTCGTGCGAGAGCTTGCCGGCGCCGACAATCGCCACGCACGGCGGCACCACCACCGGCGTCGCGTAGCGACCGGCGAACATGCCGAAGTTGGACAGCGAGATGGTGTAGCCGGCGAGTTCGCTCGACGGGATCGAGCGATCCTCGACTTGGGCGCGCAGGCGCTTGATCGCCGCGCGCACGCCGTTGCCGTCGAGCATGTCGGCATTGCGCAGCGCCGGAACGAACAGGCCATCGTCGGTGTCCACCGCGATGCCGATGTCGACCTGCGGATGCAGGGTGCGGGTGAGGTTGGCGCCGTCGAACCAGGCATTGAGCGCGGGAACGGTCTTGCAGGCGGTGACGATCGCGCGCACCAGACGCGAGGTGATGTCCTGCTTGCCGATCCAGACGTGGAGGTCGGCGTCGTCGACCAGCGTGGTCGGCACCACTTGTGCGTGTGCATCCGCCATGACGCGCGCCATGTTGCGACGCACGCCTTTCAACTGTTCCGGCTGGCCGGTGACGACGACACCCGGCGGCTGCGTGCGCATCGGCTTGCCCGACTGCGACAGCGTGCTGCGCTGTTGCGTGGCTGCCACGGCAGCAACCGGTGCATCGACCGCGCGCGGCGTCGGTGCGGCACCGATTTTCGCGGAGCCATCGGCGGCGGCCTGCTTGACGTCCTGCATCGTCACCACGCCATCGGGACCGCTGGCGCGAACGCGGGCGATGTCGACGCCGAGCTTGCGCGCCATCGCGCGCACTGCGGGCACGGCCTTGACACCACCGATGCTGGTCGCGGCTTCGGCGTGCACGGAATCGCCGACCTGCATCGCACCGACCACGGTGCCGGCGTCTTCACTCTTGGCGGCGGCAGCCGCCGGAGCGGAAGCAGATGCCGCGGCAGGTGCGGGTGCCGGAGCAGGTGCCGGGGTGCCCCCGTGATGGTGGCCGGTGTCCTGGCCTTCGGCGCGTTGCGGAGCATTCGGATCAATCTCGAACTCGGCCAGCATGTGGCCGGTGATGATCACGTCACCTTCGCCGCCGGAAAGTTTCAGTACCTTGCCGCTGACCGGCGAGGGCACGTCGACCACCGCTTTCGCGGTTTCCATCGACACCAGGTTGTCGTCGAGGCGGATGGTGTCGCCTTCCTTGACATACCACTTGACGATGGTGGCGTCGGGCAGGCCTTCGCCGAGGTCGGGGAGATTGAACGTCTTGTTCGCCATGTGTGGTCCTTACTTGTGCGCCATCGCGCGGTGCGCCGCGGCGACGATCTTGTCCACGCTCGGCATGAATTTCATTTCGAGACGGAACAACGGGATGTGGGTGTCGTAGCCGGTAACGCGCTCGACCGGCGCGAGCAGGTCGAACAGGCATTCCTCGGCGATGCGCGCGGCAATCTCGGCGCCGAAGCCGGCGGTCTTCGCCGCTTCGTGCACGATCACGCAACGTCCGGTCTTGGCCACCGATTCAGCGATGGTGGCGAAGTCGAGTGGCTTGAGCGTGGCGACGTCGATCACTTCGGCGCGGATGCCTTCCTTTGCCAGGGCGTCGGCGGCTTCCAATGTTTCCTTGACCTGCGCGCCCCACGTCACCAGGGTGATGTCGCTGCCGTCGCGCAACACGAAGCAGACGTCGAGCGGCAATGCTTCACCGTCATCCGGCACCAGTTCCTTGTACTGGCGATAGATGCGCTTGGGTTCCATGTAGATCACCGGATCGGGATCGCGGATCGCGGCCAGCAACAGGCCGTAGGCACGTTGCGGCGACGACGGCATGACCACGCGCAAACCGGGCACGTTGGTGAAGATCGCCTCGTTGGCTTCGGAATGATGTTCCGGCGCACGGATACCGCCGCCCCACGGCACGCGCAGCACCATCGGGCAGTGCAGGCGTCCACGCGTGCGATAGCGCATGCGCGCTGCGTGGCTGACGATGAAATCGACCATCGGGTACATGAAACCGTCGAACTGCGCTTCGGCAACCGGTTTCATGCCTTGCGATGCCATGCCGACGGTCAGGCCGGCGATCGTCGTTTCATCGAGCGGGGTATCGAGGATGCGCTGATCGCCGAAGCGTTGTTGCAAACCAGCAGTGGCGCGGAACACGCCACCGTTGACGCCGACGTCCTCGCCGAGCACGACGACCGAATCGTCATGGGCAATTTCATGGGCGAGTGCTTGCGTGATCGCCTCGATCAGGGTGATGGGCGTTGCGTCGCTCATGCGCGCTTCTCCAGGGCAATCGCGGCATCGCGTTGCGCGCGGATATCAGCGGGCATGTCGGCATACAGGTAATCGAACATCGCTTCCACCGGCTGCACCGGCGTCTCCAGGTAGGCGTTGATTTCAACGTCGACGACCTTGCCGCATTCCTCGATCCACGCGGCCTCTTCCTGCTCGCTCCAGACTTTCCGGCCGATCAGGTACTTGCGCAGGCGGATGAAGGGTTCGCGCGTCCACG
This sequence comes from Pseudomonadota bacterium, assembly GCA_018242465.1. GTDB lineage: Bacteria > Pseudomonadota > Gammaproteobacteria > Xanthomonadales > Xanthomonadaceae > Solilutibacter. The sequence goes on along the minus strand of JAFEBY010000052.1, from coordinate 9,078 downwards.
CGTCCTTCACTTCGTCCTCGCCGCGATAACGGCGGGCGTCGTCGGCAGTGGTGTGGTCGTGCAGGCGATAGGTCATGAATTCGATCACGCTGCCGCCTTCGCCCTTGCGCGCGCGTTCGTTGGCGCGGCGCATCGCTTCGAGCACGGCGATCAGGTCGTTGCCGTCGACCTGCAGGCAGTTCAAGCCGCCGGCCAGGCCCTTCTGCGCCAGCGTCTGCGCGCCGGTCTGCGACTTGCGCGGAACCGAGATCGCCCAGCCGTTGTTGATCACGCACAACACCAGCGGCAGCGAATAGGCGCCTGCGGAATTGACCGCAGCGTAGAAATCGGTCTTCGACGAACCGCCGTCGCCGCAACAAGCGACCGCGACGCGCGGTTGCTTGCGCAACTTGAACGCCAGCGCCGCGCCGGCCGCCATCAGGCATTGGGTGGAGATCGGCACGCACCACGGATAGTCGTTGCGTGGGCCTGCGAAATCATTGCCGCGCTCGTCACCACCCCAATACATCAACACTTCGCGCGGGCGCACGCCACGCATGAATTGCGCGCCGTATTCGCGATAGCTGGGGGCGAACACGTCGTCGGGTTCCATCGACGCGCCGATACCGACATGGGTGGCTTCGTGGCCGAGGCTTGCGGCGTAGGTGCCGAGCTTGCCGGTGCGCTGCAGGGCGATCGCCTTGGAATCGAAGGTGCGCACGAACAACATGCGCTTGAACAGCGGAACCAGCTTGGCGGGATCGTTGAACGCCGCCGGCAGCGGTGCCGCCAGGGAGCCATCGGGCTTGAGGTATTGCAGGGACTCGATCTCGAACGATGCAGCGAGGGTCATCTGGGCTCCGTGTGCGGACCAAGACCGCCAATGATACCGGCGCGCCGGGAAACTCCTGTTGCGCGCTGCGGCATCGCAGCATGTGCGGTTGGGAACCAGACAGCTCCACGATGCATGCGAGAATTGACGGATGAGCATCGAAGACAACACCCGCGCGCTGGAAAGCGGCATCCATACGGACCTGTCCGGACGCATGACGTATGCCGGTTATCTGCAACTGCCGATCTTGCTGTCGGCGCAGCAACCGTTGTCGCAGCCGCCGCACCATGACGAGATGCTGTTCATCATCCAGCACCAGACCTCGGAGTTGTGGCTGAAGTTGCTGGTGCACGAGCTGACCGCCGCGGTCGAGCAGCTGCGGCAGGATCAGGTCTGGCGCTTCGGCAAGATCGTCGCGCGCTGCAAACGCATCCTCGACCAGCTCACCGCACAGTGGTCCGTGCTGGAGACGTTGACGCCATCCGAATACCTGGAGTTCCGCGACATCCTCGGGCCGTCGAGCGGTTTCCAGTCGCGCCAGTACCGCACCGTCGAATTCCTGCTTGGCAACAAGAATGCGGGCATGGTCAAGGTGTTCAAGCACGATCCCGCGGAGCAGGCGCTCCTCGAGGCGGCATTGCTCGCGCCCAGCCTCTACGATGAATTCCTGCGCTACCTCGCGCGCTGGGGCCATGCGGTACCCGAGCGCCACTTGCAGCGCGATTGGGCGACCGCGCACGCCAGCGATCCCGAACTGCTGCCCGTATTCCGCAACATCTACGAGCACACCGACCAGTACTGGCGCGAATACCAGTTGTGCGAGGACCTGGTGGACCTCGAAACGCAATTCCAGCTGTGGCGCTTCCGCCACATGCGCACGGTGATGCGGGTGATCGGATTCCGTCGCGGCACCGGTGGATCCTCGGGCGTCGACTTCCTCAAGCGCGCGCTCGACCTGACCTTCTTCCCGGAGTTGTTCGAGGTCCGCACCCATCTTGGCACCGATGGAGAATCCGCCGGCGAGGCGTGATGGCCGCCCGGAAATCGCCGCATTCATGGGGCCCCGGTTTGACGGCGACCGCCAGAGTCCGGTAAATCTTGCAGGATTGCCCGCCGGGCGCCTGTTCACCCAAGGAAATCCGCATGACCACAGCCATGCCCGATCACGTCGAGCCCGCCGGCCCGGCGATGGAAGCGCCCAACAACGGCAACAATCCGCCTGACTTCGCCACGATGATGGGGCATCCGCGACCACTGTGGATGCTGTTCATGACCGAATTCTGGGAGCGATTTTCGTTCTATGCGCTGCGTTGGGCACTGACCCTGTATATCGTCGCCCAGTTTTTCGGCGGTAGTTCTACGGGCGAGGGTTACGCGAATAGCACGATCGGTGCATACCTTGCGCTGGTGTATGCCTCGGCCTTCTTTGGCGGATACATTGCCGACCGGCTGATCGGTTACCAGCGATCGATCCTGATCGGCGCCGTCGTGATGGGCGCGGGTCTGTTCGTGCTGATGGTCCCGAGCCAGCAGATGATGTTGTTCGGCTTGGCACTGATCGTCGTCGGCAATGGACTGTTCAAACCGAACATCTCCAGCATGGTCGGGCAACTCTACGGGCGGGCCGATGGACGCCGCGATGCGGCCTTTACCATCTTCTACATGGGCATCAATCTCGGCAGCTTCCTGTCTCCAATCATCACTGGTTGGCTTGCAAGTAAGCTCACCAACACACCGCTGGAGCAGAACTACCGCGCGGTGTTCGCCGCGGCAGGCATCGGCATGGTCCTGAGCTACTTTTGGTTCTGGTTCGGTCGGCGCGGATTGAAAGGCATCGGTTCTCCACCGGCAAATTCGAATGGCAAGCGCAACCTCGGCATCGTCGTTGCATATATGGTCCTTGCGACCCCGGTCGTCTATTTCTGTCTGTCGGCGTTGGGGGCGACAGCGCTGGCGTGGGTCCTTTCTGCGCTATTCGTCGTGCTTGCACTCGTGCTAGTCGTCCAAGGGGTTAGGGAGGGTACGGTTTCACGCGACCGCGTGCTCGCGATGCTTGTCATTTTCGTATTCAACGTACTTTTCTGGATGTTCTTCGAGCAGGCTGCCAGTTCGTTCAACTTCCTCGCTGACAAGATCGTGCATCGCGATTTCGGGAGTTGGGAATTCCCGGTGGCCGCATTCCAGTCGGTCAATCCGTTGGGGATCATCCTGATTGCGCCGCTGCTTGCGGCGATCTGGGTCCGTTTGGGCAAGCGCAATCAGGAGCCATCGATTCCGCGGAAATTCGGTCTCGGGCTGATCTTCAATGGCTTGGCATTCCTGTTGCTGGTGTATGCCCTGCGCAGTCTTGTCGATGCCAAGCAAATGATTCCGTTCTGGACGCTGTTCATGGTCTACGTGATCCAGACCGTGGGTGAGTTGTGCCTGTCGCCAATCGGCTTGTCGATGGTGACCAAGCTGGCTCCGGTACGCTCGGTCGGGTTCGCCATGGGCGGCTGGTTTCTGTCGATCGCGATCGGCGAGAACCTAGCCGGTATCTTCGCGAAGATGGTCAGTGGTGATACCGGCATGACCACAACGTCGGCGTTGTCCGGATACACGATGGGTTTTTGGTCGCTTGTAGGATCGGGCGTGGCATTGTTCATGATCGCGCCATTGATCCAGAAACTGATGCACGGCGTGAAGTAACCCGTGCGGATGTGAAAACGGCGACCCCAAGGTCGCCGTTTTCGTTTGCGGATGCGCGAATGCCTCAACCCTGCGCCGCGTCCCCGTCCTTGGCGTGTTCCGCGCGCAGTTCCATTTCATCGAGGCGGTCGAGCAGGCGGAACAGCAGGGTGCGCTCCTCGTCGGCCATGCCTTCCAGCATCTGGCGCTCGAAGCCCAGCGCCAGTGGTGCGATCTGGTCGTAGATGACATAGCCGGCCTCTGACAGCCGCAGCACCGAGCGGCGACGGTCGTCGTCGTCGAAGTCGCGGGCGATCCGCCCGGAGTCAAGCAGGCGTGCCACCGCGCGGCTGACGGCGACCTTGTCCATCGCCGTGCGCTGGGCGACCTGGGTTGCCGACAGCCCGGAATAACGCCCGAGGACCGCCATGACCCGCCATTCGGTGATGCTGAGGGCGAAACGCTGCTGGTATTCGCGGGCGATCGCGCCACTGATGCGATTGGAGAGCACGCTCAGCCGGTAGGGCAGGAAGCGCTCGAGCGCGAGTTCGGCATGGCGGCCGGCAGGGCGAGGCCTGGACATCTGCGGGGGTCCCTTGAGATGGTTGCAATTGAAACTATAGAATAGGGGTTCAACGAGAGGAAGCTTGCCATGAATGCGCAACCCAACGTCGGAATGACGGTCACCACGTTCGAGAACCCGATGGGGATCAATGGATTCGAGTTCGTCGAGTTCGCGGCGCCGGGTGGCCACGGTCAGGCCATGCGTGCCTATCTCGAGAACCTCGGCTTCACCGCGGTGGCGAAGCACAAGTCGCGCGACATCACCCTGTTCCGCCAGGGCCGCATCAACTTCCTGCTCAATGAGACCACCGAGTCCTTCGCGTCCGACTTTGCGCAGAAGCACGGTCCGTCGGCCTGCGGCTTCGCGATCCGTTTCCGCACCCCCAGCGCCGGAGTGCTCAAGCATGTGCTGGCCAACGGCGGCGAGGAGGTCGCGGCGGAAGGCACGGTCGCTGCACCGAAGATCAAGGGGATCGGCGATTGCATGCTCTACCTGATCGACGACGGCCGCGATGATCTCTACGCCGATTTCGTGCCGCTGGCCGGTGTCGACCAGAACCCGCCGGGCTTCGGGTTGACCTTCATCGATCACCTCACCCATAACCTCTTCCTCGGCAACATGCAGAAGTGGTCGGACTACTACGAAAAGCTGTTCAACTTCCGCGAGATCCGCTACTTCGACATCAAGGGCGCCAAGACCGGCCTGCTGTCCAAGGCGATGACCGCGCCCGATGGCATCGTGCGCATCCCGCTGAACGAATCCAGCGACGAGAAGTCGCAGATCAACGAATACCTGCGCGAATACAACGGTGAAGGCATCCAGCACATCGCGCTGTTCACCGACAACATCTACGACTCGGTGGAGGCAATGCGTGCCAAGGGCGTCGACTTCCTCGACACGCCGGACACCTATTTCGACGTGATCGACATGCGCGTGCCCAACCACGGCGAAGACGTGCCGCGCTTGGCCAGGAACAAGATCCTGATCGACGCCGATCCGGAAACGCACCAGCGCAAGCTGCTGCAGATCTTCACCAAGAACGCATTCGGCCCGATCTTCTTCGAGATCATCCAACGCAAGGGCAACGAAGGCTTCGGCGAAGGCAACTTCCAGGCGCTGTTCGAATCGATCGAGCGCGACCAGATGCACCGTGGCGTGCTGTAATCGATCCCGCCACGACCAGCGAGAAGCATGATGACGATCGCGAACAATGGCTACATGTCCGGTTTCGGCAACGAGTTCGCCACGGAGGCGGTCGCCGGCGCATTGCCGGTCGGGCGCAATTCGCCGCAACGCGTTGCCCACGGTCTCTATGCGGAGCAGCTGAGTGGCACCGCGTTCACCGCGCCGCGCCACGCCAATCGCCGCAGCTGGCTGTACCGCATCCGCCCCGCGGCGATGCACGGCCACTTCAGCCTGCTCAGTCCTGCGCCGGCTTCAAAACAGGCATTCCACAATGATTTCGGCGATGGCCCGGTCACCCCGGATCAGTTGCGCTGGAATCCATTGCCGATTCCCGCTGAATCGACCGATTTCATCGACGGCCTGTACACCATGGGCGGCAATGGATCGGCGGCAGCACAGCACGGCATCGGCATCCACCTGTACGCGGCCAATCGCGACATGCAGGGGCGTTACTTCTATGACGCCGATGGCGAATTGCTGATCGTGCCGCAGCAGGGCCGGCTGCACATCGAAACCGAGCTCGGCGTGCTTGATGTCGAGCCGCAGGAAATCGCGGTGATCCCGCGCGGCGTGCGTTTCCGGGTGGCGCTGCCCGATGGCGTCGCACGCGGATATGTGTGCGAGAACTTCGGTGCGTTCATGCGCATTCCTGATCTTGGCCCGATCGGCAGCAACGGCCTGGCCAACCCGCGCGATTTCCTGACGCCGAACGCGACCTACGAGGACGTCGAAGGCGATTTCGAACTGATCGCGAAATTCCAGGGCCATCTGTGGCGTGCCGACATCGGTCATTCGCCGCTGGACGTCGTCGCATGGCACGGCAACCACGTGCCGTACAAATACGACCTGCGCAAGTTCAATACGATCGGTTCGATCAGCTTCGACCATCCTGATCCGTCGATCTTCCTGGTGCTGACTTCGCCGTCGGATTCGCCCGGCGTCGGCAACATGGATTTCGTGATCTTCGGGCCGCGCATGCTGGTCGCGCAGGACACCTTCCGTCCACCGTGGTTCCACCGCAACATCGCCAGCGAATTCATGGGGCTGATCCACGGTGCCTACGACGCCAAGTCCGACGGCTTCGTGCCCGGCGGCGGCTCGCTGCACAACTGCATGACCGGCCACGGCCCGGACGCGGCGACATTCGAGAAAGCCAGCGTCTCCGACACCACGAAGGCCGATGCCATCCAGGACACGATGGCCTTCATGTTCGAATCCCGCAACGTGATCCGTCCGGCGCAACAGGCGATCGACGCCGCGCACCGCCAGCGCGATTACCAGCATTGCTGGGATGGCTTGCGCAAGCACTTCGATCCGGCGAAGCCCTGAATGCGTCAGCGTGCCGTGCGCGCGCTGCAGGAATTTTTCCGGCTGGAAGCAGCGGGCGGATTGTTACTGATCATGGCGGCCGCGTTGTCGTTGATGATCGCCAATTCGCCGTGGCAAGCCATCTACACGGAATGGCGCGGCCACGCGTTGCACTGGATCAACGATGGCCTGATGGCGGTCTTCTTCCTGCTGGTGGCGCTGGAGATCAAGCGCGAAACAGTGTCGGGGCAATTGTCGGGGCGCGGCCAGTTGTGGCTGCCGGTGGCCTGCGCCTTCGGTGGCATGGTCGTTCCCGGCATCCTGTATGTCACGCTTTCGAATACGGATCCCGGTGCGCACCGCGGCTGGGCGATTCCCACGGCGACCGATATCGCGTTCTCGCTCGGCGTGCTGGCATTGCTTGGTCGTCGCGCGCCGACTGCATTGCGACTGCTGCTGTCGACGATTGCCGTCGCCGATGATCTCGGCGCAATCCTGATCATCGCGCTGTTCTACGCCGGCCAGCTGTCGTGGCTGGCGTTGGGGGGCGCGGGACTGGCGTGGCTGGCGATGCTGGCGTTGAATCGCAAGGGCGTGCACAACGTGTGGCCATACCTGCTGATCGGCGTGGCGATGTGGATCTGCCTGTTGCAGTCGGGCGTGCACGCCACGCTGGCGGGCGTGGTGACGGGAATGATGATCCCGCATCGCGCGTGCAACGGTGACGATGCCAGCACGCCGCTCGAAACACTCGAACATGCACTGCATCCATGGGTGGCTTACGCCATCCTGCCGCTATTCGCGTTCGCCAATGCCGGATTGCCGCTGCACGGCGTGCAATTGGGGGATCTTGCGCGAGGCGTGCCGCTGGCAGTGATCGCGGGATTGGTGCTCGGAAAGCCGCTCGGTATCTGCGCGGGAGCATTGCTCTGTCACTTCACGCGTGTCTCCAGGCTGCCGGCGGGGATTTCGCTGGGCGCGTTGCCCGGCCTCGGCATGCTCTGCGGCATCGGTTTCACCATGAGCCTGTTCATCGCGACGCTGGCATTCGCGGGCGATGGCTCGCGCTTCGATGGCGCCGTGCTTGGCGTGTTGTGCGGATCGCTGATCTCGGCCTTGCTGGGCTTGGCGTGGCTGCGCTTCGTTCCGCCGGCGATGGATCAGTAGGCGACGCCGAGTTTGCGATAGAGCTTGGCCAGCACCCACAGCGGGCCGATCAGCAGGTAGGTGAGATCGGTGAAGAAGCTCGGCTTGCGGCCTTCGATCTTGTGGCCGACGAACTGGCCGATCCACGCGACGACGAACACCGCCAGCGCCAGCCAGGTCAGTTCCATGCCGCCGATCGCGCCGTGCAGCCAGCGCATGCTCCACGAAATCACGATGAATGCCAGCAGCATGCCGAGGCCGAGCGGACGCGACAGCCGGAAGTAGTACGACCACGCGATGAACATCGCCAGCGCTGCCCACAGCCCTTGGCGAAACAGCGAGCCCGGCACCGGGATGCACCACAGCAGCGCGATCACCGACCAGAAGATGGCTGGCACGCAAATCACGTGGATCAATTGGTTGGTCGGATTGACGTGGTCACCGGAATAATTCGAGAACCAGCGATCGACCGGACGTTCTACCTGGGTGTTCATGCGTCGATTCCTGCAAGGCGGTGTAGTGCTTCCGCGTACTTGGCACGCGTTTTCGCGATGACGTCGGCGGGGACGTTCGGGCCCGGCGCGCGCTTGTTCCAGTCCAGCGTTTCCAGATAGTCGCGCACGAACTGCTTGTCGTAGCTCGGCGGGCTGGTACCGACTTCGTAGCTGTCGGCCGGCCAGTAGCGCGACGAATCCGGCGTCAGCATTTCGTCCATCACATGGAGCGTGCCGCTGTCATCGGTGCCGAATTCGAACTTGGTGTCGGCGAGGATGATGCCGCGTTCGGCAGCGTAGTCGCGGGCGAACGCATACAGCTTCAGCGTGGCGTCGCGCACCTGCGACGCGAGGGATTCGCCGACGGTAGCGACCGCCGTGGCGAAATCGATGTTCTCGTCGTGGTCGCCGACCGCGGCCTTGGTCGATGGCGTGAAGATCGCCTGCGGCAACTGCTGCGCCTGCTGCAATCCCGCGGGCAATTCGATCCCGCTGACCTTGCCGGTGGCCTGGTAATCCTTCCAGCCGCTGCCGATCAGATAGCCGCGGGCGATGCATTCCACCGGCACCGGCTTCAACTTCTTCGTCACCACGCTGCGTTTCGCGTACAGCACCGGATCGACGCCGGCGGGAAGCACGCTGGCGACGTCATTGCCGGTCAGGTGGTTGGGCAGCAGGTGCGCGGTCCGTGCGAACCAGAAGTTGCTGATCTGCGTGAGCATCTCGCCCTTGCCGGGAATCGGATCAGGCAGCACCACGTCGAAGGCCGACAGGCGGTCGCTGGCGACCATCAGCAGGCGGCCATCGTGCAGGTCGTAGACGTCGCGGACCTTGCCGCGATGGATCAGGTCGAGACCGGGCAGGTCGGACTGCGAGAGGGTGGTGGCCACGCGAGGCTCCGG
>JAFEBY010000051.1 GCA_018242465.1 Pseudomonadota bacterium | reverse complement strand
GACTTCAGGTACTGGAAATTCTCGTAGCTGTTCATCAGCGACGGCCGCATGTCGGTGAGCCAGCGCCGGATGCCGGCCTGCACCGCCGGATTCATCTTCACCATGTCCATGAAGTGGCGATTGCGTTCGTCCAGCAACTTGTCCGCGTTGGCCTGCTCGGGGGTCTTTTCGCCGGCGACGTCGATCATTTCGTCGGGACCGTCGTCATCGCCGCCGTCGCCATCATCCTTGGCATTGTTGCGGGCAGTACTGGCTTCGCGGTAGATCGGCAGCAGTTGCGCGATGTCGCAGCCACGCGCCTGGGCGCAGGCCTGCAGCAACTGGTCCATCTGCGCCTGCAGGCCATGCTGCTCGGCTTCGGACTGGGCGGCCTTGATCCGGGTGTCGAGATCCGTCATGCGGCCTTTCCATTCCGCCATCGCATCCTTGCGGTCAGCCGCGACCGCGCCGGTCGCCACGAAACTCAATGCCAAAGCCAACAAGGGAGACACCAACGGCGTTGCAGGTCGCACCATCACTCGAAATCCTTCGGAAAATTGCAGGGAATCCAGAAGCCTAACGGTTGCGTGGAGCTGCGGGCAACCCGCGAGTGATCAGCGCGCATTCATGCACACACGTCCTGCCGCTTAGAATCGACGCTTTCAATGCTGGAAAGTTCCATGGATCCGATCCTCGTTGGCAAATCGATCACCACCGCAAAGGGCGACAAAGTCTGGCTGCAGCCCAGATACGGCAATCGCCACGGCCTGGTGGCCGGCGCCACCGGCACCGGCAAGACGGTGACATTGATGACGCTGGCGGAAGGATTCTCGCGCCTCGGCGTGCCGGTGTTCCTGGCCGACGTCAAGGGCGACGTGGCCGGCCTGGCGATGGCCGGCGCAGCCAGCGACAAGTTGAGCGAACGCGTCGCCGAAATCGGCATCGATGGGTATACCAATGAAGGCAACCCGACGATTTTCTGGGACCTGTGGGGCCAGAAGGGCCATCCGGTACGCACCACGGTCAGCGAAATGGGGCCGCTGCTGCTGTCGCGCATCCTCGAGCTCAACGACACCCAGTCGGGCGTACTGGAAATCCTGTTCAAGCTTGCCGACGACCGCGGCCTGCTGCTGCTCGACCTCAAGGACCTGCGCGCCCTGCTCGGCCTGATCGCCGACGAACGCAAGGACATCTCGACCAGCTATGGCTTGGTGAGTACGCAATCGATCGGCGCGATCCAGCGCGCGCTGCTGCAGATCGAGCAACAAGGCGGCGACGCCTTCTTCGGCGAACCGGCGCTCGAGCTCGCCGACCTGATGCGCACGACGCAGGATGGCCGCGGCATGATCGGCATCCTCGCCGCCGACCAGCTCATCCTCAAGCCCAAGCTCTACACCAGCTTCCTGCTGTGGCTGTTGTCGGAACTGTTCGAGAAACTGCCGGAAGTCGGCGACCTCGACAAACCGAAACTGGTCTTCGTCTTCGACGAAGCGCACCTGCTGTTCGATGATGCCCCGTCGGCGCTGCTGCAGCGCGTGGAACAGGTCGTGCGCCTGATCCGGTCGAAGGGCGTGGGCGTGTATTTCTGCTCGCAATTCCCCGACGACGTGCCCGACAACATCCTCGGCCAGATGGGCAACCGCTTCCAGCATGCGCTGCGCGCCTTCACTCCGCGCGACCAGAAAGCGGTGAAAACCGCTGCCGAAACCTTCGTCGCCAACCCCGAACTCGACGTTGCGAAAACGATCAGCCAGCTCGGTGTCGGCGAGGCGCTGGTCTCCACCCTGCAGGACAAGGGCATCCCGATGCCTGTCGAACGCACAATGATTGCGCCACCGCGCTGCCGGATGGGCGCGATCACTGACACCGAACGCCAGCAAATTCGTGCCGGCAGCCCGGTCGGGATGAAATACGATCAGGCGGTCGATCGCGAATCGGCATTCGAACTGTTGTCGAAGAAAGCCGATGCCGCCGCTTCCGGCAACAATGCACCGCCCGCCAAGGGCGAGGCGCACGAAGAGGAAGGCGGCTTCAGCCAAGCGGTAAAGGATGCGGTCTTCGGCACCAATCGTCGCCAGGGCATGATCGAGACGATGGCCAAGCAGACCGTGCGCACGATGGGGGCGCAGGTCGGGCGGCAAATCCTGCGCGGCGTGCTCGGCGGCATTTTCGGCGGCAAGCGCTGACGCGAGGCACGCGCCGATGACACAGCCGCCGATGGGCCGCTGGCGACCACCCGCCGAACAGAGCACGGCGCTGATCACCCGTGCCGGTCACGATCGATTGAAGGCGGAGCTCGACGACCTCTGGCGCGTGCAGCGCCCGGAGGTCGTACGCGCGCTGGCGGCGGCCGCGGCGGAAGGCGATCGTTCGGAAAACGCGGAATACACCTATCGCAAGAAGCAACTCGCCGGCATCGATCGTCGCGTGCGTTACTTGAGCAAGCGCCTGCCACTGCTGCATGTGGTCGAGCACGCGCCCAGCCATCCCGACCGCGTGTTCTTCGGCGCGTGGGTGACGCTGGAACGCGGCGATTCCGGCGACGAAGTGCGCTATCGCATCGTCGGCCCGGACGAGACCGATGCCGCACTCGGCCACATCAGCATCGATTCACCACTGGCGCGTGCGCTGCTCAACAAGCGCGTGGATGACGAGTTCGATGTGATGTTGCCTGGTGGCTTGACGCACTTCGTGATTGTCGAGATCGAGTACGAGGCAACCTGAGCACGCGCTGTCTCAGCGGGAAACCAGTCCGGTGCGCGGGACGCCGTGAATACGTCCATGTAGGCTCGTGCGCGTCATCCATGACGCGCAACGCCCGCTTACCGGACTGGCTTCCCATTGAGCGCGCGTGTTGTTGCTTGGCGGAGACGTGAAAGCAACAGCTCGCGGGTTGTTGCGCTCTCACACCCCCTGAAAGCAACCACCGGCGGCACCGTGCGGTTCGTCCGCAGTGGCCGACCATACGACGAGTCGAGCCCCCATGGACGGGTTCACGGCGTGTCGATCACTGCGGATAACCGCTAAAGGCGCTCAGCCGGGCGATGCTTTTCGCTCAATAGACGACTTCGCCGTAGAGATCGTGCTCGTCGCTGCCCATGACCTGCACCGACACGAAATCGCCGGGCTTCAAGCCCGCCTCGAAACCGTCCTGGATCTGCACCAAGCCATCGATCTCCGGCGCATCCGCTTTGGATCGCGCGATCGCCAGTTCGCCGTCGATCGCATCGACGATGCATTCCTGCACCGTACCGACCTTGGCCGCCAGCTTCGCTTCGGAAATCGCCGCCTGCACCTCCATGAAGCGCGCCAGCCGTTCCTGCCGCACGTCGTCCGGCACCGGATCAGGCAGCGCGTTGGCCGCCGCGCCTTCCACCGGCGAATAGGCAAAGGCACCGACGCGATCGAGCTGCGCGTCCTCGAGGAAATCCAGCAATTCCTCGAACTCCGCTTCCGTTTCCCCCGGGAAACCGACGATGAAGGTCGAGCGAATGGTCAGTTCCGGGCAGATCGCCTTCCAACGCTGGATGCGCTCCAGTGTCTTGTCGACCGCGCCCGGGCGCTTCATCAGCTTCAACACCCGCGGGCTGGCATGCTGGAACGGGATGTCGAGGTACGGCAGGATCTTGCCTTCCGCCATCAGCGGGATCACGTCGTCGACGTGCGGGTATGGATAGACGTAGTGCAGTCGTGCCCATGCGCCGAGTTCAGACAGTCCCTCGCACAACGCCTTCATCCGCGTTGCATACGACTTGCCATGCCATTCGCGCTCGGCGTACTTCATGTCGACACCGTAGGCCGAGGTGTCCTGCGACACCACCAGCAATTCCCGGACACCGCCGCGCACCAGTTTCTCGGCTTCGCGCAGCACGTCATCGACTGGGCGCGACACCAGGTCGCCGCGCATCGACGGGATGATGCAGAAGCTGCAGCGATGGTTGCAGCCTTCGGAAATCTTCAGGTAGGCGTAGTGCTTCGGCGTCAGCTTCAGCCCGTAATCCGGCACGAGGTCGACGAAGGGATCGTGCTTGGGCGGCAATGCGACATGCACCGCGTCCATCACGCTGGCGTAATCCTGCGGCCCACTGATCGACAATACATCCGGATAGGCTTCACGGATCACCTCGCTGCGCTTGCCGAGGCAGCCGGTGACGATCACCTTGCCGTTCTCGGCCATCGCCTCGCCGATCGCGTCCAGCGATTCCGCCACCGCCGAATCGATGAAGCCGCAAGTGTTGACCACCACCACGTCGGCATCGTCATAGCTCTGCACCAAGTCATAGCCCTCGACCCGCAGCTGGGTGAGGATGCGCTCGGAATCGACCAGGGCCTTGGGGCAGCCAAGGCTGACGAAACCGACTTTGGGCTGGGACAGGGACATGCGGGCCACCGGGAAAGGGTGTGGGATTATATAGGGCATGCACGAATTCACCCTGCACCCACAGCTCGCCGCCGATACCTGGCACATCGCATCGCTGCCGCTGTGCGACGTCCTGCTGATGAACGACGCCAACTATCCGTGGCTGATTCTGGTGCCGCGCGTTGCGGATGCCCGCGAACTGCTTGACCTCGACGAGGACGACCGCACGAGGGCATGGCGCGAAATCGACCTCGCCGCGCAAGCACTCCGCGACCTGTTCACGCCCGACAAGCTCAACATCGCCACACTCGGCAACATGGTCAGCCAGCTGCATGTCCACGTCATTGCACGCTTCAAGAGCGACACGGCGTGGCCCAAGCCGGTGTGGGGTGCACGACCGCCAATGCCGTATGCCGATCCCGTCGTAACCGAAAGAATCGCGGGGCTGCGCGCGCGACTCAGGTCTTCGGCAGCGTGACGCCGGTCTGTCCCTGGTACTTGCCACCGCGATCGCGGTAGCTGGTGTCGCAGACTTCGTCCGACTGGAAGAACAGCATCTGCGCCACGCCTTCGTTGGCGTAGATGCGCGCCGGCAGCGGCGTGGTATTGCTGAATTCCAGCGTCACGTGGCCTTCCCACTCCGGTTCCAG
>JAFEBY010000050.1 GCA_018242465.1 Pseudomonadota bacterium | reverse complement strand
TCACCGTCATCGCCGACGTCGTCGCCGCCGTGCCGCTGTTCTTCACCGTAATCACATAGTCGTACGGCACGCCCACCACCGCCGTCGCCGGCGCGGTCTTCGTGATGTCCAACTTCGGCGCGTTGATCTGCGTCGGCACGTTCGGGCTATCGCAGTTCACCGCGCAGGTCGGGTCGCCACCGCCCTTTACGTGCGCCATGTTGTTCACCAGCGTGCCCGAGGTCGAGGCCTGCGGCGTCACGCTCACCGTGAATGCTGTCGTGTTGCCCGGCGACACGTAAGACAATCCCGCCGGCACGGTGCACGTCACGAGCTGCGCGGCAATCGTACAGCCTGCACTTGCGCTGTTGATCGTCAACCCGGTCTGAATCGTGTCCGTCACCGTCGCTGCAGCCGTCGTGTCCGCCGTGCCGATGTTCTGCACCATGATCACGTAGTTGAACGACTGCCCCACCGTCGCACTTGTCGGTGCGCCCTTGGTGATGTTCAGCTTCGGCGCATTGATTTGCGTCGTCACCGGCGGGCTGTCGCAGTTCACGCTGCAATTCGGATCACCACCGCCCTGCACGTGCGCCACGTTGCTCACCAGCGCGCCCGCAATCGAGACCTGCGATGTCACGTTCACCGTGAATGTCGTCGTGTTGCCCGGCGTCACAAAGGACAGCCCCGTCGGCACTGAGCACGTCACGAGCTGTGCGGCAATCGTACAGCCTGCACTTGCGCTGTTGATCGTCAAGCCCGTCGGAATCGTGTCCGTCACCGTCGCCGCGGCCGTCGTATCTGCCGTGCCGATGTTCTTGACCGTGATCGTGTAGTTGAACGACTGCCCCACCGTCGCACTTGTCGGCGCGCCCTTGGTGATGTCCAGTTTGGGAGCGTTGATCATCGTCGCTGCGTTCGCGCAACTCGTCGACGCGTTACTTACGCAACCTTTTCCAGGCGAAGTCCCCGGATTGCCCGCACCTGTCGGATTCGTCGATGCGTAATTCGTGATGTTTCCGCTCGTCGCCGGTGCGGTCACGGTCACGGTGAACGATTGCGTCCCGCTGTTCGCCGCAACCGGACCTGGCACCGCGCATGTCAACAACGCACCCGCCGCACTCGGCATCGCTCCGCAGCTCGCTCCAGCGACCGCCGTCGCCACCACGCCCGCCGGCAGCTGATCCTGAACGACCAGGTTCGTCCCCGTCGCCGTCTGACCGCTATTGGTCAGCGTCAACGTGTACTGAAAACTCGATCCCGCCAACGCCGTGAGCGGGCCCGCTTTCGTCAGCGAGACGTTCGCGGCCGTCTGCACCGTCAGGTTCGCCGTCGCAGCAGCGGCATTATTGCCATTACTGGTCTGCAGCGCACCGGCCGCAATCGTGTTGGTCACCGTGCCAGGCGTACTGCTGGTCACGTTCGCCGTGATCGTGCAGCTGCCCGGTGCACCACCGGGGATCGTCGCGCCCGAGACATAAGTGACGGTACTGCCGCCCGTCGCACCACTGACGGTGCCCGTGCAGGTTCCGCCGAACGTCGCGTTCGCCAGCGTCACGCCGGCAGGCAGCGTATCCACCAGTGCCGCGCTCAACGTCGCCGCCGTCGCATTGTTGTTGTTCAGCGTGATCGTCAGGACGCTGGTGCCACCTGCCGTGATCGTGGACGGCGCAAACGCCTTCGCCACGGTCGGGGCGACCAGCACCGTATCCGTGTCTTTGGCGGTACAGGTTCCGCCATTGGTGGCGGAGTCGAATGAAACCGTTGTTCCGGCTGGGGCGGACGCAGGCGTGCAACTGGTACCGGAATTCAGGATGACGCCACCAGAAGGCGGAGCAACAGTCGCGGCATTGCTCACCGTGGTCTGGGCTTGGGCCGCGAATGCGGATAGCAGCAAAAGCCCCGTCGCGACAATGCGGTTACCTACATGCATCGCGCGCACCATCTTCCCGCCCCATCCATTCCCTGTCGCGTACTGCATCGCTTATCGTCCTGTTGCCATGGTGGCGCGGCCAAGCCTGCAAGCCGCAGCATTTTTGTCAATGAAATGCGCGGAAAACGCCGCGCCAATTGGTTGCAGCCGTAATGTCGTGGATATCGACACTCCTGCAATTACACGAGCAACAACAAAAGGAACACCCTCAGGCGCCCTGCATTCGTGCGATGCATTCAACGTATCCATACGCCCCCTCCCCTTCAACCGCGACAATGACATTACTGCCATTTGACGATGTCGATTTTAGCATTTTGCTTCATGACCATAGTAATGCCTGACTGTCACAACTCAGGTACACCCGCGAATCCCGCCTCCTGAACTTGTGGTCAGCATCACAATTAGCACTCTGCGCACCCTGATGAACGCCACTCGAAGCATGACGCTCCGTGACTGCCATCCGATTTCTGTGTCGGGGCATTTGCTCAGAATCCCGTCGCAGTCACGGTACACGTCAAGCCCAGCGTAATCGATCCACCGCTCGGGAACGTCGGGATCACCAAGCCACTGGTCTGCAGCGTTGCGACGCTTAACGGCGTGGGGCAAACCGCACCACCAGCGGCACTGCATGTCGGTGCTGTCGTGCAGCTCAACCCCGGAACAACAGGATCAGTTACAACCGCGCCATTTGCCGACAATGGGCCAGCGTTTTTCACCTGTATTTGGTAGGTCGTTGTGCTTCCCGATGGCTTGCTCGCTACAAAATCCGTCTTGGTCACGGAGAGATCTGACCCTGGCCAGCACAGACGAACAGATCCGACCTGCCCGGTCCCCCCACCATCCGCACCCGCAGTGGTGGCCGTGTTGGAAACCACCGCCGCGCCTGCATTCTGGACAATGGAGCCACCGCCACCGGGATAACCCGATTCTGGACCACCACCACCGCCTGAATACCCACCACCGCCGCCACTTTCACGATCATCCGAACCGCCGCCACCGCAGACACCCCAGCCCCCCGCAGCGCCCTCCGGTGAACCTGCGTTGGAGGTATTGTCCTTGCCGGCATTCCCGCCCACTGCGCCCAAGATGTTGCATCTCCCGCCGCCGGTCGGGCCAAGATGGCTGCCATTGCTTCCTTCATCGGTTCCCGCAGTCAGGAAACCGCCGCCGCCAGCACCACCATCGCCGGAGGGGCATGGTCCACTGCCACTGCCTTTCGGCGGTGTTTCGCCTTGCGCGCCACCATTACCTCCGGTGCCCGCCAATCCGCCGGAGCCACAATGCCCCCCCGGATGATAACCGTTACTGCCATTCAGGCCAGCTTGACCACCACCGCCTTTGCCGGTGTTGTCGTCACCACCACCCGCCCCGGCAATGATGGCGAGATTGCCGGCGATATATACGCCTGTCGCACCGCCACCGCCGGATTCGCAGTTACCGCTGGCGCCGGGACTGCCTGGAAGCAAGGAAATCGTTTGTCCGGGCGTGACTGCATAGGTCCCTTCGATACGTGCACCAGCCCCACCGCTATAACCGCTCCCCCCACAGGCTTTGCCATTATTTCGTTCGCCACCATCCGCGCCTACAGCGATGACGCGGATAGATGTGACCTGCGCAGGCACCACGAACGTCTGGACCGCACCTGTTCCGGTAAACAGCCGAGAACTCACGAATCCAGAGGGACATGTGGTAACAACCTGGGCCCAGGCTGGTGTCAGGACCCCCAAAGTCGACAACACGACGATCGCTGGGCCACGTGTGCCAGCAAATATATTTTTTGCGAGTATGCGCACTCGAATGCCCCTTCATCCGATCCAACACATGGGATTCTAGGGTAGACATCCCCTCCAGACCACCCCACCCACTGACTTTCCCTCATGATCAACTCAGCGGGTCGAACTCGAGGTCGTCACCGACAATCTGTGCAGGCAGGGCATACCGGCTCATGGGATTGGCGATGTGGTGGGTCGTGATGGATTCGAACCATCGACCAGCGGATTAAAAGTCCGATGCTCTACCGACTGAGCTAACGACCCGGTCACAGCCCGGCATTGCACCGGGCCGCATATTGTAGCGAATCAGCGATAGCGGGTGGGATCGGCCAGTCCGGCATCGGCGAAGCCGCGTGCGCGCAACAGGCAGGCATCGCAATGGCCGCAGGCCCGTCCGCCCGCATCGGCCTGGTAGCAGCTGACTGTCTGCGCGAAATCCACTCCGAGCCGCTCGCCTTCGCGGGCGATGTCGGCCTTGCTCATCCGCATCAGCGGGGCGTGGACGTGGAAGCGCGTGCCCTCGACGCCAGCGCGGGTGGCGAGATTGGCCAGTGTTTCGAACGCGGCGATGAATTCCGGCCGACAATCGGGATAGCCAGAATAATCCACCGCATTGACGCCGCAGAAGATGTCGCGTGCGCCCAGCACTTCGGCCCAACCCAGCGCCGCCGACAGCATCAGCGTGTTGCGCGCGGGCACGTAAGTAACAGGGATGTTGCCGCTGCCGATCTCGTGGCCATCGGCATCGGTTGGAACCTCGTACGTCTCGCTGGTCAGCGCGGAACCACCGATGGTGCGCAGGTCGATCTCGACGGTTTTGTGTTCAACCGCGCCGAGCATCGTCGCGACGCGTTGCGCGGCGTCCAACTCGGAGAGATGACGCTGACCGTAGCGCACGCTCATCGCATGCGTGGCAAACCCCTGTTCGCGCGCGATCGCGAGCACGACCGCGGAATCCATGCCGCCGGAAACAAGTACCACTGCAGGTGTCGTCATCGGCCCGGTTCCTCTCCCCACAGCTGTTTGTGCAATTGCATCTGGAAACGCACCGGGACATGTTCGGCGACGATCCAGTCAGCGAGTTCACGCGGCGCCACCTGCCCGTGGCTGGGCGAGAACAGCACATCGCAACGACTGTCCAATGCGTGTTCGGTGACAACATTGCGCGCCCAGTCGAAATCCTCGCGTGAGCAGATCACGAACTTGACCTGGTCATGCGGCGTCAGCAAGGGAATGTTCTCCATGCGATTGCGCACGACTTCGCCGGAACCTGGCGTCTTGATGTCGACCACGCGGGAGACACGCGCATCGACGTCGCCGATATCGATGGCACCGGATGTTTCCAGTGATACGACCAACCCCAGGTCACACAGTTTCTCCAGCAGTTGCACGCAGCGCTTCTGCGCCAACGGCTCGCCCCCGGTGACGCAGACGTGGCGCACGCCGTGGCCCGCCACCATCGCAACGATGTCGTCGATATCCTTCCATTCGCCGCCATGGAACGCGTAGGCCGTATCGCAATAGAGGCAGCGTAACGGACAGCCGGTCAGGCGCACGAACACCGTCGGCCAGCCGGCATCGCGGGCTTCGCCTTGCAGGGACAGGAAGATTTCGGTGATCCGGAGGCGCTCGGATGTTGGTTCCGGCGCGGTCTCGGCCGCTGGGGTCGCGACGGCATTCATGCCGCCATTTTACCTTGCGCCGGGCTTCCGCTGCGGTTTTTGCTGCTTCAAGGCTTGCTCCGACATGCGAAACTTCAACGCGGCATCGGCAGCCTTGGGATGAGTCGGATAGGTGTCGACCACGTGCTTGAACTGTTGCGCCGCCATCTCATAGTTGCCGGTGGCGTAATAGCTCTCCCCTAGCCAGTAGTGCGCATTGGGGATCAGCGCGCTCTTGGGCCAGCGCTCGATGAAGGCCTTGAAGCTGCGCGACGACTTGACGTAATCGCCCCCCCTCAAAGCCTTGAACGCGGCATCGTAATCAACACGGTCATTGCCGTTCGACGCCGCCGGCGGGACATCCGCAGGGGCATTGGCCTCCGGCTGCGCCGGTTGCTGGGCAGACGCCCCGCCATCGTTGCCGCTTGCAGGCTTGTTGCCGCCCTCGAGGCGATTCAGGCGGCCATCAATATCAAGATACTGATTGCGACCGGCTTCCTTCTGCTGGTTGAGCTGCTGCTGCAGATCTTCAACCTGGCCACGCAGGTTGCGCACTTCTTCCTTGAGCGCATTGATCTGGTTCAGCATTTCCAGCTTTTCGCTGTTGTCGGCGGCATGCGCTTCCAGCGCATCGACGCGTTCGGCGAGGCTGGCCCGCTGTGCCATCGCAGGCACGGCGGGCAGCATCAGCGCAAACACCAGTGCGGGAAGAATGCGCATGATCGTGCTCAGGGCGTGGTGTAGTTGATGTCCACGCGGCGATTCTTCTGCCAGCATGCTTCATCGGACTCACGGCATTCCGGGCGTTCCTCGCCGTAGCTCACCACGTTGATCTGGCCGCCGCTGGCGCCCATGGCCTGCATCGCCGAGGACACGCTGCGGGCGCGACGCTCGCCCAGCGCGAGGTTGTATTCGCGGCTGCCGCGTTCGTCGGTATTGCCTTCCAGGCGCATGCGCGCCGCGGGGCGATCCCGCAGGTACTTGGCGTGGCAGCTGATCGATGCCTGGAATTCCGGCTTGGTGGTGTCGGAATCGTAGTCGAAGTAGACCGAACGATTCTTCAGGCAAGCATCCTTGTCGAGATCGCCCGGACCATAGGCCCCCGCGATCGGTGCGGTGGAGACGCCGGTGTCGGGCTTGGCCGCCGTATCGGCCTTGTTGCCGGAATCCACCACCGGCGGCGGCGGCGTGTCCTTGGTCTTGGTGGAACAGGCAACGATCATGCCCGAACAGGCAAGAGCGATCACGACGGCACGCAGGTTGTTCATTGTCGACTCCTTCGGAGAATGCAGTTTCAAAGTGAAATCACGGGGTGTTGCGATACGGCGACCACGCCGGGTCCTGGGCGTTGCCGTCGGTGTCGATGCGTTCGCGCACGCGGCCATCCGACGACACCACATGGATCACGCTGCGGCTGCCTTCATGGGCGTCATACATCACCATGCTGCCATTCGGCGCCACGCTCGGCGATTCGTCCAGCGATCCCGGCGACACCGTGGTCCACTGGCCCGGACCGCTGCGGGTATCGAACACCGCAATGCGATAGTTGCCGCCGTTGCCCTGCGTCACCGCCATCACCTTGCCATCGAGCGAGAACGCGACATCGGCGTTGTAATCGCCCTGGAAGGTGACGCGACTGGCACTGCCGCCGGACGCGGACGTCTTGTAGATCTGCGGGCGTCCGCCACGATCCGAAGTGAAATAGATGCCCGACGATGTCCACACCGCGCTGGTGTCGATGCCGAGCTGGTGGGTCACGCGCGTCGGCGCGCCGCCGCTGGCCGGCAGCGTGTAGATCTCGGGATTGCCATCGCGCGACAGCGTCACTGCCAGGCGCGCACCATCCGGCGAGAACGACGGACTGGCATTGAGTCCGGGAAATGAAGCAACCGTCGTGTCACCACCTGACAGGTTGCGCACCTTCACCGTGGAATTACCCTTGGCGAAACTGACGTAGGCGATGCGACGGCCATCCGGGCTCCACGTCGGCGACATGATCGGCGCGTTGGCGGTTTCCAGCACGCGCGCATTGTGGCCATCGGCATCGGCGACGACCAGACTGTAGGTCGCATGCTTGCCCAGGCCGGACACGCGCACATAGGCCATGCGCGTCCAGAACGCGCCACGCACGTTCAACACCTTCTGGTAGATGTCATCGGCGATCTGATGGGCGATGTCGCGTGCCGCACTGGCCGGGCCACTCTTGGCGAATCCGAGCAGGCGCTGCTTGTGCACCACGTCATAGAGTTCGTATTCGACGCGCATCGATGCGCCATTGCTGACACGACCGATCAACACCAGCCCCTGTCCTGCAGCCTGCCACACCGGCAAGTGCAGCTCGGCGGCGGTGGTCGGCTTCTCGGGCATGGCCGATTCCGGCATGGCCTTGAACTGGCCGGAACGCTGGAGGTCGGCGCGGACCACGGCGGCGATATCGCTTTCACCAGGCGCACTGCCCGCGAACGGCACCACCGCGATCGGTTGGGCGGCGTCGCGACCGCCGATCACGTCGACCTGAGGGTTGGACTGCGCGAAGGCCGCGCCGGAAAGCATGAAGATTGAAATTGCGAAGAAGAATCGCATCAGGGGGAGTTCTACGTTGGGATGCGTCCGACTAGGGTAAACGCGGAGGCGTCATTTAGCTGAATGCCGGTTCACCGTAGGGTGTGCGCCTACCGTGACGGCCGAAAATTCGCAGTGAAATCACGCGAATACGCGTCTTCATAACCTTTGAACGGCAACGGACTGGCATCGCGCACGGCCTTCTCGACACTGCGCTTGGCCTCCTCGGAATACGGACATCCCGGCAACACGGTGGCGGCAATCACCTCGCCACCGGGAATGATGCGGATATGGATCGGGCACTCCTGCCCCGGCGGGATGTCGTCGGGACGCAGCCATTTCGCCTCGATCGCCCGGCCCACGGCATCCAGCCACTTCTGCTGTCCACTGTTGCGGCTCTTGCCGGCACCGACGCCTGCACGCGCCGACGCCGGGCTGCGCGCGCCGTCGGGCACGCCTGCATCCGCGATCTGCATGGCGCGCTGCTTGGCCAGGTTGGTTGCCTTCGTCAGGCGCGCGGCTTCCGCTGCGGCACGTGCGGCGAGATCGGATTCGGCACTTTTTTTGCGAGGCTCGGGCGTCGGCACATTCTTGCTCATGTCGACCGACACCGGCTCGGGTCTCGGCGGTGGTGTCTTGGTCGGCGGCCGTGGGCGTTCGGCCACCGGCTTCTCCACAGGAGCCGGCTTCGCCGCGGGCGGTGGCTTGGCTTCGACCGGCGTTTCCGCAGGCTTTGGCAATTCCTGCGGAACTTCGATCGGTTGCGGCAACGGCTGCACCTCTGCCTTCGGTTCGCCCAGCAAGGCGCGACGCGTTTTCGCGGAGAGATCGTTGACCGACGCGATATCCGTCTGCAATGCGCCATCACCGCCGGCATCCCCCCCCTGCTGGCTGACGCGATGAAGGCCGAACAACAGCAGTCCGATCAGGAATGCGTGCAGCAGGATCGCGTATCCGGTCCCGCGCGCGGCAGCGGCGCGCTGCTCCTTCACTTTGCGGACGCTCCGCTCGGCATGCTCATCAATCCGGCGCGCGGTACATGCGCCTCGGTTTGCAGCAGGCTCAATACGTCATAGACGGTCTGGTACGAAGCCTTGCCATCCCCGGCCACATAGACCGGTGCTTTCGGATGTGCAGCGACAAAAGCCTGCACCCGCTGCACCACCTCGTCGCGCGATGACGGCGTGCGAGTGCCATCGATGGTGAGCGACAACGCGCCTTCGGCATCGACGCTGACGATCGCCGGCTCGACGTCGACCTGGATCGATTGCGCGCTGCTCTGCGGCAAGTCGACATCGACGCCGAGATTGAGCAACGGCGCGGTCGCCATGAAGATGATCAGCAGCACCAGCATGACGTCGATGTACGGCACGACGTTGATTTCCGACTTCAGCCGGTGCTTGCGTCGCCGCGATGTGTTGCGCGCAGCCATGTCAGCGCGCGTCGGGCAACGGCGACCAGCGCTGCAGGATCGACGAGAACTCTTCCGAGAACGCGTCGTAGCGCGATGCCAGGCGATCGACGCGGGTGGCGAGGCGGTTGTAGGCCCACACCGCCGGGATCGCCGCGAACAGGCCCATCGCCGTGGCGATCAACGCTTCCGAGATGCCCGGCGCAACGGTGGCGATCGTCGCCTGCTTGAGGCTGGCAAGGCCCTGGAACGAAATCATGATGCCCCACACCGTGCCGAACAGGCCGATGTAAGGACTGATCGAGCCGGTGTTGGCGAGGAATTCGAGGTTGTGCTCCAGGCTGTCGAGCTCGCGCGCGGTGGCCGCGCGCATCGCGCGTTGCGCGCCTTCCAGCTGCAGGCGGCTGTCGGCGCCACGCATCTGGGTGACACGATGGAACTCGCGCATGCCGGCGTCGAAGATCGCTTCCATGCCGTCGATGCCGCCGTTCTTGCCGGCGCGCGCATGCAGGTCGCCGAGCTGTGCGCCCGACCAGAAGCGTTCCTCGAAATCGGCGGCTTCGCGCTCGGCGGCGCCCAGTTGTGCACGCTTGCGGAAGATGATCGCCCACGACGCCACCGAGACCACCAGCAGGATCGCCATCACCAGCTGCACCGGCAGCGACGCGTGCAGGACCAATTGCAACGGATTGATATCGGCTGCGGGGATCGCGGCCGGCACATCAAGCAACATCGAGGACACCATCAATCACCTTTGCATTCAAGCGACTTCAATTGTTCATACAAGGCCGGCGGCAACGGGCATGGCCGGAAGGTTTGCGCCAGCAGTGCAGCGATGCGGACTTCGCCATCGACCAGCAGTATTCCGTCGCGGCGGATCTCCTGTTTCAGCACCAACGATGCCCGCCGGCATTCGCGCAATTCCACGCTCACCTGCAACGCATCGTCGAGGCGAGCGGGCGCACGGAAATCGACCTGCATCGCCCGCACCACGAACACCAGGCCGTCGCGCTCGCGCAACAGTTCCTGGCCGTGGCCGGTGGCGCGCATCCATTCGCTGCGCGCGCGTTCCATGAAGGCCAGGTACTGGGCGTGGTACACGACGCCACCGGCATCGGTATCCTCCCAGTACACCCGCACCGGCCACTGGAAGACAAGCCCTGCGGCGCCGGCGGTTGGGCCTGCGTTCAAATCAGGCTCTCCGATCCCCCGACTCCGGTGCCACCGCGCGGCTTCAGGCCGAGATGGCGCCAGGCCTTGTGGGTGACCATGCGTCCCCGCGCGGTACGCACCAGGAACCCCTGCTGGATCAAATAGGGCTCGATCACGTCTTCGAGCGTACCGCGTTCCTCGCTGAGTGCCGCGGCCAGCGATTCGACGCCGACCGGGCCGCCGTCGAAATTCTCGATGATGAGATTGAGCAGGCGGCGATCGAGCTCATCGAAACCTTCCGGATCGACCTTGAGCATCTGCATCGCGGCCTGCGCACTGGCGTGGTCGATGCGTCCGTCCGCGCGCACCTGCGCGTAGTCGCGCACGCGCCGCAGCAGGCGGTTGGCAATGCGCGGCGTCCCGCGTGAGCGGCGGGCAATCTCGGCGGCACCCTCGCCCTCGCAATGGATGCCGAGGATTTGTGCCGAACGCACGACGATCTGGGTCAGCTCGGCGGTGCTGTAGAACTCGAGGCGCTGGACGATGCCGAAGCGATCGCGCAGCGGCGCGGTCAACAGGCCCGCGCGCGTGGTTGCACCAACCAGCGTGAAGGGCGGCAAGTCGAGCTTGATCGAGCGCGCGGCCGGGCCTTCGCCGATCATGATGTCGATCTGGAAATCCTCCATCGCCGGATACAGCACTTCCTCCACCACGGGGGACAGGCGATGGATCTCGTCGATGAACAAGACATCGTGCGGTTGCAGGTTGGTCAGCAACGCGGCGAGATCGCCGGCGCGCTCGATCACCGGACCGCTGGTGACGCGCAAGTTGACGCCGAGCTCGTTGGCGATGACATGCGAGAGCGTGGTCTTGCCGAGCCCGGGGGGCCCGAAGATCAACACATGGTCGAGCGCCTCGCCGCGACCGCGGGCAGCGTCGATATAGATCTGCATCTGCTCGCGCACCTGCTGCTGGCCGAGGTAGTCGGCCAAGCGACGCGGGCGGATGCTGGCTTCGCTGGCCTCGTCCTCGCGGGTGGCGTCGGAAGCGATGATGCGGTCTTCGGTCATGCCCCGATTATGAAGGAAAGCGCGAGGGTCCTCAGATCTGCACCTGCGTGCCCAGCTCCACCAGCCGGTTGCTGGGGATGTTGAAGAAATCGCTGGCCGGGGCGGCATTCCGCATCATGAAGGCGAACAGCTTGTCGCGCCAGATCGGCATGCCCTGGCGGCGGCTGGCGATGATGCGTTCGCGGCTGGCGAAATAGGTGGTTTCCATCGGGTCAAGGCACATCTGGCTGCAATCGGCCATTTCCATCAGTGCGCGTGGCACGTCCGGCGTCTCCATGAAGCCGAAGCGGACGATCACGCGGAAGAAATCGTCGCCGATCGCCTGCACCGACAGCCGCTGTCCACGTGGTGCCACCGGCACCGTCAGCGTCGCCACCGTGAGGAAGATGTTGCGGGCATGCAGGACGCGGTTGTGCTTGAGGTTGTGCAGGAAAGCGTGCGGCACCATCGTCTTGTCTGCGGTCAGGAAGATCGCCGTGCCTTCTACCCGTACCGGAGGCGCCAGCATCAATCCCGGCAGGAAGGTGTCGAGCTGGATGCCGTCCTTGTGCATCTCCTCACGCAGCAGGTCGCGACCACGTCGCCAGGTACGCATCATCGTGAAGATGACGAGGCCAAGCAGCAGCGGGAACCATGCACCATCCATGAACTTGGCGAGGTTCGAGCCGAGGAAGGCGACGTCGACCAGAACGAAGATCGCCGCCGCCGGCCAGAACAGCAACGGCATTTTTCGCGTATTGCTGAGGTAGACGATCATCAGGATGCTGGTCATCAGCATGGTCCCGGTCACCGAGACTCCGTAGGCGGTCGCCAGTCGCGTCGCACTGCCGAAACCGATCACCACCGCAATCACCAGCAGCAGCAGCGTCCAGTTGATCGCAGGCACATAGATCTGGCCGATGGTGTCCTTCGAAGTGTGACGAATCTGCATGCGCGGGATGTAGCCGAGCTGCATCGCCGATCGCGCCATCGAGAATGCACCGGTGATTACCGCCTGCGAGGCGATGATCGCCG
The DNA here is from genome assembly GCA_018242465.1 of Pseudomonadota bacterium. Lineage (GTDB taxonomy): Bacteria > Pseudomonadota > Gammaproteobacteria > Xanthomonadales > Xanthomonadaceae > Solilutibacter. The sequence continues at coordinate 14,090 of JAFEBY010000050.1, read as the reverse complement.
CCATCGTCGCCAGCACCAACATCGGGATCAGCAGCGCCTTCGGCACCGATTCGTAGAAGGGGTTACCGATCGATTCCGGGCGCACTAGCACGTGCGCACCTTGGCCCATGTAGTTGAGGATCAGGCACGGTTGCACTACGAAATACCAGGCGATGCGAATGGGCTTCGCCCCGAAATGGCCCATGTCCGCATAGAGCGCTTCACCGCCAGTCACGGCCAGCACCACCGCACCGAGGATCGTGAGCCCAGCGATGCCATGGTCGAGGAAGAACTTCAGGCCCCACCACGGGTTGAGCGATTTCAGCACTTCTGGCGCCAGGCGGATGTTCCAGATGCCGAGCGCGGCGACGGCGATGAACCATACCAGCATCACTGGACCGAACACGCGACCGACGCGTGCAGTACCGAAGCGCTGGCCGACGAACAGGATGACGAGGATGACCAGTGAAATCGGCAGCACGAAATGGCTGAACGCCGGCGTCGCCACGTTCAGGCCTTCGACCGCCGAGAGCGTGGTCATCGCCGGGGTGATCACGCCATCACCGAAGAACAGTGAAGCGCCGAAGATGCCAAGGATGCCCATGCGGTACATCAGCTTTGGCGCCTTCTTGCCGAGCGCGCCCTGGGCAAGCGCCATCAACGCCATGATGCCGCCCTCGCCTTCGTTGTCGGCGCGCATGATGATGGCGACGTACTTCACCGTCACCACGAACACGATCGTCCAGATGATCAACGACAGCAGGCCGAGCACGGTGTCGTGGTTCACCGCCAGCCGGTAGTGCGGCGTGAAGGCTTCCTGGATCGTGTACAGCGGGCTGGTGCCGATGTCGCCGAAGACGACGCCCAGCGCGCTGACCGCCAGGGCGGCGAGCGGACCGGCGTGGCCGTGCGCCGATTGCGAACCGGAGTGCTCGTCTGCGGATGCGTTCATGGGATGTGCCGGATCAGATCTGGACCGGTGCGCCGAGTTCGACCAGGCGGTTGCCGGGGATATGGAAGAACGAGGTCGCCGACACCGCGTTGCGATGCATCAGCGCGAACAGCTTGTCGCGCCAGATCGGCATGCCGCGGCGGGCGCTGGCGATGATGGTTTCGTGGCTGGCGAAATAGGTGGTGTCCATCGGGTCAAGGCACATGTGGCTACAGTCGGCCAGCTGCATCAGTGCACGCGGTACATCCGGCGTTTCCATGAAGCCGAACGAAATCTCGATGCGGTAGAACTCGTCGCCGATGGAGCTGACCTTCAGGCGCTGGTCGCGATGGGCATGCGGCACCGTCAGCGTCTTCACGGTGAGGAAGATGTTGCGTTCGTGCAGCACCTTGTTGTGCTTGAGGTTGTGCAGCAGCGCGTGCGGCACCAGCGCCGGATCGGCAGCGAGGAAAATTGCCGTTCCCGGCACCCGCACCGGCGGCGCCAGCATCAATCCGGGCAGGAAGCTGTCGAGCTTGATGCCTTCCTTCTGCACTTCCGCGCGCAGCAATTCGCGGCCACGACGCCAGGTGCGCATCAGGGTGAAGATGATCGCCGCCAGCAGCAGCGGGAACCACGCGCCATCGAAGAACTTCACCGCATTGGCAATCAGGAAGGAAAGATCGACCACGAAGAACATCACGCACAAAGGCAACACCCACTTGCGCTGCTTCGGCCACAGGCGGTTGGCGACCAGCGCCAGCAACAAAGTATCGATCAGCATCGTGCCGGACACCGAGACGCCATAGGCGGTGGCCAGCGCGGTGGACGTGCGGAACGTCATCACCAGCGCGATCACCGCGACCATCAGGAACCAGTTGATGCCGGGCACGTAAATCTGACCGATGGTGTCGCGCGAAGTGTGGCGCACGAACATGCGCGGGATGTAGCCGAGTTGCATCGCCGAACGCGCCACCGAGAATGCGCCGGTGATCACTGCCTGCGAGGCGATGATCGCCGCCATCGTCGCCAGCACCACCATCGGCACCTGCGCCCAGTCGGGCACCGCCTGGAAGAACGGATTGCCCTTGGCGTCCGGGTTTTCCAGCAGCAACGCACCCTGGCCGAGATAGTTCATCACCAGGCAGGGCAAGACGAAGAAGTACCAGGCGGCTCGGATTGGCTTGGCGCCGAAGTGGCCCATGTCGGCATACAGCGCTTCACCGCCGGTGACCGCCAGCACCACGGCGCCGAGGATGAAGATGCCGTGCCAGCCATGCTCGACGAAGAAGCGTGCGCCCCACCACGGATTCAGCGCATGGATCACTTCCGGCGCGTCGACGATGTTGTGCACGCCGATCACTGCAAGCGTGAGGAACCACACCACCATCACCGGCCCGAACACGCGCCCGACCTTGTCCGAGCCGAATCGCTGGCTGACGAACAGGCCGATCAGGATCACGATGGTCAGCGGCAGGATGAACCGGTGCAGTGCCGGCGCCGCGACTTCGAGGCCTTCGACCGCAGACAGCGTGGTGATGGCGGGCGTGATCACGCCATCGCCGAAGAACAGTGAGGCGCCGAAGATGCCGAGGATACCGACCACGTAGAACGAGCGCGAGGTCTTGCCGAGCGTGCGCTGGGCCAGCGCCATCAACGCCATGATGCCGCCCTCGCCCTCGTTGTCGGCACGCATGATGATGGTCACGTACTTCAACGTCACCACGATCATCAGCGCCCAGAACGCCAGCGACAGCACCCCGAGCACGGTGTCGTGGTCCGGCGTCAGTCCGTAGTGCGGAATGAACGCTTCCTTGAGTGTGTAAAGCGGGCTGGTGCCGATATCGCCGAAGACGACGCCGATCGCACCCAGCACCAGACCGGGCAATCCCCCCGGTGCCTGGTGTCCATGTCCGCTTTGCGCGTGTTCCGGGTGCTTGGGGTGGTCGTTCATTTCGGGAGGAGAACCGTCCAGGGGCGCATGGTACGCCGATGGCGAGACCGCGTCAGCGCAACGCCTGCTGCAGGGCCTTGCGGATGATGGTCTCGACGCTGTCGCCGGCAGCGGCCACCGCCTTGACCATGCGCTCGGCCTCCGCCGGCTTGTAGCCGAGCTGTTGGAGCGCCACCAGCGATTCCGACTGCGGGTCGGCGGGCCCCTGCAGCACCTGCGATGCCCCGCTCCCCACGAGATCGGCGGCACGATCGCGCAATTCCACCACCATGCGCTCGGCGGTCTTCTTGCCGATGCCGGGAATGCGCGTGAGCGCCGTGACATCCGAGGCCTGCAGCTGGCGCGCGAATTCGTCGACGCTGACGCCCGACAGCACCGCGAGCGCGATCTTCGCGCCGATGCCGCTGACGCGTTGGACGTCACGGAACAGCCGGCGCTCGCCCTCGGTCAGGAAGCCGTACAACGAAACGCTGTCTTCCTTTTGTGCGTAGTGGGTGAACAGCACCACGTCCCTGCCGACGTCGGGCAGGTCGTAGAACGTGCTCATCGGTGCTTCCAGCTCGTAGCCGATGCCATGGACGTCGACCACCAGCCACGGCGGCTGCTTGTGGATGATGACACCTGTCAATCGACCGATCACCGCTTCATCTCCTTGACCATGCCTGGCGCACGCCGACGCCCAATCGTGCCGCACTGGCGCGCACATGCGCATGCGTCACCGCGATCGCCAATGCATCGGCGGCGTCCGCCTGCAATTTGCCTTTCAGGTTCAGCATCGCACCGACCATGTGCTGCACCTGATCCTTGTCAGCGCCCCCGCGCCCGACCAGCGCCAGCTTCACTTCCTTGGCCGCATATTCATTCACTTTCAAGCCGCGAATGACACAAGCCACGATCGCCGCGCCGCGCGCTTGGCCGAGCTTCAGCGCCGACATCGCGTTGCGTGCAAGGAACACCTGTTCGATCGCCACTTCATCCGGCTGCCATTCCACCAGTAATTCGCCGAGGCGGGTGGCGAGTTCGCCCAGTCGCTGCGGGAAATCCTCGGCACCGAGCAGGTTGATCGCCGCGTGGTGGACATGCGCAAGCTTGCCGTCCGCCGCAACATCGATGATGCCGACACCCGTGCGTTGCGATCCGGGATCGATGCCGAGGATGCGCACAGCGCTGCTCACGCAGGCAATCCCGCGCGGATCGTCACTCCGACAACTCCGCATTGGAATAGACGTTCTGCACGTCGTCCATTTCCTCCATGCGCGCCAGCAGCTTGCGTACCTGATCGGCGGTATCGCCGCTCACGGCGATGTCGTTGTCGGCACGCAGGGTGACTTCGGCGAGATCGGGCGCGAACCCGGCCGCGACCATCGCATCCTTGACGTCGTTGAAGGCTTCGGGCGAGGTGATGACATCGATCGCGCCATCGTCGTAGACCACCACGTCGTCGGCGCCGGCCTCGATCGCCGCTTCGGTGACGCGATCCTCATCGACACCGGCCGCAAAGCTCAGGGCACCCAACTTGCGGAACATGAAGGCGACCGAACCCTCGGTGCCCATGTTGCCGCCGAACTTGGTAAAGGCGTGGCGAACGTCGGCGACGGTGCGCACGCGATTGTCGGTGAGGCAATCGACGATCACCGCGACGCCGCCGGGCGCATAGCCTTCGTAACGGATTTCCTCGTACTCGACGCCTTCGAGCTCGCCGGTCGCCTTCTTGATCGCGCGCTCGATCACGTCCTTGCTCATGTTGGCACCGAGGCCCTTGTCGATGGCGCTGCGCAGGCGCGGATTGCTGGCGGGATCACCGCCACCGGCGCGTGCTGCCACCGAAATCTCGCGAATCACCTTGGTGAAGATCTTGCCGCGCTGGGCATCGACAGCGTTCTTGCGCTGCTCGATCGAAGGACCACGACCCATGGATGCAACCGTATCGGGGAAAGCCGCGATTTTACTAGATTCGGTTCAGGCGATCGCCGCCAGCGCCGCCATCTCCGTGAAACGCCCCCCGCGCAGGAAACAGGCGGCGTGGCTGGCCGCCTCCCGGGAGAAGATCAGGCCGGTGTGGCTGGCCGCGACCACGACATGGGCGGCCAGTCCCGGAATCCGGGTTTCCGCGAGTGCGACGGTGCCGTCGTGCGGGCTCGGCAATCGTGCGATGGCACCACCCAACCCGCGCGGCAAGGTGCCGGCAACCATCCCGACCTCGATGCCCGACGGCAGGGCCCCAGCGCCGCGCAACAGCAATTCGCGATGCTGCCCGATCAGGCTGCGTCCACCCGGCACCCGCGAAGCCACGCCATCGGCCGCCTGGCTACCTGCCAGCGGCGACCCGAGGCACACCACCCGCCCCACTCGCGACCGTGCCGCGGCTTGCACCGCCATCAGCCCGCCAAGGCTGTGTCCGACCAGATGCGTGCCCGGCTGGCGATCCAGCGTGCGCACGATCCGCGCGACCGCGCTCTCCGTGCTTTCCAGAACGCTGAAATAGCCCATCGGCATGACGTCGAAGCCATCACGACGCAGGCGCGATGCGAACCATTGCATGGCCGGCGCGTGCATCCACAGGCCATGCAACAGGACGACGCGGGGACGCGGCATCAACGCGTGCCGAGCAGCTTGCGCAACCAGTCGTCGACCACGCGCTTTTCATAGCGCAGCGGGTCGCTGTTCCCGGGCAGTCCCGGGGGATTCATCATGAAGGCCAGGTCCGACAACTTGGCATCGGCGTCGGCCGCGACCACGCCATTGCCCGACAGGCGGTAGTGCAGCGTGATGCGTGGCGGATACATGTCGCGGATGATGCGGATCTGCTCCACACCCATCGTCGGGCGACATTCACCGGCGCGATCAATGTCGATGAAATGCACGTCAAGATGCGCACCGGCGGGCAGGCTCTTGTCCGCGCGTTCGCGGGTGTACTTCGCAAGATCGCTGACCCATTCGGCATCACGGCCGCCCGGCGCGAAATCGCAGCTGTGTTCGCTGAAGCTCGCCGGATCCGCCCACGACACGTTGACGCGATCATTGGCAGGCAGTTGCAGCGGTTGCGGATCCCGCGTCCTGGCCGTGGAGGCGCAGGCGGCGAGCAACAAGGCAGGAAGTGCGACGGTCAGGATGCGCATGGCAGTCTCCACTCGGGATGCTCCGCCAGTATGCGCTCTCAGTTCATGTCGCGACGGAATATGAATTCGAGATCGCGCGCCGTTCCGACTTCGTACAGATATTCCCCAACCCTGTCGAAGCCGTAGCGCTGGTAGAAGCGTTGCGCCCCCGGGTTTTCGCTCCACACACCAAGCCAGCATGATCTCGGCCCGTTGGCGGCGATCCAGTCCATCGCCTGCGCGAACAGCCGCGCACCATGCCCGCCATTCTGCAACTCGCGACGCACGTACAGGCGCATCAGCTCCATGTCACCGGGTTGCACGTCGGCATGCGGCAGTTTGCACGGGCCAGCCATCACGTAGCCGAGGGCGCGCCCTTCGTCTTCCAGCAGCCAGGCCGCACAACCGAGTTCGTCCAGTTGCGCGGCATAACGCGCGGGATCGTACGTGGTGTCGAGGTAATGACGAAGATCCTCCGCCGTGTAGCAATGGCCGAAGGTTTCGTCGAAGGTGTCGCGCGACAGCGCCGACAGCATCCCGGCATCGGCGGCGCTGGCGCGGCGGATGATCACTTCTTCGCTTCGCGCACCTGGATGTGCACTTCGGCCAGCTGCTTGTCCGGCACCTCCGAAGGCGCACCGGTCATCAGGCACTGCGCGCTGGTGGTCTTTGGGAAGGCGATGACGTCGCGGATCGATTCGCTGCCGGCCATCAGCGCGGCGATGCGATCGATACCGAAGGCGATGCCGCCGTGCGGCGGCGCACCGTACTTGAGCGCGTCGAGCAGGAAGCCGAACTTCGCCTCCGCTTCTTCCGCACCGATGCCGAGCAGCTCGAACACCGCCGACTGCATCTTCGAATTGTGGATGCGAATGGAACCACCGCCGATCTCGTTGCCGTTCAACACCATGTCGTACCCGCGCGATACCGCCGTCTTGGCATTCGCACGCAGGTCATCGATCGAATCGACCGCCGGTGCGGTGAACGGATGGTGGAGCGCGACGTAGCGCTGCTCCTCGTCGTCCCATTCGAACATCGGGAAATCGGTGACCCATAGCGGCGCCCAGCCTGCGGCGACCAGATCGAAATCCTTGCCGGCCTTCAGGCGCAGCGCACCCATGAAGTCGCTGACGGTCTTGTAGGCACCGGCGCCGAAGAAGGCGATATCGCCATTCTTCAACCCGATTGCGCCCAGCAATGCCTTGAAGCTGTCTTCCGGGAAGAACTTGGCGATCGGAGAATTGACCGCGCCAGTCTCGTCCAGCTTGACGTAGGCCAGGCCTTTGGCACCGAACTTGGCGGCATGCGCGGCGTATTCGTCGATCTGCTTGCGCGACAGCGCCGCGCCACCGGGAATGCGCAGGGCGACGACGCGGCCATCGGCGTCATTGGCGGCATCGGTGAACACCTTGAACTCACTGTGCTTCACCAGCTCGGCGACATCGACGAATTCCAGTGCGATGCGCAGGTCGGGTTTGTCGGAACCATAGCGACGCATCGCCTCGGCATAGGTCATGCGCGGGAAGGTACCGGCCAGTTCGACCCCAATCGTTTCCTTGAACACTTCACGGATCATGTCCTCGACCGTGTCCTGCACGATCTGTTCGTCCACCCACGCGAATTCCATGTCGAGCTGGGTGAATTCGAGCTGGCGGTCGGCGCGCAGCGCTTCGTCACGGAAGCAGCGCGCGATCTGGTAGTAGCGGTCGAAGCCCGCCATCATCAGGATCTGCTTGAACAGCTGCGGCGATTGCGGCAGCGCGTAGAACTCGCCCGGGTGCATGCGCGCCGGAACCAGGAAGTCACGCGCGCCCTCCGGCGTCGCCTTGGTCAGGATCGGCGTTTCGATGTCCTGGAAACCGCGCTCATCCAGATAGCGGCGCAGGTTCGCCACCAGCCTGGTGCGCGTGCGCATCTTGCGCTGCATGTCCGGCGCGCGCAGGTCGAGATAGCGGTACTTCAGGCGGATGTCCTCGCCCGGATTCTCGTGGTGATGGAACGGCAGCGGCTCGGCCTTGTTCAACACCTCGATCCTGGTCGCCACCACTTCGACCTGGCCGGTACAGATCTTGTTGTTGACCGACTCGCGCTTGCGGACCACGCCAGTGACCTGCAACGCATCCTCGTAGCCGATCTGCGCGGCGACAGCCAGCACTTCGGCGTTGCCTTCGGCGGACGACGGTTCAGCGATGATCTGGACGATGCCTTCGTGATCGCGCAGGTCGATGAAGACCAGGCCGCCCATGTTGCGGGCGACGTCGGCCCAGCCGCACAGGGTCACGGTCTGGCCGATCAACGCCTCGTCGATCAGGCCACAGAAATGGTCACGCATGGAAACTCCGGAAATCGGCTGCAAGCCCGGCACAGCACCGGCGCTTGCTCATTGGAAGCCGACCATTTTAGCCCGGACAGCGCGCGGGATCAGGAATCCGACGGTTTCGGTGCCGCGGGGGCCGGAGCCGGGGCGGCGTCGCTCTTGGGCTTGGCCCCGCCACTGCCATCCCCCGCCAGATTGCGCTTCTTGTCGCCGTCCTTCTTGAAGTCGGTCTCGTACCAGCCGCCGCCGGCCAGCCGGAAGCTGGGCGCGGTCAGCATGCGCTTGACCGTGTGCGCGCCGCACTTCGGACAGGTGTCGGGGTCGGGGTCGGACATCTTCTGCAGGCGGTCGAATTCGTGGCCACAGGCGTCACAGACGAAGGCGTAGATGGGCATGGCGTGTGTTGCGGGGTGCAAACCGGTATTGTGGGGCCTGGCGCGTCATTTTCAATGCAGTCGCCTGCGCAGGACATCCATACACCATCTGGAGGGAGCGGTCGTCATGGTTTCATTGCTCAAATCGCTCGCCGTCGCATCCGCGCTGGCCCTGCTCGTCCCCGTTGCCGCTTCCGCGCAGGCCCAGACCCGGGCCTACGCGCCGGAGAACCTGCGCACGCTGTCGCGCAACGACCAAATCCGCGTAATCAGCCTGGAATATTCCGAACAGGCGCGTGGCCGAACCATCCCCGACGACCAGCTGCGCTTCTACCTCGATCAGGTCAATCGCTCCAACTGGACCTTCAGCCAGATCAAGTCGGATATCGCCAAATCGCTCGCCGGCAACGGCGGCGGGGTTCCCGGCCCGATCCACCAGACCATCCGCTGTGAAAGCACCGGCAACCGCCTCAACATCTGTCGCACGCCGTGGCAGGGGCAATCCCGCCTGGTACGGCAGCTCTCCAACAGCGGGTGCACCCGCGGCCATGGCTGGGATTCGCGCAACGGTCAGATCTGGGTGAACCACGGCTGCCGCGGCGAATTCGCACGCGTGAACAGCAATTACACGGTGACCTGTTCCAGCCAGAATGCGCGCTACACCACCTGCGCCTGGGATCGGACGCAGGGCACGCCCTATGTGCAGCAACGACTGTCCGGTGCCGCCTGTACCGAGGGGCGCACCTGGGGCTACGACACCCGCCAGGGCCTGTGGGTGAGCGGCGGTTGCCGCGCCCGCTTTGGCGCGCGTTGAGGACGACCGCATGAAGACGGACAAGATTGTCGCAGCGGTGATCGTCGCACTTGGCCTCGCCGCCGGCGGCTGGTTCATGTCGAAGGGACTGGCCGATCTGCGCACAGGCGATCGCTACGTTTCGGTGAAAGGATCTGCCGAAAAGGTGGTGGACGCCGACCTCGTGGTCTGGCCGCTGGCGCATACGGTAAGCGGCAATGACCTTGGCGAAGTGCAGCGCGGCCTGGAAGCCAACACCGCGGCGATCCGCGATTTCTTCAAGACGGCGGGGTTCGGGGATGACGAGATCGTGGTCGCACCCGCGCGGCTTGAGGATCGTTGGGCCTATGCCTATGGCGAGAACAAGCCGCCGGAGCGTTATCGCTATTCCACCACCGTGACCCTGCGCACCACCAAGGTGGCGAAAGCGATGGAAGCATTGCGCCACAGCGGCGACCTGCTGGCCAAAGGCGTGATGCTGGGCGGCAGTGGCGGCGAAGGGGAGTCTTCGGGCGGCCCGCAATTCGATTACACCCGGCTCAATGACATCAAGCCGGCACTGATCGCGGAAGCAACCGCGAACGCGCGCAAGTCCGCCGAGCAATTCGCCAAGGACAGCGGCGCACACATCGGTGGCATCCGCACCGCCAACCAGGGCGTGGTCGATATCAGCAATCGCGACGCCGGAAGCCCGCAGGTGAAGAAGGTGCGGGTCGTCAGCACGGTCGAATATTTCCTGAGGGATTGACGCGATGAACGCACGCTTCGCGGCAGCGATCGTTGCCGCGCTTGCATGGGCGGCATTGCTGTTGCAGTTGTTCCTGTCGCTGCGCCTGTCGATCGACAACGGCAACGGGGTCGTCCACGGCCTGTGGATGTATCTCGCCTACTTTACCGTCCTCACCAACCTGCTGGTGGCAATCACCGCCACCGTTGCCGCACGACGCAACGACGGGGGACGCGATCTTGCATGGCGCGGCTGCGCGGTCACGGCGGTCGTGTTGGTCGGGCTCGGGTATCACTTCCTGTTGCGCCATGTGTGGGCGCCGCAAGGCCTGCAATGGCTGGCGGACGTGATGCTGCACTACATCGTGCCGCTGGCCGCGTTGGCATGGTGGCTGGTATTGCCGCCACGCCGCCATGTCGCGCCAACTGCACCGCTGCGCTGGCTGCAATGGCCTTTGCTATATGCGGCATATGCGTTGATTCGTGGCGCGATCACCGGGTTCTATCCCTACCCCTTCATCGATGTGTCGGTGCTTGGAATTACGCGCACGTTGATTCATTGCATCGGCTTTGGGTTGATCTTCCTCGCCCTCGCCTGGCTGCTGCGCGTACTGACCCGCCTGCGCGCCTGACGCGCAGGTCGATTTCTATTCGTACAAGGCCAGCAACTCGCCTTCGGCTACTTCCAGCTCGCTGCGCAACTGCATCTGGGCGCGACCGATGTCGGCGACGCGCGCGCCGTCGGAATACACCGCCGGATCGGCGAGTTGCGCATCGCACTCGGCGAGTTTTTCTTCCAGTCGCGCCACCCGTGCTTCGGCCTGCGCCAGCTTGTGCGGGTTGATCTTGCTGGCTTGCTTTTTCACCGCCGGTGCAGGTGCGGGCGTTGGTGCCGGCGCAACTTCCTTCTTCGCCTCGGGCTTCGCTTCGCCCACGGCCGGACGCGAACGCAACCACGCGGCGTAGTCGTCGAGGTCGCCGTTGAACGGTTCGACTTCGCCATCGTGGACGCGCCAGAACTGGTCGCACACCAGGCCGATCAGGTGGCGGTCGTGGCTGACCATCACGATCGCGCCGTCGAAATCACTCAGCGCTTCGGCCAATGCTTCGCGCATCTCGAGATCGAGATGGTTGGTCGGCTCATCGAGCAGCAACAGGTTGGGCTTGCGCCATGCAATCAGCGCCAGCGCCAGTCGCGCCTTCTCACCGCCGGAGAAGTTGTCGATCACTTCGAACGCACGATCGCCCGCGAACTGCCAGCGCCCGAGGAAATTGCGGAACTCCTGGGTCGCGGTGTTCGGCGACAGTTCCTTGAAGTGATCGATCGGCGACGTCCCTGCGACCAGCGACTCCACCGTGTGCTGGGCGAAGTAGCCGATGACGAGATCGGGATGCGCGCTGCGTTCGCCAGTCATCGGCGCGAGATCGCCGACCAGCGTCTTTACCAATGTCGATTTGCCCGCGCCATTCGGACCGAGCAGGCCGATGCGATCGCCTGCTTCCAACGCAAAACCGACATTGGAAAGAATCTTCGCGTCCACACCGTAACCGGCATCGACATGGCGCAGCGACAGCAGCGAATTCGGCATGCGCGCCGGTTCCGGGAAATCGATGTGGATGCCACGCTCGGCGCGCACCGCTTCGGTCCCGGTGAGTTTTTCCAGACGCTTCATCCGGCTCTGCGCCTGGGTCGCCTTGCTGGCCTTGGCCTTGAAGCGATCGATGAACTTCTGCAAGTGCGCGCGCTCGACCTGTTCCTTTTCGAAGGCGATCTGTTGCTGGCGCAGGTGTTCGGCGCGCTGGCGCTCGAACGCGGTGTAGTTGCCGACGTACAACTTCGCCTTGCCGTCATGCAGATGGAGGATGTGGGTGGTGACGTTGTCGAGGAACTCGCGGTCGTGCGAAATCACCAGCAACGTGCCGTCGTAACGGCGCAGCCAGTCTTCCAGCCACACCACCGCATCGAGGTCGAGGTGGTTGGTCGGTTCGTCAAGCAGCAGCAGGTCGCTCGGCGTCATCAGCGCGCGCGCAACGTTCAGGCGCACGCGCCAACCGCCCGAGAAATCGGAGACCGAACGATCGTGCGTGGTCGCCGGGAACCCGAGGCCGTGCAGCAGGCGACCGGCGCGGGCGTCGGCGTCGTAACCGTTGAGTTCGGCCAGGCGATGGTGCGCTTCGGCGACCGCCTCCCAATCCTCGTTGATCATCGCCTCGCGCTCCATGCGCACGGCATCGTGCAGCGAGGCATCGCCCGACAGCACGAAATCGAGCGCGGGATCGGGCAGGTGCGGCGTTTCCTGGGCCACGCTGGCGATGCGCGCCTTGCCGGGGAGATCGAGGTCGCCCTTGTCGGGTTCGACATCGCCCAGCAATGCCGCGAACAAGGACGATTTACCGGCGCCATTGCGGCCAACCACGCCGACGCGATACCCGGCGTGGAGGGCCAGGTCGACATCGGACAGCAGCAGGCGTTCGCCCCGGCGCAGGGCGAAATTGCGGAAGGAGATCATGGAGCTATTTTAGCCCGGCAGAACCCATATGCGCTCCGTCGCGAGCCAAGGCCTGCGGTTCGTGGCGGAGCGCAGCAAGCGCTGCGTACAACAAGTACGTGAGCATTGCGAGCACCGCACGCGGACCGCAGGACGAGCGCAGCAGGAGCATCAATCCTTGTCTGGATCGTCGACCTTGAACGGATTGCTCTTGCTCGGCGCGGTCGGCAGCGGCGGACGCGGCAGCACGGCATCGCTGTTCGCGGCCTGCCACAGCATCGCCGCCAGCACGGTGGCGGCTTGGCGGACGTCGTCCGGTGGGGCGTGGTCAAGGGTGTCGATGTTGGAATGGTGGACGCGACTGCCGTAATCCAGCGGGTCCTGGATGAACTCGAAGCCCGGTAATCCCACCGCCTGCATGTACTCGTGGTCGGTGCCGCCGGTGCGGCTGGTGACGACGGTGCCCGCGCCCATGTCGGCGAACGGACTCAGCCACTTCTTCAGCAGCGGCTCGGCCGCCACGTTGTTCTCGGCGTAGATGCCGCGGATCTTGCCCGCGCCGTTGTCGAGGTTGAAATAGGCCTTGAGCTGGTCGTAGTCGGCACCCTTGGTGATCGGGAACTGCTTGGCCCAGCCCGAAAAACGATCGAGGCCATAGGCGTTGCGATCAACGGGACGTGTCGCGAGATGCTTCTCGATATAGGCGATCGAGCCGAGCAGGCCTTGCTCCTCGCCCGACCACAGCGCAAAACGGATCGTGCGCTTCGGTTGCACGCCGAGGCTCCTGATGATGCGCGCGGCCTCGATCACGATCACGCTGGGCACGCCATCGTCGGTCGCGCCATCGGCGGCGATCCAGCTGTCGAAGTGGCCGCCTGCCATCACGTAGCCGGCCTTGGGATCGCTGCCGGCGATGTCGGCAATCAGATAGTCCGCGGTGGTGTCGGCATCATTGACATGCGCAGCGATGGCGAGGCTGATCACCGGCGGCTTGCCTGCAGTCTCAAGTCGCGCCAGGCGGCGATAGTCTTCCGACGACAGCTCCATGAACGGCAATTCCAGCCGCTTCGCCGGATCGATGTTGTAGCCCTCGCCGCTGACCAGGCCATTCTCGCGATAACTCTTGCGCACCATCGCGACCGCGCCTTCGGCCTTGAGGAACTGCGACAATTCGCGCGCGAACGTCACCGTCTTTGCGAAGCCCTTGTACGGTTCGAGCTCGTCGCTCGGCAGGTCGTACTTGTCGAGGTCAGCGAGTTCCTTGCCGTCGTAGCGGTGGAACTGCCCCTTCTCCGACTGGCTGGCCTCACCGGGCAGCGTGACCAGCACGATCTTGCCGGCGAGCTTGCCGCGCCATTTCTCGAAATGTTCCTTCTTGCTCATCGGCGCCAGGATCACCGGCGCGGTGATGGTGCCGTTGGTCGGCGGC
>JAFEBY010000004.1 GCA_018242465.1 Pseudomonadota bacterium | reverse complement strand
CTGTCCAAGATGGACGCGACGCGCGCCGTCGACGCCGTGATTTCGGTGGTCGGCAGCACGCTGAAGAAGGGCGATGCAGTGACGCTGGTCGGCTTCGGCACCTTCGAAGTGCGCTCGCGCGCTGCTCGCCAGGGTCGCAACCCGAAGACCGGCGAAACCATCAACATCCCGGCAGCCAAGGTTCCGGGCTTCAAGGCCGGCAAGGGCCTGAAGGACGCGATCGGCTGATCGTACGGGCGCTTAGCTCAGCGGTAGAGCGTCTCCTTTACACGGAGAGGGTCGGGGGTTCGAAACCCTCAGCGCCCACCACTTCGACACCCGGCCACGTGCCGGGTGTTTTGTTTTTGGAAATCCGTGTCGGGGATGCTTGCGCATTCATCATGGACACGATATTCTTTCCAACTCAACGGAGCGGTAGTTCAGCTGGTTAGAATGCTGGCCTGTCACGCCGGAGGTCGCGGGTTCGAGTCCCGTCCGCTCCGCCATGAGAAACGCACTAGGCGCCGCAAGGCGCCTTTTGTTTTGCCTGGACATTTCCGCTCGCGTTACACTTCGCGGTCGGCTGAAACCAAGACCCTATCGATGCTGCAATCTCTCCGCGACAAAACTTCCGGCTGGATCGCCACCACCATCCTCGGATTGTTGATCATTCCCTTCGCGCTGTTCGGCATCGAGCAGTACGTGGGGGGACGCAACGACACCTACGTCGCGCGTGTCCAGGCGCCCCCGACGTGGTGGAAGTCGGCGCCTTCGTTCTGGCCGCTCAGCAAGCTGTGGACGACCGAGGACATCAGCCAGCAGGAGTTCCGCCAGCAGTTCGACCAGATGCGCCAGCAGCAGCGCCAGCAGATGGGTGATGCCTTTGACAGCCAGCAATTCGAGAGCGCAGACAACAAGCGCAAGGTGCTGGATCAGATGATCGACCAGCGCGTGATGTTGATGGCGACGGACCGCAACGGCATCAGTGTCTCCGATGCTTCCGTCCGCAAGAGCATCGAAGCGATTCCGTATTTCCAGGTCAACGGCAAATTCGATCTGACAACCTACCAGCGCACGCTGGCGACGCTGAACCCGCCGCAATCGCCGGAGTCGTTCGAGGCCGAAATCCGTGATGGCCTGCGTCGCGAGGCACTGGCAGGACGCATCGCGCTCAGCGATTTCGTCACTCCGGCCGAGACCACGCGCCTGGTGAACACACTGACCGAGCAACGCGAAGTCCAGACCGTGGCCGTGCCTGCGGTCGCCGATACTGCACCGGTGAGCGAGACGGAAGCGAAGGCGTGGTATTCCGCGCATGGCGCGCAGTACATGCAGCCGATGGTGGCGACGTTTGAAGTGGTCGATGGTGATCCGGCCAAGATGACGCCTGCGCCGATCGACGAAGCGCAGTTGCGCAAGCAGTACGACGCCGACAAGGCCAAATACATTGCCTCCGACCAGCGCTTGGCATCGCATATCCTGATTGCTGTGGCCAAGGACGCCAAGCCCGAGGCTGTGGCTGCGGCGAAGGCCAAGGCCGAACAGCTGGCCGAACAGGCCAAGGCGCCGGGCGCGGATTTTGCCGCGCTGGCCAAGGCCAATTCCGATGACGTCGGCTCCAAGGCCAAGGGCGGTGACCTTGGTTGGGTTGCGCACGACGGCGGCATGGTCAAGCCGTTCGAAGACGCATTGTTCGCATTGAAGAAAGGCGACATCAGCGCCCCCGTGCGTTCCGATTTCGGCTTCCACATCATTCAGTTGCGCGATATCAAGGAAGGCAAGGTCGTCACCTTCGAGGAAGCGCGTCCCGAGATCGAGAAGGCGCTGGCGAAGACGGCGAACGACAAGGCGGTCAATACCGCGATGGGTGTGCTGGCCGACGAGGCCTACAAGAATCCGGCGAGCTTCGCTGCGACCGCTGCCGCCCAGAAGCTGCCGTTCGAGAAGATTGGTCCGGTGACGCCTGCGAACGTGCAGGGCGTGCTCGCGGAACCTGCGGTGCGTCGTGTTGCCTTCTCCGATACCTTGCTCAAGAACAAGGGCGTGAGCGATCCGGTCACGATCGCGCCGGGCCATTCGGTGATGATCCACGTGCTCGACTACACGCCGGCGCGCCAGCGCCCGATGGCCGAGGTCAATGCGCAGGTGATCGCCGATGTTCGTGCCGATCGCGCCAGCAAGGCCGCCGCTGCGCGCGCCGATGCGATGATCAAGGCGATCGCGGGCGGCCAGACGATCACGCAGGTTGCTGCAGCGCAGTCCCTGCAGGTGCAGCCGGCGCAGACGCTTCCGCGTGGCAACGTTCCGACACCGGCTGTCAACAAGGAGATCTTCTCCACGGCACGTCCGGCTGCCGGCAAGCAGAGCGCCGGCAAGGTGCAATTGCCGGACGGCAGCTGGCTGGTGTTCGCGGTGGAATCGGTCAAGGCGGGTGATCCCGCGGCATTCCCGCCGGAAATGCGCGTCAACTTGATGAAGCAGATTGCACAGGCCAATGGCCAGGCATCGGCCGATGGCTACATCAAGGCGATCCGCAAGCTGTTCAAGGTGACGGTAGCGGAAGACCGCCTCTGAACTGCACACTCCAATTTGCGACAAGAAAAAGCCCGGCGAATGCCGGGCTTTTTTACTTCGTCCGAAATAATGCGGATTGAGTGTCTGGGATCGATTCGTATCAGTCGATCCCGCTCATGCCCATGATGTTGTAGCCGGAATCGACATACGTGATTTCGCCGGTGATGCCGCGGGCGAGATCCGAGCACAGGAATGCAGCGGTATTGCCGACGTCCTCGATGGTGATCGCGCGACGCATCGGCGCAACAGCTTCGAACGCGGTCATCATCTTGCGGAAATTGGCGACGCCAGAGGCGGCCAGCGTACGGATCGGGCCGGCCGAGATCGCGTTGACGCGGGTGCCTTCCGGGCCGACGCTCATCGCCATGTAGCGCACGGTCGCTTCCAGGCTGGCCTTGGCGACGCCCATGGTGTTGTAGTTGGCGAGCGCGCGTTCCGCGCCGAGGTAGCTCAGGGTGAGGATGGCGCCGTTGCGGTCCTTCATCAGCGGACGCGCGGCCTTGCCCAAAGCCGCCAGCGAATAGGCGCTGATGTCGTGGGCGATGTGGTAGTTCTCGCGGGTGATGCCGTCGAGAAAGTCGCCTTCGATCGCTTCACGCGGGGCGAAGGCGATGCAGTGGACGAGGATGTCGAGACCGTCCCAGTGCTGGCCCAGCTGCGCAAAGCACTCGTTGATTTGGCCATCGTCGGCGACATCCAGTGGCAGCACCAGTTTGGCGCCGTATTCCGCGGCGGCGTCTTCCACGCGCGATTTCAGCTTCTCGTTCTGGTAGGTGAGGACGAGTTCGGCGCCCTCGCGATGCATGGCCTCGGCGATGCCGGTGGCGATGGAACGCTGGCTGGCGATGCCGGTGATGAGTGCGCGTTTGCCCTG
>JAFEBY010000049.1 GCA_018242465.1 Pseudomonadota bacterium | reverse complement strand
TTGCCGATCGCCTGCACAACATGCGCACGCTCGGTTCGCAGTCGCCGGAAGCGCGCCGCCGCATCGCCCGCGAAACGCTCGAGGTGTACGCGCCGATCGCGCAGCGCCTGGGCATGAGCCTGGTCAAGGCCGAGTTGCAGGATCTCTCGTTCAAAGCGCTGCATCCGTGGCGCTACGCCGCGCTGGAAAAGCGCATCCGCCAGCAGCCGGCGGTGCGCCGCGAGGCGGTGGCGCAGGTCGAGGCGCAACTGGCGCAACGGCTGACCAAGGAAGGCCTGAAGCACCGTCTGGTCAGCCGGGTGAAATCGCCGTGGAGCATCTACACCAAGATGCGCGCGGAGCGAAAATCGCTGGAACAGGTGATGGACGTGTTCGGCTTCCGGGTGATTGTCGATAGTGTTCCGGACTGTTACCACGCGCTCGGCGTCGCCCATGCGACGTTCAAGCCGCTGGACGGGCGCTTCCGCGATTTCATCGCGATCCCCAAGGCCAACGGCTACCAGTCACTGCACACGGTGTTGTTCGGGCCCTACGGCGCGCCGATCGAAGTGCAGATCCGCACCCAGGACATGGATCTTGTCGCCGAACGCGGCATCGCCGCGCACTGGACCTACAAGCAGGGCGGCGATTCCACCAGTGCGCTCAATCGCGCCAACGCCTGGATCGCCGGCGTGGTCGAATCGCAGAAGGGCACCGGAAATTCGCTGGAATTCCTCGAGAACGTCAAGGTCGAGCTGTACCCGGACGAGGTCTATGTGTTCACGCCCAAGGGCCGGATCCTGGCGTTGCCGCGCAGTGCGACCGCGCTCGACTTCGCCTATGCGGTCCACACCGATGTCGGCAACAACGCCGTCACCGCGCGCCTGGATGGCCGCCTGGTGCCGTTGCGCACGCGCCTGACCAGCGGCCAGACGGTGGAAATCGTCACGGCGAAATCGGCGGCGCCCCAGCCGCAATGGCTGGACTACGTCACCACCGGCAAGGCGCGCGCAGCGATTCGCCAGAAGCTGAAGCAGGTTGGACACGAGGATGCAGTGCAACTCGGCCACCGCATGCTGGAAGCGGCGCTGGACAACTTCGACAGTTCGATCGAGCGGTTGCCGGAAGCCCAGCTCAAGCGCTATCTCACCGACAACCGCTATCCGCGACTGGAGTCGCTGCTGGAGGACATCGCCCTCGGCAACCGCATTCCCAGCCTGGTGGCGCAACAACTGGCGACCACGCCGGAGCGAGGCGCACAAGGCGAACTCGGCATGCGCTCGCGCGACCGCCTCCTGATTTCCGGCACCGAAGGCGGCGTGATCAGCTACGCCCAGTGCTGCATGCCGATCCCGTACGACTCGATCATGGGTTACCACACCACCGGCAAGGGCATCGCGGTGCATCGTTCCGATTGCCGCAACGTGATCGAATACCGGCGTTCGCCCGAGCGCTGCGTCGAGATGGGTTGGGATCCGAATGTCATTGGCGATTTCCTGGTCGGCATCCGGGTCGAGGCCGACAATCGCCAGGGCGTGCTGGCGCAGATGGCTTCGGCGATCGCCGAAGCGGAATCCAATATCGACCGCGTCGATTACCTCGACCGCGACAACAGCATCGCCACCGTGCGTTTCTACATCGAGGTCCACACCATGGACCACCTGGAAGAAGTCCGCCGTCGCCTGCGCCGGGTGCCCGCTGTCCACAATGTCGAACGCATCTAGGCACTCGCTACACTAGGCGCTTCGATCAATCCGGGAGTCGTCATGAGCCGTGACCAAATCCATACCGAGCGCGCGCCCGCCGCCATCGGCCCGTATTCGCAGGCGATGCGCTGCGGCAACATCGTGTTCCTGTCGGGGCAGATCCCGCTGGATCCCGCCAGTGGCGACATCGTTGATGGCGATTTCGCCACGCAGGTGCGCCGTGCCTTCGACAACCTCAAGGCGGTGTGTGCGGCCAGTGGGGGCGATCTGAACAAAATCGCGCGACTCGGGCTTTATCTGACCGATCTCGCCAACTTCGCCGAAGTGAACGCGGTGATGGCGGAATACTTCTCGGCGCCGTACCCGGCGCGCTCCACCATCGAAGTGACGGGCTTGCCCAAGGGCGCGCAGTTCGAGGTTGACGCCATCCTCGTCATCGACTGATCAATGGCGCGAGCGGGAAAACCCGCCCCGGCACTGGCGGCGGCCGGACTGGCCGCGATCGCTACCTTGCCCGGCGTCGGTCCGCAGATGTCGGCGAAGCTGGCCGAACGTGGGCTGGCAACGCTGCAGGACTTGTGGTTCTGGCTGCCACGCGGCTATGAAGACCGCACCCGACTGACTCCGATCCGCGCGCTGCAATCCGGCGTCGCGGCACAGGTTGAGGGGACGGTGCAGGCGGTCGAACGCGGTTTCCGTTATCGCCCGCAGTTGAAGGTCGCACTGACCGATGAATCGCGCGGCACCTTGCTGATGCGCTTCTTCCATTTTCGTTCGCAGCAAGCCAACCAGTTCCAGCCGGGCACGCGCGTGCGCGCGTTCGGCACGCCGCGGCCGGGACAATTCGGGCTGGAGATGGTGCATCCCAGCTACCACGTCCTGAGCGATGCAGATGCCGGGTTGAGCGATCGCCTCGATCCGGTCTATCCGCAACTCGAAGGCATTGCGCCGGCCACCTTGCGGCGGTTGATCGGCGAAGCGTTGAAGCGCTTGCCCGACGAAGTCGAATTGGAATTGCTGCCGGTGGAGATCGCCCGCGCGTTGAAGTTGCCGATGTTGCGTGATGCCTTGCTGACCTTGCATCGTCCGCCTGCGGATGCCGATCTCGAAGCGCTGCAGTCCGGCCATCATCCGGCACAGCGGCGACTGGCACTGGAGGAAATGCTGGCGCACCAGTTGAGCCTGCGTCGCCAGCGCATCGCCATGCAAAAGCACGGTGCGGTGAAGCTCGGGGCATCCGTGCAATTGGCCGAACGCCTGCGCGCTTCGCTACCGTTCGCGCTCACCGCCGCGCAAGAGCGCGTGTTCGCCGAAGTGCGCGCCGACCTGGCACAACCCCATCCCATGCTGCGATTGGTGCAGGGTGATGTCGGCAGCGGCAAGACCGTGGTCGCAGCGTTGGCGGCATTGCTGGCGATCGACAGCGGGCACCAGGCTGCGTTGATGGCGCCGACCGAATTGCTGGCCGAACAACACTTCAACACGTTGCGAACTTGGCTGGAGCCACTGGGCATCGATGTCGCATGGCTGGCCGGCAAGGTCGGTGGCAAGGCACGCGCTGCGGTGTTGCAGTCGATCGCCAATGGCGAAGCGAAGCTGGTGGTCGGCACCCACGCGCTGATGCAGGAAGGCATCGCCTTCCACGATCTCGTGTTGGCGATCGTCGACGAACAGCATCGTTTCGGCGTCCAGCAGCGCCTGGCCCTGCGCGACAAAGGGCGGGCAGGGGTGGATGACGTCTCCTCGCGCGTACCGCATCAATTGGTCATGACGGCAACGCCGATTCCGCGCACGCTGGCGATGGCGGCCTATGCCGATCTCGATGTGTCGGTGATCGACGAACTGCCGCCGGGACGCACGCCGGTGCAGACCACCGTGTTGACGTCCGAACGTCGCCCCGAACTGGTCGAGCGCATCCGGGCGGCCTGCGCCGAAGGCCGACAGGCCTATTGGGTGTGCACGCTCATCGATGAATCCGACGAAGTGATCGCGCAGGCGGCGCAGGTGACCTATGAAGCATTGGTCGCGCAACTGCCCGAGCTGCGCATCGGACTCGTCCATGGACGAATGAACGCGCGTGGCAAGCAAGCGGCGATGCACGACTTCAAGGCCGGGAAGATCGAACTACTGGTCGCGACGACGGTGATCGAAGTCGGCGTCGACGTGCCCAATGCCTCGCTGATGATCATCGAGAACGCTGAACGCCTTGGGCTCGCGCAGCTGCATCAACTGCGCGGGCGGGTGGGTCGCGGTGCCACGGCCTCGGCCTGCGTGCTGATGTACCAGTCGCCGCTGGGCCAGATTGCACGCCAGCGCCTGGAAACCATGCGGGAAACCAGCGACGGATTCCGCATCGCCGAAAAGGATCTGGAATTGCGCGGGCCCGGCGAATTGCTCGGTACGCGCCAGACCGGGCTCGTCGCATTCCGCATTGCCGATCTCGCGCGCGATGCCGACCTGCTGCCGCAGGTGCAACACATCGCTGAACGCTTGTTGAAAGAAGATGCTGCTTGCGCCGAACGTATCGTCCAGCGCTGGGTGGGCGGCGCGGCGCGTTACGCCTCGGCTTGAGCCGCCAGATCGGTCATTTCCGTCGCGATGACGTCGCGCCGCAATAGATTCCGTGCAGGGTCTCGATGACGGCTTGGGCTGGCCCATCGACAAGCGAGTAGTAGATCGTCTGCGCTTCACGGCGGGTGTCGACCAGGCCGTCTTCGCGCAGCACTGCCAGATGTTGCGACAGTGCCGACTGGCTGAGGTCCACGCTGGCATTGAGTTCACCCACCGATCGTTCGCCCTCGGCCAGCAGGCACAACAGCATCAGTCGCTTGTCGTTGGCGAGCGCACGCATCAGCTGCGCTGCTTCGCCGGCATGCGCCCGCATCGATTCCGGATCCATGGTGATGGCGGGTTTGCGGTGGTTCCTGCTCATCCGTCGAAAATATCAGTTGACACTAATATTAGCAATAACTAATATAGAAAAAAGTCCTAAGGAGAATTCCATGACTCTTGACCGTGCCGTGCAAGCATTCGGAGGCGCGATGGTCTTGCTCAGCCTCGCGCTGACCAGATTCGTGCATCCCGGCTTCTTCTGGCTGACCGCATTCGTCGGCGCCAATCTTTTGCAGTCTGCGTTTACCGGTTTCTGCCCGGCAGCCATGGTGATGAAGAAACTTGGTATCGGACGTGGTGATGGCGCATCCTGCGATCGCCGCTGAGAAGACCGCCATGCGCAAGACGCGATTGCTGTTGCTGTCCGCGGTGCTGGCGCTGTCCGCCTGCGACGGCGAAGCGCCCGCCACCATGCCCCCGTTGCCGAAGGACTTGGCGACGTTCACGGTGACGACGGATGGTGCGTTGCCCGGTCGCGGCTGGGACGGCGTGGTCGAGGCCGTGCGCCGCGCCGACCTCGCCGCGCAAACGACGGGTCGCGTTGCCGCCGTCCACGTGGACGTCAACGATCGAGTGCGACAGGGCGACGTACTGCTGCGGATCACGGCTGTCGAACAGGATGCCGGTGCGAACGCGGCGCGCGCGCAACTGCGCGCGGCCGAGGCGACCGCCGTCGAGGCCGAGCAAAACTATCGCCGCCATGCAGCGCTGGCCGCAGGGCAGTATGTGTCGAAGGCGCAGGTCGAACAGGCGCGCGCCGCGCGCGATTCTGCGGTGGCCGCGCGCAATGCTGCGGCCGCTGTATTGACCCAAGCGTCGCAACAGGCGGCCTATACGGTAGTGCGCGCACCGTTCGATGGCGTGGTGGCGCGACGCGACGTTGAGCCCGGAGAAACCGTGGCCACCGGCGCACCGTTGGTTGGCATGTACGCGCCGGATGCCTTGCGCATCGAAGTGGCGGTGCCGCAAAGTCGCGCGGAAGCGATTCGCCGCGACCCGGCGGCTGAAGTCGTGCTGGCGGATGGCCGCAGCGTCATTCCGGCGCAGGTGGTCGTGTTTCCGGCGGCGGACGTGGCCAACCACAGCGTCAACGTGCGCGTGGCGCTCCCCGCACTTGGCGTGCCGCCGGCGCCGGGCACCACCGCCAAGGTGAAATTTGCCGCGGACATCTCGGAAGCAGGCGCGGTGTCCTTGCGCATCCCTGCGTCCGCGGTGGCCCAACGCGGCGAACTCAGCGCCGTGTACGTGCAGCAGGGAGATCGATTGTTGCTGCGCCAGTTACGGTTGGGCGCGCGCACTGGCGATCAAGTGGAAGTCGTCAGTGGCTTGCGGCCGGGCGACATCGTCGCGCGCGATCCGGTCGCGGCGTTGCAGGCGCTGGAGGCACAGCGCAAGGCTGTCGAAGGCCGCCATGACTGACCAAGGAAGGAACACGCGGCTTGGCGTTTCCGGACGGCTGGCCGCGGCTTTCCAGTCCAACCCGCTGACGCCGATCCTGGCGATCACGGGCCTGCTGCTGGGCCTGCTCGCCGTCGCCGTCACGCCGCGCGAGGAAGAGCCGCAGATCGACGTGACGATGGCCAACGTCATGGTCCCGTTCGACGGCGCCAGCGCGCGCGACGTCGGGCAATGGATCTCCACGCCCTTGGAGCAGAAGCTTTCGGAGATCGAGGGCGTCAAGCATGTCTACTCGATCAGCCGGCCCGGCATGGCAGTGCTGACCGTGGAATACCAGGTGGGCGTGGAGCGCCAGTCGGCGCTGGTACGGTTGTACAACCAGGTGTTCTCCAACCAGGATTGGTTGCCGCGAGGCATCGGTGTAGGCACGCCTATCGTCAAGCCCAAGGGCATCGATGACGTGCCGGTGATGGCGGTGACGTTGTGGAGCGACGATCCCGCGACCGACGCGACCCATCTGGCAGAAGTTGCACACACGCTCGAGGCGGAGCTCAAGCGCATCCCGGGCACGCGCGATATCTACACCATCGGCGCACCGGACCGCAGCGTGCTGGTCACGCTGGATGCGGCCAGGCTCGCGGCCTATGGAATGGGTGCAAACGAGCTGGCGCAGGCGCTGCGGGCGGCCAATGTCGTGCACCAGGCGGGCGAGCGGGTGGATGCAGCGCAAGGCGCGGTGCCGGTGACGGCGGGAAGCTATCTCGCCAGCGCCAATGACGTTGCCGGCCTCGTAATTGGCAGCCACGACGGCAAGCCATTGCTGCTCTCCGATGTCGCCATGGTGGAACCGCGTGGCGACATCGCCAGCCGTTACGTTTGGCAAGGCGCACCACCCGGACGCGCGGGCCCGAAGGCCGGCACGGCGCCGGCGGTGACGATCGCAATCGCCAAGAAGCCGGGGAGCAATGCTTCAGACATCACCCGTGCCGTCGCCAGGCGCATCCAGCAGCTCAAGGGTGAGCTGATCCCCGCAGGCGTCCATGCCAGCATCACCCGCGACTATGGCGCCACGGCCAGCGACAAGGCGGAGAAACTGATCCACAAACTCGTCTTTGCCACGTCATCGGTGGTGTTGCTGGTGCTGTTCGCACTGGGCTGGCGCGAGGCCATCGTGGTGGGCAGTGCAGTCATCATCACGTTGGCGGCCACCCTGTTCGCTTCGCGGATGCTGGGCTTCACCCTCAACCGTGTGTCGCTGTTCGCGCTGATCTTTTCCATCGGCATCCTGGTCGACGACGCCATCGTGGTTGTGGAGAACATCCATCGCCACATGGCGCGCGATGGCCAGTCGCTGCGCGAAGCCATTCCGCCCGCAGTGGACGAAGTGGGCGGTCCGACCATCCTCGCCACCTTCACCGTGATCGCCGCGTTGATGCCGATGGCGTTCGTTTCCGGCCTGATGGGGCCGTACATGCGGCCGATCCCGATCAATGCTTCGGTGGGCATGCTGCTGTCATTGGCGATCGCGCTCATCGTCACGCCGTGGCTTTCGCTGAAATTGCTGCGTCGCCATGGCAGTGGTGCACAGGTGGATCACATCGATGATGCGGCACAACCCGATTGGCTGCATCGCTTGTTCGCGAGGGTGATGTCGCCATTCCTCGTCGGTGGCGGCGCGGCACGGAGGCGCGGCCTGCTGTTCACGGCCATCGCGGCGGCGGTGGTCGCGGCGGCGTCGCTCGCATTGTTCAAGCTGGTGGTGCTGAAGATGTTGCCGCTGGACAACAAGTCGGAATTGCAGATCGTCGTGGACATGCCGGAGGGCAGCACTCTGGAACGGACCAACGCGCTGCTGATGGAACTGGCGGCGAAGGTTGATGCCGTGCCCGAGGTGCTGGATTACCAAGGCTACGCTGGTACCGCAGCGCCAATCAATTTCAATGGGCTGGTGCGCCAGTACTTCCTGCGCAGTGGTGCCAATGTTGGCGACCTGCAAGTCAACCTGATCGACAAGCACCAGCGCAAGCGTCAGAGCCACGAAATCGCGCTGGCGTTGCGGCCGGTGCTGGCGAAGGTGGGGGACAAGTACGGCGCGTCGGTGAAGGTGGTGGAAGTGCCGCCTGGCCCGCCGGTGCTGTCGCCCGTGGTGGCGGAAGTGTATGGACCCGACTACGAGGGGCAACGCCGTATTGCCCTCGCGCTGGCAACCGGGCCATTCGCGAAAACCGCCGGCATCGTCGACATCGACACCAGCGTGGAAGCCGATGCCCCGCGCGAACAGGTAGTGGTGGATCGCGAGCGTGCAGCTCGCCTGGGCGTTTCGCAGGCGGCGATCGCCGACACCATCGCGATGGGTGTGACGGGCCTGGATGCCACCTACGTGCACGACGGAGTTTCGAAATATCCGCGCCCGGTGCGGTTGCGCCTGCCGGTGCAGGATCAGGCGACATCGTCCGCGCTGCTGGCATTGAAGGTTCGCGGTGGCCAGGGCCAACTGGTGCCGCTGTCCGAACTGGTGCGCGTCGAACGGGTGCATTGGGACGGTGCCATCCACCACAAGGACGGGTTGCCGGTCGCCTACGTCACCGCCGACGAGGCCGGGAAACTCGACAGCCCCCTGTACGGCATGTTTGCGCTCGTCGCGCATCTGAAGAACGGCGGAGTGGCGGGCCAGCATCTGGTGCAGACTTTCGTCGCACAGCCGGTAGACACCAGCAGCTATGCCGTGAAGTGGGATGGCGAATGGCAGATCACCTACGAGACCTTCCGCGACATGGGGATCGCCTACCTCGCCGGCATGGTGCTGATCTACCTGCTCGTGGTCGCGCAATTCCGTAGCTATCTGGTGCCGCTGGTGATCATGGCGCCGATACCGCTGACCCTGATCGGCGTCATGCCGGGGCATGCATTGTTGGGCAAGCAATTCACCGCGACCAGCATGATCGGCATGATCGCCCTGGCCGGCATCATCGTGCGCAATTCCATCCTGCTGGTGGATTTCATCAGGCAGGAGGTCGCGCGCGGCGTGCCCCTCGTCGATGCGGTGATCGACGCCTGCGCGGTGCGTGCCAAGCCGATCGCATTGACGGGGCTGGCGGCAATGCTGGGGGCGTTCTTCATTCTTGACGATCCGATCTTCAACGGACTTGCGATCTCGCTGATCTTCGGCATTTTCGTCAGCACCGTGCTCACGCTGGTGGTTATCCCGCTGCTGTACTACGTCCTCGAGGCTCGCGGGGCGAGGCGGGAGGCAGGCTCGTGAGCGAGCGGCGATGCCGTCATGGCGCAACTTCGCGCGCCAATCGGTGGCACGGAGGTCTGCGCTGACGGACATCCCCCGAGCGATCCATAATGTGACGATGAACAATTCCCGCATCCCCCTCCTGATCGACACCGACCCCGGCGTCGATGACGCCCTTGCCATCCTGATGGCGCTGAACTCCCCCGACCACGACGTGGTCGGATTGAGCATCGCCGCCGGCAATGTCGGCCTCGACCACACCGTGCGCAATGCGTTGAAGTTGTGCGAAGTCGCCGGGCGCGATGACGTGCCGGTATTCGTCGGTGCGCCGCAGCCGTTGTTGCATCGCGCCGCCGATGCCGCCGCCGTCCATGGCAATGACGGTTTCGGCGACACCGGCTATTCGCCGGCGAAGCGCCAGGCCGATGCCGAACACGCCGCGCTGGCGATCCTGCGCCTGTCGCACGAGCACGCCGGACGCCTGATGATCGTCGCGCTGGCGCCGCTGACCAATGTCGCGCTGGCGCTCAAGCTTGACCCGACGCTGCCGCAGCGCGTGGGGCGGTTGGTCGTGATGGGCGGTGCAGTGACCGGCCACGGCAACATCACCCCCAGCGGCGAGTTCAACACCTGGTTTGATCCCGAGGCTGCCCATCTCGTCTTCGAAGCCTTCCCGCAGTTCGATCTCTGCGATTGGGAAGCCAACCTGCGCCACGGCTTCCCGCACGAGGCGATGGACCAATGGCTGCAGGTCGGCACGCCCGTCGCCCGCTTCTACGACGCCATCTCCGCCCACACCCGGCGCTGGTCGCGCGAGAAGCGCGGTTCCTACTGGCACTCCGCCGATGGCTATGCCATGGCCTGTGCCCTGGCCCCGGAGGGCATCCAGGCCGCGGAAGCGCGGCCGCTGGCGGTGCAGCTGGGGCAGGGACCGGCGCGTGGCTTCACCATCGTCGACTGGCTGCGGATGACCGGCCGGCCTGACAATGCCCGGATCGTCCAGACCTATGACGGCGAGCGCTACCAGGCCATGATCCAGGCCGCCTTGTCGGCCAGTTGACCGGGCGGGGTTCGGCCGCTATCATGGCCGGCTCATTCCAGTAACCAGCCCTCGGTGCCGCCATGAAGGCCGATCTTCACCCCAATTACCGCGAAGTCGTCTTCCAGGACGTCACCTCCGACTTCAAGTTCCTGACCCGCTCGACGATGGCGACGAAGGAAACGATCAAGTGGGAAGACGGCAACGAGTATCCGCTGATCAAGGTCGAAATCTCTTCGGCCACGCATCCGTTCTACACCGGCCAGAACAAGGTCATGGACACCAGCGGACGCATCGACAAGTTCAAGAAGCGCTACGCCAAGTAAGGTAGCCAAGCAAGACTTTGGTCGAAGCACCTGCGCGATGAAGATCGCGCGAATGCCGATCATCACGCAAACGGTCGCCCAGTGCGGCCGTTTCGCGTCTCCGGGGGCGTGATCCGGAGCGCTGCTGCTCCATGCGCAGGTGAATGTTCAAACGGACGTTGTGCGATAATTGACGCATCGCAAAAACCGGTTTCGGCACGCGCACCCGCGCCCTTCGCGACCGGCAATGAACTGGAGAAGCACGCCGTGACCGAAGCCAACACAGCCGAAAAAACGGCGACCCTGACCGTCGCCGACAAGAGCAGCACCTTGCCGGTGATCAAACCGGTTCTGGGCCAGGATTGCATCGACATCAGCAAGCTGCCGAAGGACACCGGCTGCTTCACCTACGACAACGGATTCACCGCGACGGCGTCGTGCAAGTCGGCCATCACCTACATCGACGGCGACGCCGGCGTGCTGATGTACCGCGGCTACCCGATCGAGCAACTGGCCCAACATTCCAGCTTCATGGAAGTGGCCTACCTGCTGATGAACGGCAACCTGCCTACGGCGCAGGAATTCAACGCGTTCGAAGACGAAGTCGCGCATCACACGATGCTGCACGAAGCGTTCAAGCAGTTCATCGGCGGCTTCCGCCATGATGCCCATCCGATGGCGATGCTGATGGGCATGCTCGGTTCGATGGCGAGCTTCTATCACAACAACCACGATTACGACGATCCGGAACAGCGCCGCCTCGCCGCGATTCGCCTGATCGCCAAGGTGCCGACGATCGCCGCGATGTGCTATCGCCACAGCATCGGTTGGCCGGTGCGCTACCCGCGCAACAACCTCGAGTACGTCACCCGCTTCCTGCACATGATGTTCGAGGTGCCGTCGGAACCGCTGCAGCTCAACCCGGTGGCCGCCAAGGCGCTCGACCTGTTGTTCATCCTCCACGCCGACCACGAGCAGAACGCTTCGACCTCGACGGTGCGCCTGGTCGGTTCGACCGGTGCCAATCCCTATGCCTGCATCGCTTCGGGCGTTGCCGCGCTGTGGGGCCCTGCGCATGGCGGCGCCAACGAAGCCGTGCTCAAGATGCTCAACGAGATCGGTTCGCCGGCCAACGTGCAGGGCGCGGTCGAAAAGGCCAAGGACAAGGAATCGGGTTTCCGCCTGATGGGCTTCGGCCACCGCGTCTACAAGAACTTCGATCCGCGCGCCAAGATCATCCGCGAGATGACCTACAAGGTGCTGAACGAACTCGGCGTCAACGACCCGTTGCTCGACGTCGCGATGAAGCTGGAAGAAGCCGCGCTGAAGGACGATTACTTCATCCAGCGCAAGCTCTATCCGAATGTCGATTTCTACAGCGGCATCATCTACAAGGCGCTGAAGATCCCGACCGAGATGTTCACCGTGATGTTCGCGATCGCGCGCACCGCTGGCTGGATCAGCCATTGGATGGAGCAGCAGGTCGATCCCGAGATGAAGATCGGCCGTCCGCGTCAGATCTATGTCGGCCACGACAAGCGCGATTACACCGCGATCGACAAACGCTGATCGGGCTGCGGTCGCAATGCAAAACGCCCCGCTTAAGCGGGGCGTTTTCGTTCTTGGGCCAATCAGCGCGCCAGCGCTTCGTAGCCTGCGATCTCGTCTTCTGCCAGCAATGCCCGCAACTGGCTGGCCGATGCGCGCGCCATCGGCTTCTCGGTCACCGGCGACAACGGCGCCTGGCGCAGTGCGTCGCGCGGCAGCACGGTGAGGTCGAACGTCGCTTCGTCGGCGTTGAAGACCCAGACGTCGAAATCGCCGCAGCGATCGCGATCCAGGCGCAGGCGGCGCATGCGCGAGTCGGCGGGAATCCCATGTTCCTGCAACCAGATCGCGACTTCGCGCGGATCGTCGCAGAACAGGTGCAACAACACCGGCGCGTTGGCATCGGCGGTGCCTTCCAGTACCGGGCCGACCAGGCGCGGCTCGAACGGCGCGAAGAAGTCGAGTGCGCGCAATGCGGCTTCGCGGCGGCTGCGCAGGCGTTCCTCCATGTCGTCGCCGTGGAACAGGCGCTGGTAGCCGCGTAGGGCTTCCTCGATCTCGCGGTTGCGCGGCAGCGAGGCGTCATCGTGAAAGCCGAGGCGTTCGGCGGCCTTGAGTTTGGCCTGATGGAAGTCGCGGATGCCGTTTTCCGACATCAGGCGGGCGGCCTCATGCGCCAATCGCTGGCGCCGCTCCTTGGTACGGGCCTCGGCATGCTGTTGGGCGCGATGCATGGCGGGCTCCCTGTCGAGGTTTCATCGACTCTAGCGCAGCTTGCGCGACGGAACCACCTTGACCAGAGCCTGTTCAGGATCCGTAACGAGCGAAGCCATGAGGCTCGTGGCGGAGCGCAGCAAGCGCACGCATGTAGGAATACGTGAGCATTGCGAGCACCGCACGCGGGCCGCATGGCGAGCGCAACAGGATCCTGGGCAGGTTCTCAGAAGATGTCGTACGCATCTTCCTTGGGCGCTTCCTGCTTGGAGTCGTCTTCCTTCGGCGCCTGACTGTAATCGACGATGTCGGGATTGTTCTGCAGGTCTTCTTCCTTCAGCCATTCACCGTTGACCTGGACCATGCCGTTGGGCACTTCGCGTTTGACCTGCGGCTGGTCCTTGATGGCGTCGCGCATGTAATCGATCCAGATCGGCAGGGCGGCCTTGCCGCCATATTCGCCATAGCCAAGGGAATCGTCGTCGTCGCGGCCAACCCAGACTGCGGTCACCAGATTGCCGCCGAAGCCGGAGAACCAGGCGTCGCGGTGATCGTTGGTGGAACCGGTCTTGCCACCGATGTCCTCGCGGTCGAGCACGCGGGCAGCGGTCGCCGTGCCGCGCTTGACCACGTCCTGCATCATCGTCACCAGCTGGTAGGCGATGCGCTCGTCGATGGCGCGCGGTGCGATCGCCGAACCTTGCGGCAATGCCACCGGCTTCACGGCTTCCTTCGTGCCGCTCTTCGCGGCGACTTCAGGCTTCGGTTTCTCCGCCTGCGGGCCGCCGAGGTTGAAGCCATCGACGACGTCGGGTTGTTGCGGCTTCGCCGCACTCTGCGCATCGCTGGGGGTGGACGGCGGCAGATTGGTGCCGGCACAGCCACGGCAGGCCACCGCCGGATTTTCCTTGAACAGCTGCTTGCCGCTGGCGTCCTTGACGGTATCGATGAACCAAACGTTGACAAGGAAGCCGCCGTTGGCGAATACGGCGTAACCGCGCGCGACGTCGATCGGCCGTAGCGAGGCGGCGCCCAGCGACATCGACAGGTTGCGCGGCAGCTCCTTTTCGTTGAAGCCGAAGTGGGTGATGAAGCGGATCGCATAGTCGATGCCGATGGCGTCGAGCAGACGCACCGATACCAGGTTGCGGGATTGCACCAGCGCCTCGCGCAGTTTGATCGGGCCGGCGAAACCGCCGCCGTCGTTCTGAGGACGCCAAATGTGGTTGCTGCGATCGCGGAACACCACGGGCGCATCCAGCACGATCGACGCCGGGTTGTAGCCGCGCTCGAAGGCCGCGGCATAGACGAATGGCTTGAAGCTGGAGCCCGGCTGGCGCCGTGCCTGGGTCGCGCGGTTGAAGGAATTGCCGTTGAAGCTGAGGCCGCCGATCAGTGCCTTCAGGGCGCCGTTGTCGTAGTCGATCGAGACCAGCGCGGATTGCGCGCGCGGCAGTTGCTCGATCGCCCAGCCGCTGTCCTTGGTGTCGGTGATGCGGGCGACGTCACCGCGCTTGAACAATGACGCCGGCGTACGGCCCGGCCAGCTCGCCGCCAGCGATGCCGGCAGCGTCATCACCTTGCCCCGTGCATCCACCACCTGCGCACTGCCATTCGCATCTGTCGACAGCACCACGACCGGCACCAGCGCCGCCTGCGTCGGAATCGGCGCCAGGCGCTTCGCGGTTTGCTCCGGCGTTTCGCCAGCCGGCAGGTCGAAATGCTTCTCCGGGCCACGCCAGCCGTGGCGATGATCGTAGGTGCGCAGACCGTGGCGTACCGCGATGTCCGCCGCCAGCTGCATCTTCGAATCGATGGTGGTGGTGACTTCGTAACCCTGATCCAGCGCCTGCGTGCCGTAGCGGGCCAGCATTTCCTGGCGGACCATTTCGGCGACGTAGGGCGCGTAGACCTCGACCGGGCGTTCGTGCGGGGCAGCGTGCATCGGCTCGGCGGCGGCGGCATCGGCGGCCGCCTTGCTCACCATCCCGAGCTGCGCCATGCGCGGCAGGATGTAGTTGTTGCGGCGATCGCGGTTGCGGTCGGGATCGTCCATGGGGTTGCCGGTCGACGGGAATTTCGGCGTGCCGGCCAGCGTCGCGGCTTCGCCGAGCGTCAACTGGTCGAGCGTCTTGCCGTAGTAGAACTGCGCCGCCGCGGCGATGCCGTAGCTGCGATTGCCGAAGAACGACTTGTTGAGATAGAGCTCGAGGATCTGGTCCTTGCTCAGGTTCTGCTCGATCTTGCGCGCCAGCAGCATCTCGCGGAACTTGCGCGTGAAGCTGCGCTCGGGCGTCAGGAAGAACTGGCGCGCGACCTGCTGGGTGATGGTGGAGCCGCCAGGCACGCGCTTGTCGCTGGTGGTTGCCATCAGCCAGATCGCGCGGGCGATGCCCTTGTAGTCGAGCCCGCCGTGTTTGTAGAAGTCGGCGTCCTCGGTGGCGATGAAGGCGTCCTTGACCTGTTGCGGCACCTTGGCGATGTCGACCGGGATGCGCCGGCTCTCGCCAAACACCGCCATCAGCTTACCGTCGGCCGAATAGACCGACATCGGTTGCTGCAACTGCACATTGCGCAGGGTGGTGACGTCCGGCAGATCGCGGCTGACGCGGATATAGAGCCCGGCAAATACCAGGCCGCCGATGAGGGCGAGCGCAGCGCAGGCCAGCAAGGCCCATTTCAGGAGGCGGCGGACGACTGGAGGCATTGGCCGGAAAGCTGGGGGAACGGCCGGCCAGTATACGAAGCGGCCATGGCTGGCGGCCGATCCGGGTGGGACGGAAGCCTATCTTGTCGACATAACCTAAAGTAAAGTCTTGCATTGTCGTGAAAAGTTCGTTATTTAGCTTTCGTTGGATTTGACGCTCGTCTCAAGTTCTCCAAACAAGGGGCAGACACGGTGGGGTTGTTCAAGAAGGCTAGTGCGCCCCTAGTGGGCGTTGATATCAGCTCGACCGCGGTCAAGCTGCTGCAGTTGTCGCGTTCCGGCGGCAGCTATCGTGTTGAGCATTACGCCGTCGAGCCGTTACCGGCCAATGCGGTGGTGGAGAAAAACATCGCAGACGCGGATGCGGTCGGTGCGGCGATTCGCCGCGCGGTCGATCGCGCCGGAGTGCGCTCGAAGGGCGCAGCTGCTGCGGTGCCAGGCGCATCGGTGATCTCGAAAGTGATCCCGATGGCGGCCGGTCTCAATGAGGACGACATGGAGGCCCAAGTCGAACTCGAGGCGGGCAACTACATCCCGTATCCGATCGAGGAAGTGAATTACGACTTCTCGGTGCTCGGCCAGATGCCGAATGCGGCGGACACATTGCAGGTGCTGTTGGTCGCGTCGCGATCCGAAAACGTCGAAGCGCGCCAGGCCGCGCTTGAGATCGGCGGCCTTGAAGCCAAGGTGATGGATGTCGAGGCGTTCGCAATCGAGAGTGCGTTCGGACTCATCGCGCCGCAGCTCACCGTGCCGCGCGACGGATTGGTGGCGCTGGTCGACGTTGGTGCCACCACCACTACGTTGAACGTACTGCGCAACGGTCGTGGCCAGTACCTGCGCGAACAGTTGTTCGGCGGGCGCCAGCTGACAGAAGAAATCATGCGCCGTTATGGCCTGAGCTACGAGGAAGCGGGCCGCGCCAAGCGCCTCGGCGGCCTGCCTGAGCAGTATGAAGTGGAAGTGCTCGAGCCGTTCAAGGACTCGTTGGCGCAACAGGTCGGTCGCCTGCTGCAGTTCTACTACGCCAGCAGCGAATACAACCGTGTTGACCAGGTCGTGCTGGCAGGCGGTTGCGCTTCGATTCCGGGCATCGCCCAGGTGATCGAGGAGAACTTGGGTGTGCCGACCATCGTCGCCAACCCGCTGGCGCAGATGACGCTGGATCGTCGAGTGCAGGCACAGGCGCTGGCGCTCGATGCCCCGGCCCTGATGATCGCCTGCGGTCTCGCCCTGAGGAGTTTCGACTGATGGCGCGCATCAACCTACTCCCGTGGCGTGCGGAACGCCGCCGCCAGCGCAAGCAGCAATTCAACATGATGCTCGGCGTCGCGGCACTGGCCGGACTGGTGTTGAGCGGCCTGATCTGGCTGTACTACAACGGGCAGATTTCCGGCCAGAAGGATCGCAATACCTACCTGCAGAGCCAGATTGCCGAACTCGACCACCAGATCGCCGAGATCAAGGAGCTCGACGAGAAGAAGGCCGACCTGCTGCGCCGCAAGCAGGCGATCGAGGAGTTGCAGTCCAACCGCTACCAGATGGTCCACCTGTTCGATTCCGTGGTGCGCACCTTGCCTGACGGCATTGTCCTCACCCAGCTCAAACAGGAAGGCGAAATGCTGACCATCGACGGTCGCTCCGAGTCGAACGCGCGCGTGGCGATGTACATGCGCAACATCGAAGGCTCCGGCTGGATGACCAGCCCCGAGGTCAACGTGATCGAGAATGCGCCGGCAACCGCGCCTGCGCCGTCGCCGGGTGCATCGGTGATGAATACCCCGGCTTCGGTGCTGCCGTACCAGTTCACGATGAAGGTCAAGCTGAGCAATCCGAACGCGCCGAAGGATCCCAATGCGTCGCCGGGCTCGATCAGCACCACGCAGGCACAGCCGGCCAACGCGCCGTTGCAGCCGGCATCGCCGCCACAGGCGGCTGCACCGGCGGCCGGGACGCAGCCGCAGGTCGCAGCACCTGCCGTGACGCCTGCTCCGGTGGCACCAGCCCAACCGGCGCCGCAGACACAGACCCAGGCGCCCACCAGCGCCGGCCAGCCGGGGGGACGCTGAAATGGCGCGCAAGGGCACTAGCCTAGATTTCAACAACATCGGCGGTTGGCCGATCGGCGCCCAGGCGGGGCTCGCTTCATTGGCGGCGATCCTGATCCTGGTACTGGCGTGGCTGCTGGTTTTTCGTGGCCAGCGCGAAGAGTTGCAGGGACTGGAAGGTACTGAGTCGACGCTGCGCCAGGACCTCGAGACCAAGGCCGGCAAGGCCGCGAACCTCGAGCCGCTCAAGCAGCAACTGGCAACCATGGAAAAGGATCTGCAGGAAATGCTGCGGCAGCTGCCGAGCAAGACCGAGATGCCCGACGTCATCACCGACATCTCGCAGTCGGCGCTGGCCAGTGGTCTGCGCGTGGAGCTGTTCAAGCCTCAGCCCGAGATCAAGAAGGATATCTATGCGGAGCGGCCGATCGACCTGCGTTTCGCCGGTGGCTTCCACCAGTTCGGTGCCTTCATGAGTTCGGTAGCCTCGTTGCCGCGCGTGGTGATCATGACCATGAACAACATCGCGCTGACGCCGCGTGACAAGTACTCCGGATTGCAGATGGCGGGTACGGTCAAGACCTATCGCTATCTCGACGAGAGCGAGCGCGCGCCACCGCCGAAAATTGGCAAAGATGGCAAGCCGGTACCGCAACCCGCCAAGCCTGCGAACGGAGGTGCCAAATGAGCATCCGCCTGTCACGCATGGTCTGGTTGATCGCGGCGTCGGTGCTGGTGGCTGCTTGCGGCCGCAGCGTCGAACATTCGTCGAACGACCCGTCCGATCTCGCCAAATGGGCGAAAGACACGCGCGCGAAACCGGGTCCGCCGCTACAGCCGCTGCCGCCGATCACCCCGTTTGAAACCTTCAAATACGACGCGCAGGGACTGCGTGATCCGTTTGACATCGCATCGGCTGCCGCCGGCATCAGCGCCTCAGGCCTGCATCCCGACTCTGCCCGCCACAAGCAGCCGTTGGAGCATTACCCGCTCGATGCACTGAAGATGGTCGGTACCATTGGCGGCAAAGGAAAGGGTGCCTTGGTCGGTCTGGTGATGACACCGGACAAGGTCACCTACCGTGTCGGTCCGGGCATGTACATCGGTCAGTCGGAGGGGCGGGTCACCACCGTTACCGAAGACCGCATCGATATCGTCGAACTGACGCCTGATGGCGCGGGGGGCTGGCTGCAGCGCCCGGCGTCCATTGCACTCAACAGTCCTTGATTAGGGGAAAGCACATGCAGTTCATCCACACGAAATGCAGCGGCGCACTTCAGGCCGGCCGCATTGCGCTCCTCGCAGGACTGCTGGGTGCCGCGGCTTGCGCACAGGCGCAGGTTGCCAACCAGCCAGTTGCCGCCAAGGCGGCTTCGACACAGGCACTGTCGGTCGACAAGGTCGACTTCAAGCGCAGCGATGATGGTTCGGGCAAGTTGATCCTCAGCTTCAGTGGCGACGGCGTCATGCCCGACCTGCGCAATCAAGGCACGAATGTGGTGATCGACCTTGGCAATGCCCGGGTGCCGGCCAACCTGCAGAAAATCATGAACGTCAGTGATTTCGCGACGCCAGTCGACAGCGTCGATGCCGCTGGCAATCGTCTGGTGCTGAACACCCACGTGCCGTTCGAGTCGATGGCCTACCAACGTGGCCGCGAGTATATCGTCGAGATTTCGCCCAAGCCCAATGCGACTGCGGTCGGCGGCATGAGTTCGATCGTCTCGACTGCTGCCCGAGCTGCTGCGACCAAGGCAAAGGATGCCCCGACTTACACGGGCCGCCCGGTGAACTTCAACTTCCAGGACGTGCCGGTGCGCACCGTGCTGCAGCTGATCGCTGAAACCGCCGGGCTCAACATCGTGGCGTCGGATACCACCCAGGGCAACATTACCTTGCGTCTGCAGAACGTGCCGTGGGACAAGGCGCTGGATGTCATCCTCAAGGCCAAGGGCCTGGACAAGCGCCGTGATAGCAACGTGATCTGGGTCGCCCCGGCGTCGGAAATCGCCAAGAGCGAGCAGGACAAGGAAGATGCCCGCATTGCACTGGAAAATCGTCAGGACCTGACGACGGAATACTTTCGCATCAACTACCACAATGCCGCGGAAATCTACAAGGAACTCACCGAGGCCAAGGGCATCGGCAACAACAGCAACGGCAATGGCAGCAGCGGTAACGGTGGCCAGAACAACAGCGACAACGGGTTCCTGTCGCCGCGCGGCCGCATCGTCGCCGATCCGCACACCAACACGCTGATGATCAGCGACATCCCCAAGAAGCTTGCAGCGATGCGCGCCCTGATCAACGAGATCGATCGCCCCGTCGACCAGGTGGTCATCGAATCGCGCATCGTGATCGCAACCGAAACCTTCGCCCGTGACCTCGGCGCGAAGTTCGGCATCGGCGCTGGTGGTACATTCAACCACAATGGCTATCAATACGGCGCTGGCGGCTCGCTAGGCGGCGCGCAAAACAATCTTGGCGGCATCTCTGCCACCCACGGCGCCACCGGCCTCAACTTCAACCAGCCGGCGGGTTCCATTTCTCCGGCTGCATCCATCGGGTATTCGATCCTCGGTGCCAACTTCTCGCTGGATCTGGAACTGTCGGCGATGCAGGAAGAAGGGCGCGGTGAGATCCTGGCCAACCCGCGCATCTTCACGACCAACCAGCGCGAATCTGTGATCCAGCAGGGCAGCCAGATCGGCTATGTCACCGTGACATCCAGCGCCGGTGGTGCGGTGTTGCCACAGGTCCAGTTCAAGGACGTGCTGCTCGAGCTGCGGGTGACGCCGACCATCACCAATGACGATCGTGTGTTCCTGAACGTCAAGGTGACCAAGGACGATCTCGACAGCTGGTTGACCACGCCGATCGGCAATGTGCCGATCATCGCCAAGCGTGCGGTCGATACTGCGGTGCTGATGGATAACGGCCAGACCGTGGTGATCGGTGGCGTCTACGAATTCAAGAAGAGTGACACTCTGCACAAGGTGCCGTTCCTCGGCGACCTCCCGGTGATCGGCAATCTGTTCCGCCAGAAGAGCAAGAGCAACCAGAAGGCCGAACTGCTGGTGTTCCTGACGCCGCGCATCATTCGCGTCAAGCAGACGATGCACTGATACGGCACGCTGCACATGAGGTACAGGAAACGGGAGCCGATGGCTCCCGTTTCCATTTTCGGGCGCGCCGGCCATCGTGATGAACCAATGGACGGCGGATCGGTCAAACTGGCGTTGTCCTTCCTGCGACTGCCCATGAGCCAGATCCTGCCCCCCGAATTGCCCGTTTCCGCGTCGCCGCTGGGCACAGTCGTCGACGGCCCCCTGCATGCCACCTTCCGCGCATTGGCGGACGATCTGTCGGCACAGGTGGTCGGGCAGTCGCGATTGATCGAACGCCTGCTGATCACCCTGCTCGCGGATGGGCACCTGCTGGTCGAGGGCGCGCCGGGACTGGCCAAGACCACTGCGATCCGGGCATTGGCATCGCGCCTGGATGCGCAGTTCGCACGCGTGCAATTCACGCCCGATCTGCTGCCTGCGGATCTCACCGGGACCGAAGTGTGGCGACCGCAAGATGGACGCTTCGAATTCCAGCCCGGGCCGATCTTCCATTCGCTGCTGCTGGCGGACGAAATCAATCGCGCGCCGGCGAAGGTCCAATCGGCACTGCTCGAGGCGATGGGCGAGCGTCAGGTCACGGTGGGGCGACAGACCTATCCGCTGCCGAAGCTGTTCCTGGTGATGGCGACGCAAAATCCGATCGAACAGGAGGGCACGTTCCCGTTGCCGGAGGCGCAACTCGATCGTTTCCTGATGCACGTGCGGATCGGGTATCCCGATGCCGAGGTCGAAAGCGAAATCCTGCGGATTGCGCGCGCGGCAGCGCGTGGCCAAGTGCTGGACCAGCCTGTCGAAACACCGGTACCGGTCGCGCTCGACGACTTGTTCGCGGCACGCGCGGCAGTATTGGATGTCCATGTCGCGCCTGCGCTCGAGCGCTACCTGGTGGAACTGGTGTTGGCTTCGCGCGACCCGGCACGCTACGACCGCGATCTGGCGAAACGCATCGCTTGGGGCGCGAGTCCGCGTGGGTCGATCGCGCTGGAACGGTGTGCGCGGGCGCGCGCATGGTTGCTCGGACGCGATTACGCCACGCCGGAAGACGTGCGTGCAGTGGCGCCGGATGTGTTGCGCCATCGCATCCTGCCCAGTTACGAAGCGATGGCCGAAGGCTGGACCGGCGATCGCCTCGTTGATGCCTTGCTGGGCGTGGTGCCGTTGCCCTGAGTGTGCAGCCGACGTGAACGACGCGATCGATCCCTCCCTGTCGATGTTGCTGGCATTGCGTGGCGAAGCCGCAGCGCGACGCCCGCCACGACGTGCGCGCGAAGGCGTGAGCGGACCGGCATTGGCACCCTTGCGAGGTCGCGGGATGGAATACGCGGAGTCGCGCGAATACGCCGTTGGCGACGACGCCCGCCACATGGACTGGCGAGTCACCGCGCGCACCGGGAGGCCGCACACCAAGCTGTTCCAGCCCGAGCGTGAGCGCTCGAGCTGGATCGTCGCCGATCGCGCGCCATCGCTGTATTTCGGGACGCGCGCGCGTTACAAATCGGTGCAGGCGGCCCGCCTGGGTGCAGTTGCGGCGTGGGCAGCACTGAACGACGGAGATCGCATTGGCGCGATGTGCGGCAGCGCCAGCGAACCGCCACGGATGCCGGCGGGCGGCATGCGCGGTGTATTGCCGGTGATGGAAGCGTTGGCGCGCTGGTACTCGACGCCCGCAAACGATGGGCACGGGCTGGATCATGCTTTGCGGCAGATGCGGAGGTTGGTGCGTCCCGGTTCGCGTGTCGTGGTGCTGGCTGAGGCGACCAGCGTTGTCGCGATCGATGCCGCGCGCTGGCGCGCATTGGCGAAGGCGACGGAATTGCATGTGTTGTTGCCGGTGGATGCCTTTGAACAATCACCACCGCGCCGGCGCTTGCGCTTCCTCAGTGCGGGTGCACGCAGCGAATTCGATCTCTCGGGATCAGCCGTCTACGGTCGCTGGAAAGAAGCATTCGCGGAAACATTGCAGCAGGCGCTGGCGACAATCCGCGATGCCGGTGGCGATGCACAGGCGATCATGACCGATGCGTCGGCAACCGATTGGTTGGTCGGCTTTCGCCCCGCCCAGGTGGAGGTGGCGTGATGGCGCCTGCGCAAATCGTATTGCGCGACATCCACCCGGCAGTCGCGCCGGCATGGTGGCCGCCTGCGCCCGGGTGGTGGATCGCGGCGGCACTCGTTGTCGCGATCATCGCGGCAATGTGGATCCTGCGCCGACGCAAGATCCGTCAGATCCGCGAGCTCGAGGCGATGTTCGACCGCACGGTCGATGCGGCGCAGACGCCAGCCGCGCAGGTGCGGGTGATGTCGGAATTGCTGCGTCGTGCCGCGCGCCGCAAGCAAGGCGATGCCGACACCTACGATGGCGAGACATGGCTGCGGTTCCTTGACGCCGGGCACCGAGTGCCGGTGTTCGAGACCGATGCCGGGCGGATACTGGTGGATGGCGCATTCCGCCGCGACGTTGATGCAAATGATGTGCGTGCCCTGCGCGGCATCGCGCGTACGCGCTTCATCGAATGGATGCGGCAGTGACGGTCTGGTTGCAGCGACTATGGCCGCACGATTGGGCGCTGGCGTGGCCATGGATGCTGTGGGCGATTCCGCTGGCGTGGCTGGCATGGATGTTGCTGCCGCCGCGCCGCACGCAGGGCGGTGCATTGAGATTCCCCGATGCCAGCGCGCTGGCCCGTATCGGCGATGGTGCGCCGGGCGTATTGCGACGCCATGCGCCGTGGCTGGGCTGGCTGGCGTGGGTCGTGTTGTGCGTGGCCGCCGCACGCCCGCAAAGCCTCGGGCCGGCGGTGCTGCCACCGGACAGTGGCCGCGGGATGATGCTGGCGGTCGATCTCTCCGGCAGCATGGAAACGCCGGACATGGCGCTGGGCAACGCGACGGTGGATCGCCTGACAGCGGCGAAAGCGGTGATCGCCGATTTCCTCGATCGCCGTGCCGGCGATCGCATTGGGTTGATCGTGTTTGGCGATCGCGCCTTCGTGCTCGCGCCGATCACTGCTGACCTCGACACCGTCCGCCAGCAGTTGCGCGACAGTGTGGTGGGATTGCCTGGAACGTCGACTGCATTGGGCGATGCCATCGCACTGGGCGTGAAGCGCCTGCGCGAAGTGCCGGGGCAAGAACGCGTACTGATCCTGCTCACCGACGGCGTCGCGACATCCGGCGTGATCGAACCGTTGAAGGCGGCGGAGCTGGCGCAGATCGCCGGCGTGCGTGTCTACACCATTGGCGTTGGTGGCGGGGAGTCGCAGCAGAGTTTCTTCGGCATCCCGGTCGCGATGCCGGGTGGCGACGATGAAGTGGATGAAGCGACCTTGCAGAAGGTCGCGCAGATGACGGGCGGCCGCTATTACCGGGCACGCGACGCGCAACAGCTCTCCGGGATCTATGGCGAAATCGAACGGCTGGAGCCGGTGAAGACGCAGGGCAAGGCGGTGCGTCCGCGCATCGAACACTATTACCCGCTGCTGCTGGCGGGCTGCGGATTGTTCGTGCTGGCGTTCGCGCTCAATGGCTGGAGGCGACGTCGATGATCGCCGGCTTGCACTGGTTGCGCCCGGAATGGCTGTGGGCCTTGCTCGTGGTGCCGGTCGTGGCGTGGCTGGCCTGGCGCCTGCGCCATGGTCGCGATCCGTGGGCGGGCGTGATCGATCCGGTGCTGCGTCCGTACGTGCTGGATGATGGGGGCGTGGTGGGGCGCGTCTGGCTTGCCCCGCTGTGGGCGACAGTTTTGGCGATGTGTGCAGTGCTGACGCTGGCTGGGCCGTCCTGGCATCGCAGCGAGGCCCCGTTGCAGCAGTCGAAGTCGCCGCTGGTGATCGCCATCGATCTGTCGTCGGCAAGCAGGGCCGAGGATGTCGCGCCATCGCGTTTGCTGTTGATGCGCGCGAAGTTGCAGCAATGGTTGAAGGCGCGTCCCGATGGACAAGTCGCGTTGGTCGCGTTCGCGCGTGATGCCTATGCCGTCGCGCCGCTGACCGATGATCCCGCCAATGTCGCGGTGTTCATCGATGCGTTGTCGCCGGACGTGATGCCGGACGATGGCCAGAATGCGGATCGTGCGATCCGCCTTGCGCAGGAACTGTTGCAGCAGGCTGGAAACAGTCAGGGCGACATCGTGTTGATGACCGATCACGCCGATGCTGCGGCCATTCGTGCGGCGGCTGCCGCACGCAACGACGGGTTCCGCGTATCCGCATTGGGTGTTGGCAGTGCGGCGGGACGCCCGGTCCGCGATGCCGCCGGCGACATCGCAATGGCACGTCTTGATCTTGCGTCGCTGGAGGCGATGGCGGGCGCAGGTGGGGGCCGCGCCGTGGCAATGGAATCAACTCCTGCCGACATCACTCAACTTGGGGTTGATGCGCCGGCGTCCAACGTCGCCGGCGGCAACGCGCATGGCCATGCCGGCAGCCAGTGGCAGGACGATGGCGCATGGTTGTTGCTTCCCTTGCTGTTGTTGCTGTTGCCGGCGTTCCGTCGTGGCGGGGCATTGGCGGCGATGGTGTTCGTTGCGATCGGCCTTGCTGCGATTCCGCAAACAGGACAGGCCGGCGATCTGTGGCGGCGTCCCGACCAGCAGGCCTACGACCACATGCAATCGGGGCAGCGCGCCTATCGTCAGGGCGATTTCGCTCGCGCCGAGTCCGAATTCGCGAAGGTCGACAGCGCCGATGCCGCCTACAACCGCGGCAATGCATTGGCACGACTGGGGAAGTACCGCGAAGCGGTGCAGGCCTACGACCAGGCCTTGCGGCGTGATCCAGCCATGACGGATGCGAAGGCCAATCGCGATGCGGTGCTCAAGGCGATGCGCCAGCCGCCGCCGAAGGGGCAACAATCCGCCAACAAGGATCCGCAACATCACCAGCAGGGCCAGCAGCAGGGCGGTCAGCAGCAGGGCGGGCAGCAGCAACACGATGGTTCGCAGAACAACACCCCACAACAGCAGAGCGGACAGCAGCAAGGCAGTCCGCAGCAGGGGAACCGGCCGCAAAACACGCAACCGCAGGATGGCCAGCCATCGTCGGGTGATTCGTCCAGTCAGCCGAAGCCGGAAGATCGCGCCGGTCAGGAAGCGGCGAATGCGGCGCAGCGCGAACGCATGCGCGAGGCGATGAAACAGGGCAAGGACAATACACAGGGCCGGCAACCGGGTGCAGGGTCGCAGCCGGAAGCTGCCGCCGAACGCGAGCGCCGCCAACAGGTCGACGCCTGGTTGCGGCGTATCCCCGATGATCCCGGGGCCTTGCTGCGCAGCAAGTTCCAGCTGGAACGCGCGCGGCGCCAGGGAGGTGGTGGATGAAACGTGGTGTCGCATTGATCATGCTGGCGATGTTCGCTATGCCAACATGGGCGAAGACGACAGCGACGCTCGATCGCACCCGCGTCACGCAGGGCGATGCGGTGATGCTGACCATCGCCACCGACCAGGTCGGTGCGCCTGATTATTCGGCGCTGCGTTCGCGATTCCGCGTCGAGGATGTCGCCAGCGAACGCTCGGTGCACTTCGCCAATGGCGCGCTGTCAGTCGATCTGCGCTATCGCGTTGAACTGATCGCGTTGCAGCCCGGGATCCAGACCATCCCGGCGCTGGCCGTCGGTCGCGATCGCACGCCGCCATTGCAGCTGGAAGTGACGGCCGCAGGCAGTGCAGCGGCATCGCCGCAGGCACAACCCGTTCCGCAGCAGGCACAAACGGCAGCGTCCGCGCAAGGATCGGTGTTCATCCAGACCCAGGTCGATGATCGCCATCCCTATGTGCAGCAATCGGTGG
The DNA here is from genome assembly GCA_018242465.1 of Pseudomonadota bacterium. GTDB lineage: Bacteria > Pseudomonadota > Gammaproteobacteria > Xanthomonadales > Xanthomonadaceae > Solilutibacter. The sequence goes on along the minus strand of JAFEBY010000049.1, from coordinate 12,718 downwards.
GCGTGACCGTGCGATTGCTGTACGCGACGCAGATGCTGGATGGTTCGCTCGATCTTGAAGCGCCTCCCGGTGCGTCCTTGCGTCGGGTCGGCGAGGACGTGCAGGGGACGGAAGATGTCGGCGGCCGCAGCTATTCGGTGATCGAGCGGCACTACGTCCTCGTCCCTGACCGCAGCGGTGCCCTGACTTTGCCGGCGGCACACTTCAACGGACATGGGCAGGGCGGGTTCTTCGATGATGTCTTCGGGGATGGCCGCGAGAACCTGCGTGCCAGCGGACAACCGCAGGTGCTGCAGGTACGTGTGACGCCGGCGAGTGCGTTGCAGCCGTGGTTGCCGCTGCATCGACTCGAATTGCAGGTGGCGAATGCCCCGAGTGCGGCGACCGCAGGCCAAACGGCGGTGGTGACCTTGCGCATGCAAGCCGATGGTGCCAGCGCGGCGCAATTGCCGGAATTGATGCTGACCGCCGACAACGATGCACAGGTCTATCCGGAAGCGCCGACGGTCGATGATCGCGACAGCGGCGGACGTCCGCAGACGGTGGTGACGCGGCGCTTCTCGGTGGTGCCTGCACACCCAGGCGCATTGCACCTGCAGACCGTGCCGATCCAGTGGTGGAATGTCGAGAATGACCAGCCGGCGACTGCGCAGGTGCAGGGCGTGACGTTGAGTGTGGCGCCCGGAACCGGTGCGTTCGCGGCACCCGCGGCGACGCAACCGGCGGCTGCGCGGGAAAGCGCGAAATGGCCGCGCTGGTTGAGCTCGGGATTCGTGTGGAGCATTGTTGCCGCAGGAATCGGGTTGTTGTGGATCGCCAGCCTGGCCTGGGTCGCGCGTCGTCGCGACATGCGCACGCCTGCGCCAGTGTTGCCGAATCCAACCCCATCGGCGCTGCTGCAACCGTTGCGCAACAATGAACTCGAGGACGCACTGGGCTGCGGCGATCTCGCCCGCGTCGCCCAGACCTTGCAGCGCATGGCGAACCCGCCTGCGGCCGATCTCGATGCGTTGAAGTCGCGATTGGGCTCGTCGCAGCAGATCGAGGCTGTCGATGACTTGCAGGCTGCGCTCTGGGGGAACGGCCGGCTCGCGCCTGAAACGGCACTGGCGTCGTTGCGACAGGCCTTCCGCGGCGGGCCGCAGTGGCAGGCGGCAGCGACGGCAAAAGCCGCCAAGTCCGCACTGCCACCGCTCTATCCGGAGCACTGATCGGGGACGGTTTGTTAAGCTCCCTCGGATTTTCATGGCCGGAGCCGACACATGACCCCTCAGCAGAACCCCGTCGCGACCACCGATGGCAAAGGGCTGGCCTTGCACTACAAGGTGCTGATCGGTTTTGTGCTGGGTACGCTGGCGGGGTTGGCGGTCCATGCCTTCGTCGGCGATGCGCCGTGGGTGCAGCACCTGATGACCTACGCGACGCGGCCCTTCGGCCAGATCTTCCTCAACCTGCTGTTCATGCTGGTGGTGCCGCTGATGTTCTCGGCGCTGGTGCTGGGCGTGGCTGAACTCGGCGACATCGCTTCGCTGGGGCGGTTGGGCTGGAAGACGCTGACCTACACCGCAGTGGTGACGTTCGCCGCGGTCCTGGTCGGGCTGGTGTGCGTCAACGTGATGCAACCCGGCACGCACATGGATCCGGCGCTGGTGCAGCAGGCCATGAGCACGGCGAAGACTGGCGACATCATTCAGAAGGGCGCCGACCTCAAGCTGATGGACTTGTTGGTCAACATCGTGCCGCACAACATCGTTGGCGCCATGGCCGATGACAGCAAGAAGCTCGGCATCGTCTTCTTCGCGCTGATGATCGGCATCGGCCTGGTGATGAAGCCGACACCGGGCACCGCTGCGTTCAAGAATGCGGTGCAGGGCCTGTTCGAGGTTTCCATGCACCTCATCGGTCTGTTCATCCGCCTCGCGCCGTATGCGGTCGCGGCCTTCATGTTCAACCTGACCGCGCAATTGGGTTGGGACGTGATCAAGAGCCTGGCCTGGTTCGTGGTGACGGTGTTGCTGGCGCTGGCGATCCACGGCTTCATCGTCCTGCCGCTGTGGGTGCGTTTCATGGGCGGGATGACGCCGCGCCGGTTCTTCACCCAGACCCAGGAAGCCACGCTGACCGCGTTCGCGACGGCATCTTCAACGGCCACGTTGCCGGTGACGCTGCGCGTGGCGGAGGAAGATCTCGGCCTGCCGCGCAAGGTCTCGCGCTTCGTGCTGACCGTCGGCGCGTCCGCCAACCACCACGGCACCGCGCTGTTCGAAGGCATCACCGTGCTGTTCCTGGCACAGGTCTATGGCATGCACATGCCGATCGCCACGCAATTGATGGTGTTGATCCTGTGCATCCTCGGCGGCATCGGCACCGCCGGCATCCCGTCGGGATCGCTGCCGGTGATCGCGATGATCTGCGGCATCGTCGGCATCAAGGCGGAAGGTATCGGCATCATCCTCGGCGTCAACACCTTCCTCGACATGTGCCGCACCGCGCTCAACGTCACCGGCGACCTTGCGACGGCAGTCGTGGTGTCGCATCGCAGCGGTGAGTCCGACATCCCGGACGACGCCACGCTGGAGCGGCTGGAAGAAAACGCGATGCATTGATTCGGTGCGGATGCCGCCCCGGTATCTGAACGTGCTGGGCAATAGCCTGCAGCCCGAGCCGCGGACGTCGTTGTGGGACAATAGGCAGGCCCCGAGCCGCGGGCGCCCGCCGATGCCGCCATGACCACACCGACGCGACGCGAACTCGCGAACGCCATCCGTTTCCTCGCCATCGATGCCGTCCAGGCCGCGAATTCCGGCCATCCCGGCATGCCGATGGGCATGGCCGACATCGCCGAAGTGCTGTGGCGCAGCCACCTGTCGCACAACCCGGCCAACCCGAAGTGGTGGAACCGCGACCGTTTCATCCTGAGCAATGGCCACGGATCGATGCTGCAGTACGCGGTGCTGCACCTGACCGGGTACGACCTGTCGATCGACGACATCAAGAACTTCCGCCAGTTCGGATCGAAAACGCCCGGTCATCCGGAAAACTACGAGACGCAGGGCGTCGAGACCACCACCGGTCCGCTTGGCCAGGGCTTCGCCAATGCGGTCGGCATGGCGCTGGCGGAAAAGCTGCTGGCGCAGCGTTTCAACCGCGCTGGCCACGACATCGTCGACCACCGCACCTGGGTGTTCATGGGCGACGGCTGCATGATGGAAGGCATCAGCCATGAAGCCGCGTCGCTGGCTGGCACGTGGAAGCTGGACAAGTTGGTCGCCTTCTGGGACGACAACCACATCAGCATCGATGGCGATACCCAGGGTTGGTTCACCGATGACACTCCGGCACGTTTCGAGGCCTATGGCTGGAAGGTGATCCGCGGCGTCGACGGCCAGGATCCGGTGGAAGTGGAAACCGCGATCCAGACTGCGCTGGCGGTCACCGACAAACCGGTGCTGATCTGCTGCCGCACCACGATCGGTTTCGGGTCGCCGCACAAGGCCGGCAAGGAGTCCAGCCACGGCGCACCGCTGGGCAAGGACGAAGTCCAAGCGACCCGCGATGCGCTCAACTGGCCATATGCGCCGTTCGAAATTCCCGCCGACATCCTGCAGGCCTGGGACGCCCACGCGGCCGGCGCCGCGCGCGAAGCCGAGTGGAACACGGCATTCGCGGCCTATCGCGCGGCATTCCCGCAAGAAGCCGAAGAACTGACGCGGCGGATGACGGGCGTGTTGCCTTCCGACTTCCACGCATTGGCCGATACCTATGCCGCCAAGCTGCAGGTCGAAGGTCCGGTCGTCGCCAGCCGCAAGGCGTCGCAGATGGCGATCGAGGCGTTCGCGCCGCACCTGCCGGAACTGGTCGGCGGCTCGGCCGATCTCGCCCATTCCAACCTGACCTTGTGGAGCGGCAGCGAAAGCGTCACCAGCAATGACGCCAACGCCAACTACATCCATTCCGGCGTGCGCGAATTCGGCATGTCGGCGATCAGCAATGGCCTGGCGCTGCATGGCGGCTTCATTCCCTACGACGCCACCTTCCTGGTCTTCAGCGATTACGCGCGCAACGCGGTGCGCATGAGCGCGCTGATGGGCGCACACGTCATCCACGTCTACACGCATGACTCCATCGGACTCGGCGAAGACGGCCCGACGCACCAGCCGGTCGAACACATGGCATCGCTGCGCTACATCCCGCACAACGATCTGTGGCGCCCGTGCGATGCGGTCGAGTCCGTGATCTCGTGGCAGGCCGCGATCGAACGCGCCGATGGCCCGAGCTGCCTGGTGTTCTCGCGCCAGAACCTGGCGCACCAGCAGCGTGATTCCGCGCAGCTGGCCGCGATCCGTCGCGGTGGCTACATCCTGAAGGACAGCGCGGGCACGCCGGACATCATCCTGATCGCCACCGGATCCGAAGTCGGGCTGGCGATGGATGCAGCAGCGCAACTCGGCGAACGCGTGCGCGTGGTGTCGATGCCGAGCACCGACGTGTTCGATCGCCAGGATGCCGCGTATCGTGAATCGGTGTTGCCGAATGCCGTGCGCAAGCGCGTCGCGATCGAAGCCGGCACCGCCGATTTCTGGCGCAAATACGTCGGCCTCGATGGCGCGGTGATCGGCATGACCGGCTACGGTGCGTCGGCGCCCGCGGATGTGCTGTTCAAGCACTTCGGATTCACCGTCGAGCACGTGGTCGACGTGGCGAAGGCGCTGTGATGATGCGCGGCGTGTTCGTTGCATCGATGCTGGTTGCGTTGACGGCCTGCCAGTCGACGCCGCAGGCATCGAAACCTGCAGCGACGGCCGCGGTCGCTCCGACAGTCACTTTGCATGCAGTCCGCGACGGTCTCTATACCTCCGGACAGCCTTCGGGCAGCGATTGGTCGGTGATCTCCACGCGCGGCGTGCGCACCGTAATCAACCTGCGTCCTGTCGAAGAAATGGCGGGGCGCGATGAAGCCGCCGAAGTTGCCGCGGCGGGAATGCGTTACGTCACCATTCCGGTCGCCAATGCCGAAGCGATCACGCCTGACGCGGCGCGACAACTCGAAGGCGTATTGCGTGACGCGCAAGGGCCGGTGTTGCTGCACTGCGCATCGGGCAATCGCGCAGGCGGCTTGTTGGCATTGGCCGCCGCGCAACAGGAAGGCATGCCGGCCGACAAGGCCGTGCAGCTCGGTCGTCGTGCCGGCATGAAATCGACCGAAACACGGGTGCGGCGAGTGCTCGGGCTTGCGGCGGATTCTTCCGTGAAAGAACCCGCCTCGAAATGATCAGGGCGCGGTGGTGCCCGCTGTTTCCGGCTTGAACCCCGGATCCAGCGCCTCGTTCAGCAGCAGCGCCAGGCGATCGGCGGCCTGCAACACGCGGCGTTCCGCCAGCGGCCGCATCGCTTCGCCATAGCTCGCATCGAGCTTGTGGCCCTGCGGATAGGTGCCCCAGGCATCGACCAGACGGCAGGATTCCTGTGCCCACTGCGTCGGGTCGCCGTCGCTGGTGGCGATCGGCGGCCACGGGCGGCGCGCAAGTTCGTCGGCGTAGATGCGCGGACTGCGGTCGGCCTCGCCCAGGATGTAGTAGTCCCAGACGGAATGGAGATTGGTGCCCATCACGCCATCGGCGTAATTCTTCTGCGCGTATTTCTCCGGCTTCAGCTTGGTGCGCAGGCTGATCTGGTACTGGTTGCCGCCGGCATCGGGACGGTTGCTGGCATGGAACGGCTGGTGCGCGTCGCCGACCAGGTGCACCACGAATTTCAAGGCATCGCGGCGCGCATCCAGTGGCTGGCTGCGGTCGCGCAGGATTGCCAGCTGCGCTTCGATCGCGGCGATCACGCAGTTGCCGTCCTTGCATTCCTTCGCCGGCTCATACGCGCATTCCGGCCCGATCAGCTTGACGTAGTGCCAGCGCGAAGTGCGCTTGAAGCGGTCGGGGTCGGTGTTGCGCAACTCGTCGGCCCAGTTGGCGACGCCGCCCAGGCTCGGCTCGCGCTCGCCAACCAGCAGTTTCGCGACTTCGGCCTTGGCGGCCGGGGTGAGGTGGCGCTCGGCGAGGTCGCCGACCAGACGGTGGCCCAGCGGTGCCCAGGCCAGCACGGGCAGGGTGCAGGCGAGCAGGAGGAGGGCGAAGAGGATGCGGGGTTTGGTGATTTTGTTCATGCGCCGATGGTAGCCGAGGAGAACGGCTAAAATGATGAATCCACCGGCGCATCCGCCGCGCCGCCCCATCTACCCCATCAGGAGCAGGCAATGGCCATCAAGGTCGGCATCAACGGTTTCGGTCGCATCGGCCGCAACGTCTTCCGTTCCGCCGTGCAGAACTTCGGCAACGACATCGAGATCGTCGCGATCAACGACCTGCTGGAGCCGGACTATCTGGCCTACATGCTGCGCTACGACTCCGTGCATGGCCGCTTCAAGGCCGATGTCTCGGTCGAAGGCAACACCTTGGTCGTCAATGGCAAGAAGATCCGCCTGACCCAGGAACGCGATCCGGCTGCTCTCAAGTGGGACGAGGTCGGCGCCGACGTGGTGATCGAATCGACCGGCCTGTTCCTCGACAAGGCCACTGCGCACAAGCACCTCGATGCCGGCGCGAAGAAGGTGATCCTGTCGGCCCCGTCGAAGGACGACACCCCGATGTTCGTCTACGGCGTCAACAGCGACAAATACGCCGGTGAAGCGATCATCTCGAATGCGTCCTGCACCACGAACTGCCTGGCGCCGATTGCCAAGGTCCTCAACGACAAGTGGGGCATCAAGCGCGGCCTGATGACCACCGTGCACGCGGCCACCGCGACCCAGAAGACCGTCGATGGCCCGAGCAACAAGGACTGGCGCGGCGGCCGCGGCATCCTCGAAAACATCATTCCGTCCAGCACCGGTGCCGCAAAGGCCGTCGGCGTGGTGATTCCCGAGCTCAACAAGAAGCTGACCGGCATGAGCTTCCGCGTGCCGACCAGCGACGTCTCCGTGGTCGACCTGACCTGCGAACTCGAGAAGCCGGCGACCTATGCCGAGATCTGCGCCGAGATGAAGGCACAGTCGCAGGGCGCGCTCAAGGGCGTGCTCGGATACACCGAGGACAAGGTCGTCGCCACCGATTTCCGCGGCGAAACCTGCACCTCGGTGTTCGACGCCGATGCCGGCATCGCGCTCGACCCGACCTTCGTCAAGCTGGTCAGCTGGTACGACAACGAATGGGGCTACTCGAACAAGTGCCTCGAGATGGTCAAGGTGGTCGCGGCGAAGTAACCATGGCAGAATTCGGTGACCGCGGTCTCATGTTTCGACCGCGGACATCCAACTGGGGAGGGAGAATCGAAATGAACCAACGTGTCCGGATCAGCGGGATCGTCCTTGGTGTCGCCGCGCTCGCATTCTGCGCAGATGCCAGCGCCGGTTTGCCGTGGGGCAAGAAGAAAGACGAGACCAAGAAGGAAGACGACAAGGCCAAGACCGAGCAGACCGACCAAGGGCCGGTGAAGAAGGTCAAGGGACTGCATGACATCGAAGGCGAAATCATTGGCGACCCGATTCCTGGCAGCAAGTTCAGCAAGCTGGAGATCGGCATGTCGCAGACGCAAGTCAACGACATGATCGGTTCCGCCAAGGAGTGCGGCAGCTACGTGACGGGCAAGGCCTGGATTCCCTTCCACTTTGGCAGCGACAACTCGCGCCAGGAGTGCAACTACAAGGGGCAGGGCCGGTTGATCTTCTCCAACCAGGCCAATGGTTCGGCTTACCTGCTGAAGATTGTCTACGACGCAAAAGAAAGCGGTTACCGCTGAACCTGCGGAACCGATCCATCGAAAGGGCGCCTTCGTGGCGCCTTTTTCGTTTTACTGACATGGATCAAGGTGATTGTTCCCCGGGTTTGCGACAATGCCACCATGGAGTCCTCCGCAACACTGACGCGCGATTCGATCGCACGCCTCGTCGACACGTTCTACGATCGTGTGCAGGCCGACCCGGTGATCGGCCCGATTTTCAACGCCGCGGTCCACGATTGGCCTGCGCACAAGGCGACGCTGGTGCAGTTCTGGAGTTCGATCGTGCTGGGCACCCGCGAATACCGTGGCAATCCGATGGCGGCGCACCGTGCGCAACCGGGCATCGAGGATGCGCATTTCGGCCATTGGCTGGCGCTGTGGCGCGCCACGGCGCATGAAGTGCTGGGCGAGGCCGATGGCGAAGTGATGTACGGTTACGCCCAACGGATCGGGCAAAGCCTGCGCTACGGCCTGGGTTTCGATGCGCTGCGGCCGCCGGGATCGCGCCTGCCGATGCATCCGGGCGGTTGATCGCTGCGATTTGAACGTGGCCGCCCGGCCCGCGACAATAGGCGCTTCCTGCTGAAACGAAACGGAGCGCCCGCGCATGTCCATCACCCGCATGACCGACCTCGACCTGCACGGCAAGCGCGTGCTGATCCGCCAGGACTTGAACGTGCCGGTCGCCGATGGCGCAGTGACGTCCGACCAGCGCATCCTCGCGTCGATCCCGACACTGAAGGCGGCACTCGATGCCGGCGCGGCGGTGATGGTGACCTCGCATCTCGGCCGTCCCAAGGAAGGCGTGTGGAGCGAGGCGGATTCGCTGGCGCCGGTGGCGCGCCGCCTGTCGGAATTGCTGGGGCGCGACGTTCCATTGGTGCGCGACTATCTCGATGGTGTCGAAGTCGCGCCGGGGCAGATCGTGCTGCTCGAAAACTGCCGCATGAATGCCGGTGAAGGCAAGGACGACGAGGCGTTGTCGAAGCGCTATGCCGCGCTCTGCGATGTTTTCGTGATGGACGCATTCGGTACCGCGCATCGCGCGCAGGCATCGACCCATGGGGTCATCCGATTCGCGAAACAGGCCGCAGGCGGCCCGCTGTTGATGGCCGAACTCGATGCGCTGGCCACGGCGCTGAAACATCCTGCGCGTCCGTTGCTGGCGATCGTCGCCGGAAGCAAGGTCAGCACCAAGCTTGAACTGCTGTCGTCGCTGGTCGGCAAGGTCGATCAGCTGATCGTCGGTGGCGGCATCGCCAACACCTTCATTGCGGCGATGGGCCACGGCGTCGGCAAGTCGCTGGTCGAAAACGATTTGATCGACACCGCGAAGAAAATCATGGCCGATGCCAAGGCGCGCGGCGCCGAGATCCCGTTGCCGGTCGATGTCGTGGTCGCGCCGGAGTTCAAGGCCGACGCGCCGGCAACGATCAAGCCGGTCGACGCGGTCGGCGCCGATGACATGATCCTCGACATTGGCCCGGAAACCGCCGAACGCTATGCATTCATGATCGCGCAGGCCGGCACCGTGGTGTGGAACGGCCCGGTCGGCGTGTTCGAGTTCAAGGCCTTCGAGCGCGGCACCGAGATCGTGGCCGATGCCATCGCCGAATCGAATGCGTTCTCGATCGCCGGCGGCGGCGACACCCTGGCTGCGGTCGACAAGTTCGGCATCGAGAAGGACGTCTCCTACATTTCCACCGGCGGCGGCGCCTTCCTGGAATTCCTCGAAGGCAAGACCTTGCCGGCGGTCGCCGCACTGGAAGCGCGCGGCTGACAACGAATGCAGCACGCGGCAAGCCTTGGCTGTGCTAGCGTCACGGGTTCAGTCAGGAGACCCGAATGTCACAGCACCGCCGTCGCACCCGCATCCTCGCCACGCTTGGCCCGGCGACCGATTCGCCGGAAGTCCTCGATGCGTTGATCCGTGCCGGCGTCGATTGCGTGCGACTCAATTTCTCGCATGGCGATCCCTCGGGCCAGGTCGCGCGTGCGCAGGCGGTGCGCGAGGCGGCGGCGCGCGCCGGGCGCGAGATCGGCATCCTCGCTGACCTGCCGGGCCCCAAGATCCGCGTCGAACGTTTCGCCGCGGGCAAGGTGGCACTGAAGGAAGGCGATCGCTTCGATCTGGTCGCGGAAGAAAACCCGCCGCCGGGGGATGCCACCCAGGTCGGCGTGAGCTATCTCGGCCTGCCCGGCGATGTGGTGCCCGGCGATGTGCTGCTGCTTGACGACGGCATGGTCCAGTTGCAGGTCGAGAAGATCGAAGGCCAGCGCATCATCAATCGCGTGCTCAATGATTCCGTGCTGTCCGATCGCAAGGGCCTCAACAAGCAGGGTGGCGGTTTGTCGCTGGGTGCGATCACCGAACGCGACCACGAACTCATCGCGATTGCAGCGCGCCTTGATGCCGACTTCATTGCGGTGTCGTTCTGCCGCGATGCCGCCGACATGGAGGAAGCACGCAAGGCGGCACAATCGCATGGCAGCCATGCCGCGCTGGTGGCCAAGATCGAGCGCGCCGAGGCGATCGAGAATCTCGACGAGATCATCGACGCCAGCGACGTGGTGATGGTGGCGCGTGGCGATCTCGGCGTGGAGATCGGCGACGCCGAGCTGCCCGGTCTGCAGAAAAAGATCATCACCCACTCGATCCAGCGCAACAAGGTGGTGATCACCGCAACCCAGATGCTGCAGTCGATGGTGTCGAGCCCGATGCCGACGCGCGCGGAAGTCCTCGACGTCGCCAACGCGGTGATCGACGGCACCGACGCGGTGATGCTGTCGCAGGAAACCGCCGCCGGCCAGTATCCGGTGCGTGCGGTGGAAGCGATGGCGCGCATCTGCATCGGCGCCGAAAGACAGTTCAACAGCGACATCGATTACACGGGCGCGCAGCGCGACCTCGACCGCGTCGACAACGCCATCGCGATGGCGACGATGTTCCTGACCCAGCACATTCCGGTCGAGGCAATCATCGCCCTCACCGAATCCGGCGGCACCGCGCGCTACCTGTCGCGTTTCCGTTCACCGGTGCCGATCTACGCCTTCTCGCGCCACGCCGACGCCCGCCGCCGCATGTCGCTGATGCGCGACGTGTTCCCGATTGCCTTCGACAGCCGCGGCCTGTTCGCCGGCCAGGCCGCCCGCCAGGCCATCCGCCATTTGCTGGAAGCTGATTTGCTGGACGAAGGCCAGCGCGTGCTGTTCACCAGCGGCGAGAGCATGCACCAGCATGGCTCCACCAATACCCTGCGGGTGATCGAGGTCAGCAAGAGCATGCCGACGGCTTGAGTGAGAGCCATGTCGCTGGGGGAGAGGTGTGCTTTCACTTGGCGATGTGATCATGCGAGGGAGGTTTGACATCGTGCAGGCGGCGGCGTATGAGAAGGGTGGGATTGTCAAGCTGGAGGGTGATAATGAAACCGATCTTCACGTTACTGATGTTGCTCTCGTCATCGGCCATAGCTGCTACCAATGGCTCGGGAATGCCCGTCGTCGAAGACACGACCCTGTATGGCAAGCATTTGCAACTGATTGCTCCGGCGCCTGCTGGTGAAAAGCAGGACGTGAACGCCTGCGTCGCCATCGGGTATTTGGTGAAGCCCGATGGGAGCGTTGGGAAATTCGAAGTCCTAGACGTATGGAGCAGCGAGCCGCCGATGCGTTCCAACCAGCGGCACTATTGGGAGGGCTATGGCAAGGTCGCTGCTCAAGCCGTGAGGGCCGCTCAGGCGAAAGTTCGGATGTCGCCGCCTTCCGAGGCAGTCAGGACGGTATCGCGAGTGTCGTTTGGATCGGGTGCCGCACAGAACGATAAATGCATGGCCCACGATGCACACGACATCTATGCTGCCGCTGATGGCAATCGCATGTGGCTCGAAGGGAACTCAACGCGAATTGCACATTTGCGCACGGAGTATCCGAGGGATTACTACTACTCGCACATCGATGAGCAGAGGTTGAATGCTTCACCGCCTCAGCCCGCCCCGCGGCACTAATCTGGATCCAGCATTAGTCAAAATCATGGGTGGGGAGACGACGCACTTGCGCTTGGCCATGACATGCGGGACGTGGCTTGACATCAAGGTGCGGGCGGTGTAAGGATTGGATGGGATAGTCCAACAGGAGGAAATGATGAAAACGGTATTTACTCTACTGATGTTGTTTTCTTCATCGGCCATAGCTGCAACCAATGGCCCGGGAATGTCCGTCGTCGAAGACACGACCCTGTATGGCAAGCATTTGCAACTGATTGCTCCGGCGCCTGCTGGTGAAAAGCAGGACGTGAACGCCTGCGTCGCCATCGGGTATCTGGTGAAGCCCAATGGGAGCCTCGGAGATTTCGAAGTTCTGGACACATGGAGCAGCAAGCCGCCGATGCGTTCCAACCAGCGGCACTATTGGGAGGGGTATGGCGAGGTCGCTGCTCAAGCCGTGAGGGCCGCTCAGGCGAAAGTTCGGATGTCGCCGCCTGCTGAGGCTGTCAGAACGGTATCGCACGTATCGTTCGGGCCGGATGCAGCACAGAACGATAAGTGCATGGCCCTCAATGCGCATGACATCTATACAGCTGCTGACGCCAACCGCATGACGTTCGAGGCGGAGTTGAGGGAGCAAAAACTTTTGCGTCTGGCGGATCGGCAACGCAATGCCGAGATCCTCAATGCCCCGAATTTGACCGCATCACCGCAACCATCTGTACCGGCTCCACCACCGTCCAGCCCACGGGCCCAGTCTGGGGTCAGCAATTAATAGCTAGCGGGCCAAGGCGGGCTGAAATCCTTTTCAGCCCGCTATAATTGCGTTTTCCCCGTGCCAGGACGCCAAACGCAATGAGCATCGAACAGCTTGCCGAAACCGCCCGTGCGATGGTCGCGCCGGGCAAGGGCATCATCGCCATCGACGAATCCGCCGCGACCTGCCAGAAGCGCTTCGACGGCGT
>JAFEBY010000048.1 GCA_018242465.1 Pseudomonadota bacterium | reverse complement strand
TGCAACGTGTACGAACAATCACCGGGCGGCAGCAACGGCTGTGCCGGCGCAACTTGCTCGACCGGCGCTTCCCTGGCGGCGAGGACAGTATCGGGTGTCGCTTCTGCGCCGGGCTTGGGCGGTGCTTCCGGGGTATTGGGGATCTCCACCGACGGCTTGGCTTTCGCATTCTCTTGCGCAGGTGGTGTCTGTGGCTGGCAGGCAGCCAGCACCAGTGAACAGACGACGAGCCAAGTCTGTCGTTTCATGATGGATCGATTTCCCGACGTTATTTTCGCAAAGGACAAGTATGGCGCAGCCGCCCGTGCAGCCGCATCAACGCCAGCCGATGCGCAACGCGCCCGCCCTGACGACGGGTGCACGAACCAGGGACACCGCGAGCATCGCGGCGAGGATCAGCAATGCCCCGGACGCATCCAGGCCTTGTGAAGCCGCGACCACGCTGCCGGCACCGAACACCAGGACCGGCACGTACAGCGGCAAGGCGATCAGGGCGAGCAGGGCACCGGCGCGGCGGATGCCGACGGTGAGCGCGGCGACGACCGCGCCAATCAGGCTGAGCAGCGGCGTGCCCAGCAGCAGCGATCCGACCAGCATCGGCAATTGCGCATGCGGCAGGTGCAGGAGTTCGCCCAGCAACGGGCTGACGAGGATGATCGGCAGTGCCGTCGTCATCCAGTGGGTGAACACGCGCACCACAACCAGCACCGCCAGCGGTTGCGGTGACAGCAGCCATTGCTCCAACGATCCGTCCTCGGCGTCGCCACGGAACAGCGCATCGAGGGCGAGCAGGCCGGAAAGCAATGCGGCGAGCCAGATCACTGCAGGCGCGGCCTGCGCCATCACGCCGGAATGGGTATCGATGCCGAGCGCGAACAGCACCACGACCAGCAGCGCGAACAACACCGGCTGCAGTGCATCTCCACGCTTGCGCCAGATCAGGCGCAGGTCGCGCAACAGCATGGCGCGGATGGCCTGGAATGATGCCGCGACGATCACGACACACGCTCCATCAGCAATTGGCGCGTGCGCACCGGCGGCGCAGCATAGGCCCCATGGGTGGTGACCAGCGCAGCGCCACCATCGTCGAGATGGGCGCGGATCAGCCGGTTGACCAGTTCAATGCCGTCGAGATCGAGGTTGGCGTAGGGTTCGTCGAGTAGCCACAGCGGTGCCGGCGACAACCACAACCGGGCCAGCGACAGGCGCTTCTTCTGCCCGGCGGAAAGATGCCGAGCCAGTTGATCGTCGTAACCGGCGAGTCCGACATGATCGAGGGCCGCTTCGATGCGGCGATCCGGGCGGCGCCCGAGCAGGCCGCAGGAGACGTCGAGATTTTCCGCAGCGGTCAGGTCGCCCTTGTGTCCGGCCAGATGGCCGAGATAGGCGAAGGCGGCGGCACGGCGGGCGTGATCGAGATCGCCACCATCCATCCGCAACTCGCCGCTGTCGGCCGGTAGCAAGCCGGCCAGCACGCGCAGCAGCGTGGTCTTGCCAACGCCATTGCCGCCCTGCACGAGCAACGCCTCGCCGCGCTCGACGGTGAAGTCGAGGCCGGAGAAGATCGTTTCATCGTTGCGGGAAAATCCCAGTCCGTGGACGGACAGCAACGCGGGTTCGGACGATTGAATGGGCACGAAGAAGGCAGTGGCAGGCCGACTGCCGGCCCGCAGTCATTCTATCCAGTCGATCTGCGGGTGCGGGGACTCCGCTGGGCCGTACATGCGCAGTCGCACCGGTTCGCCGCGACGCCACAGCAGGATGCCGCGCTGGCGGAAGCGCAGTGCCCATTCGTCGAGCAGCGCTGCCGGCACGTCTCCGACCAGCCAACCGGCTTCCCACCACTGGCCATCGGGCGAGGACGAATTCATCGGCCAGCGCAGGTAGCCGTGCGCGTCGATCGCTGCGCGCAATTCGCGGTCTGCGCGCTGGTTATAGGTCTCCGGCTGCAATTCCGAGGCCGGATTGCAGGCGGTGATGTAGGCGAAAGTATCGGCGTGTGCGAGTTGTGCTTCGAGCTGGACGGCCGGATGGCCAACCGCGATCTCGATGGCCTCGCCGTCGAGGTCGACGAAATAGGCTGCCAGCCGATAGGCTTCGGCAAGGCCATCTGCCGTGCCGGGTCGCGTTGATGCGGTCACCCATTCACCATAGCAGCTGCGTACACTTTTCATATTGTCCGAAAGTCGAATTCCGCGCCCATGCAGCCCGTCACCAAATTGCCCAAGGTGGGCACCACCATTTTTGCCGTCATGTCGCAGTTGGCCGCCCGCCACGGCGCGGTCAACCTCGGTCAGGGATTCCCCGATTTCCCGGTGCCGGATCGCCTGATTCAAGCGCTTGATCGCGCGATGCGTGATGGCCACAACCAGTACGCGATGATGACCGGCGTTCCGGCCCTGCGGCAGGCGATCGCTGACAAGACCGCGGATTGTCATGGCTGGCGTCCCGACGTCGATGCCGAAATCACCGTGACCAGCGGCGCGAGCGAAGCCATCTTCGACGCCATCCACGCAGTGGTGCGAGCGGGCGAGGAAGTGATCGTCCTCGATCCTTGCTATGACTGCTACGAACCGGCGATCGATCTCGCCGGTGCCCGCGCGGTCCACGTCGCGCTCGATCCGGTGACGTTCGCGCCGGACTGGGACAAGGTGCGCGCGGCGATCACGCCGAAGACGCGCATGTTGATGATCAACAGTCCGCACAACCCATCGGGCGCGATGTTCAGCGCCGCCGACATGCAGGCGGTCATTGACCTGCTGCGCGATACCGGCATCTTCCTGTTGTCGGACGAGGTGTACGAGCACATCGTCTTCGACGGCGCGCGCCACGAATCGGCATTGCTGTATCCGGAACTGCGCGATCGTGCCTTCGTGATTTCCAGCTTCGGCAAGACCTATCACTGCACCGGCTGGAAGGTCGGCTACTGCATCGCGCCGCCGGCATTGAGCGTGGAGTTCCGCAAGGTCCACCAATACAACACTTTTTGCACCTTCACCCCGGCGCAGTTCGCTTTCGCGGAAATGATCGCCACCGATCCCGATCACTACCGCCAGCTCGGCGCGTTCTACCAGGCCAAGCGCGACCGCTTCCGGGCACAACTGGAGGGCACGAAACTGAAGCCGTTGCCGGTGCCGGGGGGCTATTTCCAACTGGTCGATTATTCCGCCGTCAGCGATCTCGATGACCTCGAATTCAGTCGCTGGCTGACCATCGAACACGGGGTCACGGGTATCCCACTGTCCCCGTTTTATGCCCAACCGTCCGCGGAGCAGCGTTTGTTGCGGCTTTGCTTCGCAAAAGGCGATACAACTCTGAACCAAGCCATCGAACGGCTGTCCAAGTTGTAGCCGCACACATAGGAGTTGGCCATGAAAATCGCGCAGGTGACCGCAATGCTGTTCGCACTGGCCGTGACCGGGGCGTTGGCGATCTGCGGCTGGCGATCCGTACAGGCCAAGCCGGCATTGGTGGCGGGTGCGAAGCCGGTGACGACTGCGAACCTGCAGGACATCTATTTCGGCATGGGCTGCTTCTGGGGCGCGGAAAAGCGTTTGTCGGCCGTCCCCGGCGTTGCCGAAGTCGAAGTGGGGTATGCCGGCGGCGATGCACCCAAGGTGAACTACGAAGACGTGCTGCGCACCGAGCAGGACATCCGCAACGGCACCAGCCATGCCAAGAACCACGCCGAAGTCGTCCGCGTGCGCTACGACCCCAAGAAGCTCGATCTCGCGACCTTGCTGGCGGCGTTCTGGGAAAACCATGATCCGACGCAAGTAGGCGGGCAGGGCAACGACATCGGTAGCAACTATCGCAGTGCGATCTATTACACGACGCCCGGGCAGAAGATCCTGGCCGAACAGACCCGGGACATCTACCAGAAGGACCTGACGCGCGAGGGCTACGGCAGCATCACCACCGAGATCCTGCCGCTGCGCAATTACAACCGCGCCGAGGAAAGCCACCAGGACTACCTGGCCAAGAATCCTGATGGCTATTGCGGCCACGGCGGTACCGGGGTGAAGTACGGACTTGCGACGACCGACAGCCAGTCCCCGCAACTTGATGGCGCCAAGCTGGATCGTGCCCGCCAGTTGGTGGTCTACGAGGCCGAGGATTGCCCGTTCTGCGCACGCTTCGACGCCGAAGTGCTGAAGACCTGGAAGTCGGATGTGCCTTACGTGCAGACGAAGTCGCAACAGGCGCCCAAGGGTTGGATGCTTGCCAAGCGCTTGTTCGCGACGCCGACCATCGTCCTGTTCAAGGACGGCAAGGAAGTCTCGCGTTACACCGGCTACACCGGCGAGTCACAAAAATTCTGGCAATGGCTGGGCTTCAACCTGCTGACGCCTGAGCAGCAACAGATCGCCTTCGATCGCGGGACCGAAGCACCAGGCACGGGACCCTATCTGGAAGAACACCGCGCCGGAACCTATGTCGATCCGGTGAGCGGCGTGGCGCTGTTCCGCAGCGACGCCAAGTTCGACAGTGGCTGCGGCTGGCCGAGTTTCTTCGATCCGCAACCGGGTGCGCTGGTGTTCGTACAGGACGACAGCCATGGCATGCATCGCACCGAAGTCCGCAGCGCGAGTTCCGGCATCCATCTCGGCCACGTCTTCGATGATGGTCCGCCGCCGACTGGCAAGCGTTACTGCATCAATGGCAAGGTGCTGAGGTTCGTGCCCGACCCGATCAAGGGTTGATGCCGACTGTCACTCGGGATCGGTAAACTCCGGGAAAGACGGAGGATGGAGTTGGTGATGACCAAGCGCGACCTGCGCGTGTCCCTGATCCAGGGCGATACCCGCTGGCACGATCCGGCCGGCAACCGCGCGTATTACGCGGGCCTGATGACGCCGATGCATGGCAACACCGACCTGATCGTGCTGCCAGAAACCTTCACCAGCGGCTTCTCCAACGACGCCATCGGCAATGCCGAAACCATGGATGGCCCGACCGTCGCATGGTTGCGCGAACAGGCTGCAAAACTCGACGCGGCAATCTGCGGCAGCGTGCAACTGCGTACGCCCGATGGGGTGTTCAACCGCATGCTGTTCGTGCGCCCCGACGGCAGCATCGAGCATTACGACAAGCGCCACCTGTTCACCTATGCCGGCGAACACGAACGCTATGCCGCGGGCCACGATCGATTGATCGTGGAGTGGCGCGGCTGGAAGATCTGTCCGCTGGTCTGCTACGACCTGCGTTTCCCGGTGTTCTCGCGCAATCGCCTGGGCCAGGATGGCGAGCCGGAATACGACCTGCTGGTCTATGTCGCCAACTGGCCTTCGCCGCGGGCCTATGCGTGGAAGACGCTGCTGCGCGCCCGCGCGATCGAGAATGTCTGCTTCGTTGCCGGCGTCAATCGCTGTGGAACCGATGGCAACGGCCTGCATTACGCCGGCGACAGCGCCGTCCTCGACTTCCTCGGCCATCCCCTCAGCGAATGTGCAGCCGCTGAACTGACCACGACCACCACGCTGTTGGCCGCCGATCTCGCCGATTGGCGAGCAAAATTCCCGGCATTGCGTGACGGGGACCGCTTCAGCCTCGACTGAACTCGGCTACCCTCTGTCCACTGAGGAGAAGGCGCTCCTCATTCTCACCGATCGTTTCCGCGATTGCCGCCGCCACCCGGGCGCCCACCGCCGCCGGGCCTCGGGCCGCGATGATTGCCGCCTGGGCGTGCACCTTGCGGGCGCGGGCCACCGGGGCGATTACCGCCACCGGGACGCGGACCGCGCGGACGGTCGTAGGCGTTGCCGTGACCGTGATCGAAGCTCGGGGTCGCGTGGTCCGAGGGGAAACTCGGCGCATTGCCGGGATGTCCGTAGGGATGGCGCGGCTTGCCTTGGCCCGACGAGGCGCCGTACGGATTGCTGTTGAAGCCACCATCCTGCCTGGGGCCGCGCGACTGGCCCTGGCCGCCGCCCGGTCCGCGGGACTTCTGGCCGTAAGGCTTCGGCCCTGAGGGTTTCTGACCGTATGGCTTCTTCGGGCGACGCTCGTCGGCATTGCGATGGCCGGTCGGCCCGGTCTCGACACCATCCGGCACGTACCAGGTCTTCATCGCGGCGGGATTGTCGCCCCCGCGCGTTTCGCCCGGACGCATGCGCTGTCCCGGCTGGCGTTCCTGGCCCTTGATCTTGAAGCGCTTGTTGGCCTGGTTGGCGGCGGCGTCACCGGTCACCGTGAGTCCGCCGGACTTGCGCGGCGCACCGCGACCACGATGGTCTTCGCGGGCATGATCGAAACGGCGCAGTTCGCGGCCTTCGTCGGCGGCAGCATGGCCGTTGACGTAACCACCCTGAGAACGACGTTCGTTGAAATGCATCGCCGATTTCTTGCTGGCCTTGCGCTGGCCGATCACCGGCTGCAGCGTCAGCGCCGACGGCGGGCCGTCTTCCAGGCCCAGCGACTTGCGCAGCGCTTCCACCTGCGCATCAGAGAGTTCCTGCGACTGGCCACGCAGCAGCGGCTGGGGCAGGGTGACGTTGCCGTAGCGGATGCGCTTCAGGCGCGACACCTGGCAGCCCTGCGATTCCCACAGGCGGCGCACTTCGCGGTTGCGGCCTTCCTTCAGCAGCACCTTGAACCAGTCGTGCGAATCGGAACCGCCGACGCGCTCGATGTCATCGAACTTGGCCGGGCCGTCTTCCAGTGCGACGCCGCGACGCAGGCGATCGATGAGTTTGTCGCTCACGTCGTCCTCGCCTTCCGGCGGGCGCACGCGGCACACGTATTCGCGTTCCACTTCGTGCGAGGGATGCATCATTCCGTTGGCCAGTTCGCCGTCGGTGGTGAGCAGCAGCAGACCGGTGGTGTTGATGTCGAGGCGGCCGATCGCGATCCAGCGCGCGCCCTTCAGCGTCGGCAGCGCATCGAAGATGGTCGGGCGACCTTCGGGATCCTCGCGCGTGGTGACTTCGCCTTCCGGCTTGTTGTACATCAGCACGCGTGCCGGTTCGGTCAGCGCGGTCGCGACGAAGGTCTTGCCATCGAGTTCGATCTTGTCGCCGCCGCCCACGCTCATGCCGACGGTGGCGGGTTCGCCGTTGATCTTCACCGCGCCTGCGGCGATGCGCTGTTCCAGCGCGCGGCGCGATCCCAGCCCGGCCTGCGCCAGCACTTTCTGCAGGCGTTCTTCCAGCTTCGGTGCGGTGGTGGCTTCGCGTTGCTTCAGCGAGAGAGGGGTGCGTTTTTCATTGTTGCTCATGGTGGGCTCCGGTGCTGTCGCCGTCATCGGCGAGGGCGGGTTCTTCGTCGTGTTCGACGTGTTCTGTTTCTGGGGTGGATGAGGCTTCGGCTTCGTCGTGATCGCCGGGGTCGTGCGCGTCTTCGCCTTCGCTGTCGTCGGATGGGGCTTCATCGTCGAGGGAAACGCTTGCCGCGACCGGTGCGGACTGGGGATCGAACGGCAGCTGCGGTTCGAGTTCGCCGAAGTCCTTGAGTTCGGACAGCGGCGGCAGTTCGTCGAGGCGCTTCAATCCGAAATAATCGAGGAAGCCCTTGGTCGTGCCGAGCAGTTCCGGGCGGCCGGGGACATCGCGATGGCCGACCGAGCGGATCCACTCGCGTTCTTCCAGCGCCTTGATGATGTTGCTGTTGGTGGCGACGCCGCGGATCTGTTCGATCTCGCCGCGGGTAATCGGCTGGCGATAGGCGATCAGCGCCAGCGTTTCCAGGGTGGCACGGGTGTACTTGGTCTGGCGTTCGGTCCACAGGCGTGCCACCCATGCATGGACATCGGCCTTGACCTGGTAGCGCCAGCCACTGGCGACTTCCACCAATTCCACGCCGCGCGATTCGCATCCGGCCTGCAAGGTTTCCAGTGCGGCTTGCACGCTGCCGTCGGGGGCGGGTTCGTCGAGCGGGAACAGCCCGTTGAGCTGTACCAGCGTGAGCGGTTGCGGGGCCGCGAGCAGGGCGGCTTCGACGATACGGGTGATCAGGGTCTGGTCCATGTCTAGGGCCTGTTAACGCTATCGGGACACGCCATGTTGTCGTGTCCGGTTGTCAGGTGGCCGCGCGTGGCGCAGCGACAGGCTGGCCGCCTGTTCAAGCTGCGCGCGGCCGTATGGTGACCGGACACGGCAACCCGAAGGGCCGAGCCAATACGCACGCTGTGCGGCGTCATCATTCGATCATTTATTGACATGAATTCACTCATTCTTCCTTGCACAGCATGTGTCTTGGCTCGGCATGGCGTGTCCCGATAGCGTTAGCAGGCCCTTGGGTCTTTCGGCTCCGGGCGGGCCGGAACGTCGGGTTCAATCTTCGGTCGTGCTGTCGAATTCGCTTTCCGGCACTTCCGCCGGGGCGTCAGCGGTCGCCAGCGACTTGATGTAGATCGGTTGCAGCGGCGCTTCCTGCACGATCTCGATCAGCTGTTCCTTGGCCAGCGTCAGCATGCCGAGGAAGGTCACGACGATGCCGAGGCGGCCTTCCTCCGGCGTGAACAGCGACTCGAAGCGGTGGAAGGCGCCATCGTGCAGGCGCTCGAGCAGCTCACCCATGCGCTGGCGCACGCTCAGGGCATCGCGCTTGATGGCATGGTGGGTGTAGAGATCGGCGCGCTTTAGCACGTCGTGCAGGGCGAGCAGCATCTCCTTCAGTTCCACCGGCGGCGGCAAGCGCACCTCGGCACGGTCCGGCACGTGCGCCGAGGCGGTGCTGGTATCACGATCCTGGCGCGGCAGGGTATCGAGATCTTCGGCGGCCTGTTTGTAACGTTCGTATTCCTGCAGGCGGCGGACGAGGTCAGCGCGCGGGTCGTCTTCCAGGCTTTCGTCGCTGGCCGGGCGCGGCAGCAGCATCCGCGACTTGATCTCGGCCAGGATCGCGGCCATCACCAGATATTCGGCGGCGAGCTCGAAGCGCATCTCGTGCATGGCCTGGATGTAGTCGACGTATTGGCGGGTGATCTCGGCCACCGGGATGTCGAGGATGTCGAGGTTCTGGCGGCGGATCAGGTAAAGCAGCAGGTCGAGCGGACCTTCGAACGCTTCGAGGATGATCTCGAGTGCGTCCGGCGGGATGTAGAGATCCTGTGGGATCTGCAGCACGGGCTGGCCGAGCACGGTCGCCAGCGGCATTTCCTGCTGCCGCGGGGCACCGGGGTGTTCGGGAATGGCGGGCGCCTCGACGGCGATCGGCTGTTCGGATTCAGTCATGCATACGGCGCGAGGCCGGCGATTCGTTCAACGGGATGCACG
>JAFEBY010000047.1 GCA_018242465.1 Pseudomonadota bacterium | reverse complement strand
GGCGCGAAGATCTTCAACTGGCTGTTCACCATGTATCGCGGGCGCATCCGCCTGGAAGTGCCGATGCTGTGGACGCTCGGCTTCATGATCACCTTCGTGGTCGGCGGCATGACCGGCGTGCTGCTCGCCGTCCCGCCGGCGGACTTCGTGCTGCACAACAGCCTGTTCCTGATCGCCCATTTCCACAACGTGATCATCGGCGGCGTGGTGTTCGGCCTGTTCGCGGGCATGACCTTCTGGTTCCCCAAGGCGTTCGGCTTCAAGCTCGATCCGTTCTGGGGCAGGCTGTCGTTCTGGTTCTGGTTCAGCGGCTACTGGTTCGCCTTCACCCCGCTCTACGTCCTCGGCCTGATGGGCGTGACTCGCCGCCTCAGCCACTTCGACGATCCCTCGCTGCAGATCTGGTTCGTGATCGCCGCCTTCGGCGCGCTGTTGATTGCCTGCGGCATCGCCTGCTTCCTGATCGACATCTTCGTCAGCTTCCGTCGCCGCGCCACCCTGCGCGACACCAGCGGCGACCCCTGGGACGCGCGTTCGCTGGAGTGGTCGACCTCGTCGCCACCGCCGGACTACAACTTCGCCTTCACTCCAGTCGTGCACGACAACGACGCCTGGTGGGACATGAAGCAACGCGGCTTCACGCGTCCGTCCTCCGGCTTCACCGCCATCCACATGCCCAAAAATACCGCTGCAGGCATCGTCCTGGCCGGATTGAGCACGGTGATCGGCTTCGCGATGATCTGGCACATCTGGTGGCTGGCGATCGTTGCGTTCGCCGCGCTGCTGGTCTGCGCGATCGCCCACACCTTCAATTACGACCGCGACTACCACATCCCTGCCGATGAAGTGGTCCGCACCGAAACCGCGCGCACGGAGCTCTTGAACGCCCATGTCTGACGCAATTGCCAGTATTCCCACCACCCACCCCGACGGCAGCCCGGTGTTCCTCGACATCGAGGCCCGCCACCATCCGGAGAACGGCACCCTGCTCGGGTTCTGGCTCTACCTGATGAGCGACTGCCTGATCTTCGCCTGCCTGTTCGCCACCTACGGCGTGCTCGGCCGCAACTACGCCGGCGGCCCCGGCGGCGCCGAACTGTTCGAACTGCCGCTGGTCGCGGCCAATACTGCGTTGCTGCTGCTGTCGTCGATCACCTATGGCTTTGCGATGATCTCGATGCAGAATCGCAAGCAGGGCGCGGTGCTGGCCTGGCTGGCGATCACCGGCCTCTTCGGCGCCGGCTTCCTCGGCATCGAGCTCTACGAATTCAGTCATCTCATCCACGAAGGCTTCGGCCCGCAGCGCAGCGGCTTCCTGTCGTCGTTCTTCGCACTGGTCGGCACCCACGGCCTGCACGTCACCTTCGGCATCGTCTGGCTGGTGACCTTGATGACGCAGGTCGCGAAGAAGGGCCTCACGGCAGCCAACCAGCGTCGCCTGTTCTGCCTGTCCATGTTCTGGCACTTCCTCGACGTCGTCTGGATCGGCGTTTTCACCTTCGTCTACCTGATGGGCGTGCTGCCATGAGCGATACCTCCCACATCGAACATGCGGCCAACCATCACGAAGCCAGCACGGAAGGCGGCCACGCCCACGCCACCGTGCGCGGCTATGTCACCGGTTTCATCTTGTCGGTGATCCTGACCGCGATCCCGTTCTGGTTGATCATGGGCAAGGTCATCGCCAATCCCGGCACTGCAGCCGCGGTTGTCCTGGCGTTCGCCGCAGTGCAGATCCTGGTGCACATGGTCTACTTCCTGCACATGAACACCAAGTCGGAAGGCGGCTGGAACATGCTGGCGCTGATCTTCACCCTGGTGCTGGTGGTCATCACGCTCGCCGGTTCGATTTGGGTGATGCACCACATGAACGCGAACATGATGCCCACCATGTCTGCTCACGACATGCGCAACATGCCGTGACGATCGGGTTCCAATGCGAAGACTCCTCTTCCTCGTCGCATTGGCCCTGGCGTTCTGCGGATTCACCGCACTCGGCGCCTGGCAGGTCCAGCGCCTGCACTGGAAGCACGCCCTGATTGCGCGGGTGGACGCCCGCGTCCACGCCGAACCCGTTGCACCGCCCGCGCGCAACCAATGGCCGCAGGCCTCCGCTACGCGCGACGAATACCGCCGCGTGGTGGTCACCGGAGACTATTTGCAAGGTCACGACACCCGCGTCCAGGCCGTCACCGAGCGTGGCCCCGGATGGTGGCTGCTCACGCCGCTGCGCGAAAACAATGGCGATACCATCCTCGTCAATCGCGGCTTCGTCCCGAATGACTGGAAGGGCGAGGTCGCTCCGCCTGTCGACCACGTTCGCGTGGTCGGATTGCTGCGGATGAGCGAGCCCCGCGGCGCCTTCCTGCGCAGCAATGATGTCGCACACAACCGTTGGTATTCGCGCGATGTCGCCGCGATCGCGCAGGCACGTGGCATCGGCGAAGTGGCGCCGTGGTTCATCGATGCCGAACGCGACGCTTCCGCTCCGGAGTGGCCCGCGCGCGGCATGACCATCGTGCGCTTCCGCGACCAGCACCTGCAATACGCCTTGACCTGGTTCGTCCTCGCCGCATTGAGCCTGGTTGCCGGCTGGCGCGTTTACACTTCCGCCAATGTCGGTCGCCCTCGCCCCCAACACTGATCCTTCGCCATCGCGCGAGAGCGCAGGTGTACGCAACCTGCAGCAGCTGATCCAATTGCGCTGGATTGCGGTGATCGGCCAGGTGCTGGCGATCGCCTATGTCCACTTCGCCCTTGCGATCCTCCTGCCCCTGCAGCCAATGCTGCTGGTGCTGGCGATGCTGGTGGCCTACAACCTCGTCAGCCAGATCGTCGTGAACGATCATCGGCGCGTCACCAACCGGGCGCTGCTGTTCGCCTTGCTGATCGATGTCGCGACACTGACCGCGCAATTGCACTTCAGCGGTGGCCTGACCAACCCCTTCGTCCTCCTGTTCCTGCTGCACGTCGTGCTCGGCGCGATCCTGTTGCGCACCGTCGCCAGCTGGATCATCGCCGCGGCAACCACGCTCTGCGTGCTGTGGCTGGCGCTCTACCCGGGGCCGGTCACCCTGCCCGCCGACCTGTCGCAAGGCCTCGTCTCGCTCTACGTGCAGGGCCTGCTGGTCTGCTTCGCGGTGGTCGCGACCTTGCTGGTGGTGTTCATCACCCGCATCGGCCGCATCCTGCGCGAACGCGACGCCCGTCTCGCGGCAATGCGCCAGCGCGCGGCGGAGGAAGAACACATCGTGCGCATGGCCTTGCTCGCCTCAGGCGCCGCCCACGAACTGGGCACGCCGCTGTCGACGCTGTCGGTGATCCTCGGCGACTGGAAGCATCTGCCGAACTTTACTTCCGACCCCGAACTGCTGCAGGACGTGGTCGAGATGCAGGCACAGGTCCTGCGCTGCAAGGCCATCGTCAGCGGCATCCTGCAATCCGCCGGCGATCCCCGCGGCGAGGCGCCGGAACAGGTGCGGCTGCGCGACTTCTTCGACGATCTCGCCGATGAATGGCGCACCACGCGCCCGACGCAACGATTCGACTACCGCAACCAATGCGCGGACAATCCACGCATCGTCTCCGATCCGGGGCTGATGCAGATGATCGCCAACGTGCTCGACAATGCACTGGAAGCATCACCACAATACGTCGCCATGACGGTCGCGCTGGCGGATGGCGATGTCATCGTCGATGTCGCCGACGATGGCCCCGGATTCACCGCAACCATGCTGGCGCAACTCGGCAAACCCTACCAATCCAGCAAAAACGAACCCGGACACGGACTTGGCCTGTTCCTGTCGGTGAACGTCGCGCGCAGCCTTGGCGGTACGCTCACCGCGCGCAACTCGACGCGCGGTGCCGTCGTCACCGTAAGACTGCCGTTGTCGACATTGATGCTCGAGAACGACAACGGGGACGCCGACAATGGTGGCTGAATCCGATCGCCGACTGCTGATCATCGAAGACGATGCCGCCTTCGCACGCACGCTGGCGCGCTCGTTCGAACGTCGCGGCTACGCCGTGCGCCACATCGACGACTTCGACACCCTGCTGGCATTGCTTGGCGAATATTCACCCACGCACGCAGTGGTAGATCTCAAACTCGCCGGCGGCGAATCAGGCCTCGCCTGCGTCAAGGTGCTGCACGAACACGATCCCGATCTGCGCATCGTCGTACTGACCGGCTACGCCAGCATCGCCACTGCGGTCGAGGCGATCAAGCTCGGCGCGCTCCACTATCTCGCCAAGCCGTCGAACAGCGACGACATCGAAGCTGCTTTCAATCGAGAGGAAGGCGATACCGACGTCGAACTCACCGAGCGCAAGACCTCGATCAAGACCCTGGAATGGGAGCGCATCCACGAGACGCTGGCCGAGACCGGTTTCAATATTTCGGAAACCGCGAGGAGGCTGGGCATGCATCGAAGGACCCTGGCGCGGAAGCTGGACAAGCAAAGGGTGAAGTAGAAAAGCCCGGCATCGCCGGGCTTTTCAGTACAAGCATCCAAGTGTGTTTACACCCTTCGCGCCAACATCAGCTTCTTGATCTCCGCGATCGCCTTGGCCGGGTTCAATCCCTTTGGACACGTGCGTGCGCAGTTCATGATCGTGTGGCAGCGATAGAGCTTGAACGGATCTTCCAGATCGTCCAGGCGCGCACCGGTGTCCTCGTCGCGCGAATCGATGATCCAGCGATAGGCCTGCAGCAGGATCGCCGGGCCGAGGTAGCGCTCACCGTTCCACCAGTAGCTCGGGCACGAGGTCGAGCAGCAGGCGCAGAGGATGCACTCGTAGAGGCCATCGAGCTTCTTGCGGTCGTCCTTCGACTGCAGGCGCTCGCGCGACGGTGCCGGGCTCTGCGTGCGCAACCACGGCTTGATCGAGGCGTACTGGGCATAGAAGTGCGTCAGGTCCGGCACCAGGTCTTTGACCACTTCCATGTGCGGCAGCGGATAGATCGGTACTTCCTTGCCACTGCAGTCGTCGATGGCGCGCGTGCACGCCAGCGTGTTGGTGCCGTCGATGTTCATGGCGCAGGAACCGCAAATGCCTTCGCGACAGGATCGGCGGAAGGTCAGCGTCGGGTCGATCTCGTTCTTGATCTTGATCAACGCGTCCAGGACCATCGGTCCGCACTTGTCGAGATCGACCTCGTAGGTATCGGTCTGCGGATTCTTGCCGTCGTCCGGGTTCCAGCGATAGACCTTGAAGGTCCGCACGCGCTTGGCGCCGGCGGGCGCCGGGAAGTTCTTGCCCGGCTGCACGCGGGAGTTCTTCGGGAGAGTGAATTCAGCCATGGTTGCGCTCCCTCAGTACTTGCGTTCTTTCGGCGGAATCACGGCGACGTCGTCGGTCAACGTGTGCATGTGCACCGGACGATAGTCGATCGAAGTGTTGCCGTTGCGGTCGACCGAAGTCAGCGTGTGCTTCATCCAGTTGGCGTCGTCGCGCTTGGGGAAGTCCTCGCGGGCGTGGGCACCACGCGATTCGGTGCGATTCTCGGCCGATACGATCGTCACCAGCGCCTGGTCGAGCAGGTTCTCCAGTTCCAGCGTCTCGATCAGGTCGGAATTCCACACCAGCGACTTGTCGCTGACCTTGACGTCGGCGAAGGATGCATGGATTTCGCGGATCTTCTTGACGCCATCCGCCAGCGTCTCGCCGGTGCGGAACACCGCGGCGTCGGCCTGCATGGTGCGCTGCATGCGATCGCGGATCACTGCGGTCGAGGTTGAACCATTGGCGTTGCGGATCTTGTCGAGGTGCGACAGCGCCGGGTCGATGGCATCGTCGGCGAGCTTGCCGTGCGTCGAGTTCGGCTTGATCAGCGCGGCAGCGCGATGCGCGACCGCACGACCGAACACCACCAGGTCGAGCAGCGAGTTCGACCCGAGGCGGTTGGCGCCATGCACCGAGACGCAGGCCGCTTCGCCGATCGCGAACAAGCCCGGCACCACCGCATCGGGATCGCCATTGCGCAACTGCACCACTTCACCGTGGTAGTTGGTCGGGATGCCGCCCATGTTGTAGTGGACGGTCGGCAGCACCGGGATCGGTTCCTTGGTGACATCGACGCCGGCGAAGATGCGCGCACTCTCGGCGATGCCCGGCAGCTTCTCGTGGATCACTTCCGGACCGAGGTGGGTCAGGTCGAGCAGGATGTGGTCCTTGTGCTCGCCGACGCCGCGGCCTTCGCGAATTTCCATCGTCATCGAACGCGACACCATGTCGCGCGGCGCGAGATCCTTCACGCTCGGCGCATAGCGTTCCATGAAACGCTCGCCATTGCTGTTGCGGAGGATGCCGCCTTCGCCGCGCACGCCTTCGGTGATCAGCACGCCCGCGCCGTACACGCCGGTCGGGTGGAACTGCACGAATTCCATGTCCTGCATCGCCAGGCCGGCACGTAGCGCCATGCCACCGCCATCGCCGGTGCAGGTATGGGCCGAGGTTGCGGAGAAGTAGGCGCGGCCATAGCCGCCGGTCGCCAGCACCACGCCGTGCGAACGGAACAGGTGGAGTTCGCCGGTCGCCAGCTCCAGCGCCAGCACGCCGCGGCAGGCGCCGTCGGCGTCCATGATCAGGTCGATCGCGAAGAATTCGATGAAGAATTCGGCATCGTGCGCCAGCGATTGCTGGTACAGCGTGTGCAGGATGGCGTGGCCGGTGCGGTCGGCGGCGGCGCAGGTGCGCTGCGCGGGCGGACCTTCGCCGAAGCGCGTGGTCATGCCGCCGAACGGACGCTGGTAGATTTTGCCTTCCTCGGTGCGCGAGAACGGCACGCCGTAATGCTCGAGCTCGATGATGGCCGGAATCGCTTCCTTGCACATGTATTCGATGGCGTCCTGGTCACCCAGCCAGTCGCTGCCCTTCACCGTATCGAAGAAGTGGTAGCGCCAGTCGTCTTCGCCCATGTTGGCGAGCGCGGCGGCCACGCCACCCTGTGCCGCGACCGTGTGCGAACGCGTCGGGAACACCTTGGTGATGCAGGCGGTCTTCAAGCCCTGCTGGGCGAGACCGAAGGTGGCGCGCAGGCCCGCGCCACCGGCGCCGACCACCACCATGTCGAATTTGTGTTCGTGGATCTTGTAAGCGGCCATCAGTTCAGTTCCCGAGCGCGATGCGGACCACCGCGAAGACTCCGGCGATCGCGGC
>JAFEBY010000046.1 GCA_018242465.1 Pseudomonadota bacterium | reverse complement strand
GGTGAGGCAAGCGCTTGCGAACCATTGGTTCGCGCGCAGCCGAACGCCATGAGCGCAAGCGAATGGCCGGTCCGCGAAGCGGCGGCGCATGAGCCTCCATGGACGGATTCACGGCGTCCCGCGCACTGGAGCTGGTCACCCACGCACCAGTGCGTGCGATGCTGTTGCGATCAGCGCGGCAGCAGATCCCGCGTGAACGCCATCGTTGCGTTGGCGCCACCCTTGCGGACATCGATCTTGAACTGCACGCTGGCCGGCGGCTTGGCCGCGACCGTCGCGATGTAGTCCGTCATTCCGTCAGTGGTGATCGGCAGCAACCGCAGCGGTGCCAGCGCGTCCGGCAATACCGATGATTGCGCGGTCAATTGCACCGCGTCGGCAGGCGCGGCATTGCCGTGCTCATCGCGTACCGTCACCAGAAGGAACAGCGCATTGCCTTCGCGCGAGATGCCGTAGCGGCGCGCGCTGATGTCGTTGAGGTCGCTGCTCGCGATCGTCGATGCATGCACCACCACGCCGTCGACCGTCGCCTCGGCCGATGCATTCGCGGCGGCCGTCGTCGTCGCGGACGCTTGCGCCTCGTGCGGGGGCGTGCCGTTGCTGCATGACGCCAGCACCAGCGTCGCGGCAACAAGAAGATGGCGTGTACTCATGTGGATTCCTCAGTCGTTGGCGGCAGACAGTTCGGCGCCGCGGATGCGAGCGGCGTGGATGGCGTCCTTTACCAGCGGGCGGAAGCCGCCTGCCTCGAACGTATTGATCGCGGCTTCGGTGGTGCCCTTGGGCGATGTCACCCGACGGCGCAGTTCGGTCGCGGTCTCGCGGCTTTCGTTGAGCATCCGCGCCGCGCCGAACATCGTCTGCGCGACCAGCACACGCGCCTGTCCGGGGGTGAGACCTTCGGCCTCAGCCGCCGACTGCATCGCTTCGGCGAGCAGGAACAGATACGCCGGGCCGCTGCCGGACACGGCGGTGACCGCATCCATCAGTGACTCGTCTTCCAGCCAGATCGTCGGGCCGGCGGCGTGCATCAGGGCATCGGCTTGCGCGCGCTGTTCCTTCGAAACTTCGGCGTTGGCGTACAGCCCGGTGATACCGGCGCGCAGCAATGCCGGCGTGTTGGGCATGGTGCGCACGATCGGCAGACGTGTGTCGAACCAGCGTGCGAGTTGTGCGCTGGTGATGCCGGCGGCGATCGAGACCACCAGCGGATGTTGCTTTGCAGCCGCCGTGGCGAGGCTGGCGCAGACCTCGCGCATCACCTGCGGTTTGGTTGCCAGCACCCAGGTGACTGCATCGGCCACCGCCGCTTCGGCGCTGTCATGGACATGGATGCCGAAGTCGCCGTGCAGGGCATCGCGCAATTCCGCCACCGGTTCGGCAACGTGGATGCAAGCGGGATCGCTGCCATGGGCGATCAGTCCGCCGATCAGGCTGCGTGCCATGTTGCCGCCACCGATGAAGGCAACGGCGGAATGGATTGGAGACGAGTTGGACATGAAACGCTCCCCGGATGACCCTGGATCCAGAGTGTGAACGATTTATGGTGAACGTGGTGCGGCGGCAGGTCCTTGTTCGCGCTGGCCGAACAGCGCGGTACCGATGCGCACCATGGTCGATCCTTCCTCGATCGCCAGGTCGGCGTCTTCACTCATGCCCAGCGACAGGGTATCCATGGCGGGATGCGCCACTTTCAATTGGTCGAACAGTACGCGCATGCGTCGGAACGCCGCGCGGCGCAACGCATGATCGGGGTGCGGGGCAGGGATCGCCATCAGTCCACGCAGTGCCAGGTTGGGATGACTGGAGATGGCGTTGCAGAGGTCGCCGGCTTCGTCGATGCGGCAGCCCGACTTGCTGTTCTCGTCATCCACGTTGACTTGGACCAGCAGGTTCAGGGGGAGCAGTTCGGCCGAACGTTCACGGGCAAGGGCATCAACCAGTCGTCGCCGGTCCACCGACTGCACCCAGTCGAAGTGACGGGCTGCTTCACGCGCCTTGTTGGTCTGGAGATGACCGATCAGGTGCCACTCGATCTCCAGGCCCGCCAGCTCGGCCTGCTTGGCCATCGCCTCCTGTACATAGTTCTCGCCGAACGCCCGTTGGCCAGCGGCGCGCAGGGTGGCGATCGCTGCAGCCGGCTGGCGCTTGCTCACGGCCAGCAGGCGCGGCAAGGGACGCCCGAAGCGGGTCGCGGTGGCCTGCAAATCGGCGAGAAGATCGTGATGGCGCTGTTCGATCGATGACATGTGAAGTTTTCGTCAAGACGGGGTAGCATGCCGGAAAGCCGGGGCCCGTCATGGTGCCCGATTCGCTACCTGTGGGTTCGTACTGGGGATCAGGAATGGATATTGCCGAGCTGCTGGCGTTTTCGGTCAAAAACAAGGCCTCCGACTTGCATCTGTCGGCTGGCCTGCCGCCGATGATCCGCGTCGATGGCGACGTCCGCCGCATCAACATCCCGCCGCTTGAACACAAACAGGTGCATGCGCTGATGTACGACATCATGTCGGACAAGCAGCGCCGTGACTACGAAGAATTCCTCGAAACCGACTTCTCGTTCGAGATCCCCGGCCTGGCGCGATTCCGTGTGAACGCCTTCACCCAGAACCGCGGCGCTGCTGGCGTGTTTCGTACGATTCCCTCGGAAGTTCTGAGCCTGGAGCAGCTTGGTTGCCCGCCGATCTTCCGCGAGCTGATCGAACAGCCGCAGGGCCTGATCCTGGTGACCGGGCCGACCGGTTCCGGCAAGTCGACGACGCTGGCGGCGATGGTCGACCACATCAACAAGAACGAATACGGCCATATCCTCTCGGTCGAGGATCCGATCGAATTCGTGCACCAGTCGCAGAAGTGCCTGATCAACCAGCGTGAAGTGCACCGCGATACCCACGGCTTCAACGAGGCCCTGCGCTCCGCGTTGCGTGAGGATCCCGACTACATCCTGGTCGGCGAGTTGCGCGACCTCGAAACCATCCGCCTGGCGCTGACCGCCGCGGAAACCGGCCACTTGGTGTTCGCGACCCTGCATACCTCCAGCGCGGCCAAGACCATCGACCGCGTGATCGACGTGTTCCCGGCCGGCGAGAAGCCGATGGTGCGTTCGATGCTGTCGGAATCGCTGCGCGCGGTGATCTCGCAGTCGCTGTTGAAGAAGGTCGGCGGTGGTCGCGTCGCCGCGCACGAAATCATGGTTGGCGTGCCGGCCATCCGCAACCTGATCCGCGAGGACAAGGTCGCGCAGATGTATTCGGCGATCCAGACCGGCCAGGCGGCGGGCATGCAGACGCTCGACCAATGCCTGCAGGACCTGGTGAAGCGCAACATCGTGCCGCGTGCGCAGGCGCGCGAGTACGCCAAGGACAAGAAGATTTTCGATTGACCGCTGCTTTGAAGTATCACCCCAGCGCTGTGCATGAGCACGGCGTGCCGACGGAGCTCCCCCGATGCCTACCACTCCGACCGACCTGACCAATTTCCTCCGCCTGATGGCGCAGCAGCGCGCGTCCGATCTCTTCATCACCGCGGGCATGGTTCCGGCGATGAAGGTCGCCGGCAAACTGCAGCCAGTCGGCCAGGAACCGCTCACGCCGCAGGAAAGCCGCGATCTTGTGCTGTCGGTGATGAACCCGATGCAGCGCGAGGAGTTCGAGAAGACCCACGAGTGCAACTTCGCGATCGGGTTGGCCGGCGTCGGCCGCTTCCGCGTGTCGGCGTTCTTCCAGCGCAACCAGGTCGGCATGGTGCTGCGCCGGATCGAGATGAAGATCCCGACCATCGAGGAACTCATGCTGCCGCCGGTGATGAAGACGCTGGCGATGACCAAGCGTGGCATCGTGCTGTTCGTCGGCGCCACCGGTTCGGGCAAGTCGACGTCGCTGGCGGCACTGGTCGGCTATCGCAACAAGAACTCCTCGGGTCACATCATCACCATCGAGGATCCGATCGAGTTCGTGCATCGCCACGAGGGCTGCATCATCACCCAGCGTGAAGTCGGCGTCGATACCGACAACTGGGAGAACGCGCTGAAGAACACCCTGCGTCAGGCGCCCGATGTCATCATGATCGGTGAAATCCGCACCCGCGAGGGCATGGATCATGCGATCGCCTTCGCCGAAACCGGCCATCTGGTGCTGTGCACCCTGCACGCCAACAACGCCAATCAGGCGATGGACCGCATCATCAACTTCTTCCCGGAAGAACGCCGCAGCCAATTGCTGATGGACCTGTCGCTGAACCTGAAGGGCGTGGTCGCCCAGCAGCTGGTGCCGACTGTCGATGGCAAGGGCCGCCGTGCCGCGCTCGAGATCCTCCTGGGCACGCCGCTGGTGCAGGATTACCTGCGCGACGGTGAGATCCACAAGCTGAAGGAAGTGATGAAGGATTCGACCCAGCAGGGCATGAAGACCTTCGACCAGGCGCTGTTCGAGCTTTACCAGGGCGGCCATATCAGCTACGAGGACGCACTGCGCTTCGCCGATTCGCAGAACGAGGTGCGCCTCAAGATCAAGCTGGCCCAAGGCGGCGATGCGCGCACGCTGGCGCAGGGGCTGGACGGGGTGGAGATCTCCGAGGTGCGTTGATTCGCATAGTCGGGTGCGTACCGGGTCTGTCGACGACCGTTGCGCACCATGGAGGGTGCGCACGAGCCTACATGGATGTATTCACGGCGTGTCGGAGATAGACCCGGTACGCACCCGGCTGTGCGCGGCACGCTACAATGCCTTATGCCCCGTGAAATCCCGACCGGACCCAATTCGCTGGCCAACCAGCTGCTGGTGGCGGTCCCGGCCCTTGAAGACCCGACGTTTTCCCGTTCCGTCACTCTGGTCTGCCAGCACGACCAGAACGGCGCGATGGGCATCGTGGTCAATCGCCCCTCCGACATGCTGCTGGGCGAGTTGCTGCAGCAGATCCAGGTCACCACGGGAGACGAAATCCTGCGCATGCACCACGTGTTGGCCGGTGGCCCCGTGCACGCGGAGCGCGGCTTCGTGCTCCACGATGGCGAACAGGATTGGGATTCGAGTTTCGCGCTCGGCAATGGCCTGTCGCTGACCACCTCGCGCGACGTGCTGGAATCGTTGGCTTCGGGCACTGGTCCGGAACGCGCACTGGTGGCGCTGGGATGCGCCAGTTGGGGGCCGGGCCAGCTCGAACAGGAAATCACCGAGAACAGTTGGATCACCGTGCCGGCCGACAACGATCTGTTGTTCACCACGCCACTGGAATCGCGCTGGCAGGCTGCGGCCGGTCGCCTCGGCGTCGACCTGATGCAGATGGCCGGTTATTCCGGTCGCGCCTGACGTGCGTCGCGACGGTACCGTGCTCGGCTTCGATGTCGGCAAGCGTCGCATCGGGGTCGCCGTCGGAAGCGCCTTCAGCGGGGGCGCGCGGCCGATCGCGGTGGTCGATGTCCACGACGGCGTGATCGACTGGAAGGCGATCGACAAGTTGATTCGCGAATGGATGCCCGCAGGCCTGGTGGTGGGCGATCCGCTCACGCTGGCCGGCGACGACCAGCCGATCCGTCAGTTCGCGCAGCAGTTTGCGCGCGACGTCGCGACGCGCAGCAAGCGCGACGTGGTGATGATGGATGAACGTTCGAGTTCGATCGAAGCGGCGGGTGCGTTCGCCGAGCGACGGGCCTCGGGCGCATCGCGCCGACGCGATGCCAATGCGCTGGATGCCATGGCGGCGGCGATCATCGTCGAACGCTGGCTGGCTTCCCCCGATGATGCAGTCCCGGTTCCCGGAGTAACGACGTGACGATGGCTGGACAACACCTGCTGACGCTGGAAGGCATGCCGCGCGGTGATCTCGAGGCGCTCCTTGATCGCGCGCAGCAGTACTCGGATGGCGCGGAAGCGCGCGGGCGATTGGCCGGCATCGCGGTATGCACGCTGTTCTTCGAAGCCTCGACGCGCACGCGCCTGAGCTTCCAGCGTGCGGCGCAGCGGCTCGGTGCCGATGTGCTGAATTTCGATGCGGCGACGTCCTCGACCACCAAGGGCGAAACCGATGTCGATACCCTGCGCACGATCGAGGCGATGGGCGTGCGCGGTTTCATCATCCGTCATCGCGAGGATGGCGCAGTCGCGCGGCTGTCCGAAGTGGTACAAGCGGGCACGAAGCTGATCAACGCCGGTGACGGCCGCAGCCAGCATCCGACCCAAGGCCTGCTCGACATGCTGACCATCCGCCAGGCCAAGGGCGGCGATTTCCCGAAGCTGCGGATCGCGATTGTCGGCGACATCAAGCACTCGCGCGTCGCGCGCAGCGACCTGTGTGCGCTGCGTGCGCTGGGCGCGACGGATATCCGGGTCTGTGCGCCGGAGTCATTGTTGCCGGATGCCCGGACCTCGCAGGGGTGCACGGTGGAAGCTGATGTCGACAAGGCGATTGCCGGCGTCGACGTGGTGATGACATTGCGCCTGCAGCGCGAACGCATGCAGGAAGGGCTGGTGTCCTCGCTTGAGGATTACCACCGCGACTACGGCATCACCCCCGAACGCATGCGGTTGGCGAAACCGGATGCGGTGGTGATGCACCCGGGTCCGATGAACCGGGGCATCGAGATCAGCGATGAAGTCGCCGATGGCCCGCAGTCGCTGATCCTGCGCCAGGTGGCGAACGGTGTCGCGGTGCGGATGGCGGTGCTGGAGTCGGCGTTGGCGGGCTGATCGACGCTCGCGGTCAGCGCTTCTGCGCGAACAGCCAGGTCCAGAGTTCCGGCGTGTGCGAATACGCCGGGTCCCAACTGTTGTGGTTGGCATCCGGAAATTCGGTGTAGCGTGCGTTCGTCGCGCCAGAGGCACGGAAGGCGGAGATCAGCTTGCGGTCGTCGTCGGGGGGAACAAGATCGTCCTTCGCCCCGTGGAAGATCCAGACCGGAATGTGCTGCAAGCGCTTCGCGACGGCGGCATAGGGGTCGGCCTCGTTGGCGACGGCGGTGACCAGCAGTGCACGTTCGTCGCTGGGCGGCTTCACTGCGCCACAAACCGGAACCAGTGCGGCGAAGCGCTCCGGTGCATGCAGGGCCATTTCCCACACGCCGTAACCGCCCATCGACAGGCCGGTGAGATAGGTGCGCTTGCGGTCGCCGTGGAATTCGCGGCTCGCGGCATCGAGTTCCGCGAACACGAGATCGACGTTGTCACTCCACTCGGTGTCGTCAGGTGCCTGCGGGAACACCACTACCGCCGGGAAGGTGTCCTGATGTGCGCGGACATAGGGGCCAATGCCGACTTGTGTCGGCTTGGAGCCATCATTGCCGCGCTCGCCCGTCCCGTGCAGGAACACGATCACTGCGGGTTCGCTGCCACCGGCTTGCGTGGATGGCACGAAGACCTGGTAGCGATGCTGCTTGCCGCCGATATCGATGTTGCGTTCGAGAAAGGCGCCGCCGGTGCGTTTCGGTGCAGTCGCGCAGGCAGCCAGCAATAGGGCTGCGAATACGAGGGGGAGGAGGCTTGAGAATTTCATCGAGGGCGTTCCCGCGGATGCTTCATCGCATCAGGATACGCCTTCCATGAATTTCGCAAGGGCGGCTTGCGCCGGAATGCCGTTCGCCAACGCTTGCACCAATGCCGTGCCGACCACCGGGGTGGCGCCCATCGCGCGAATGCTGGCCAGCGCCTGCGGTTCCGACAACCCGAAGCCGACTGCAAGCGGACGATCGGTGATTGCGTGCAATGCCGCCACGCGTTCGGCGATCGGCGCGAAATCGTGGGTGCCTTCGCCGGTGATGCCGAGGCGTGCGACCACGTAGGCGAAGCGCTGCGCGAATGGCGACGATGGGCCTGGATCGGCGCGTTCGGCGAGCAATTGCTTCGCGCGTTCGATCGACGTCGTCGGTGACAGCAACGGCACGATCGGATAGCCGGCCGCGAGCAACGCGGCTTCGAGTTCCGGTTCCTCGCCGAAGGGAAGGTCGACCACCAGCAATGAACGCACTGGCGTCTTCTTCAACAGGTCGATCAGGCGGGGATTGCCGATCTGCAGCAACGGATTGAGATAGGTGAACAGCACGACGTCGGGGCTGTCGTTGATCGTCGCCAGTTGCTGTAATACCGATTCTGCGGTGACGCCGCGTTCGATCGCGCGTTGTGCGGCGGACTGCAGCGCCGGGCCATCGGCGATCGGATCGGAATGCGGCACGCCGACCTCGATGGTGGCAATGCCAGCGGCTTTCGCTGCGTGCAACAGTCCGGCAAGCGAATCGACCGCGGGGTCGCCGGCCATGATGAAGGGGAGAAGGCGATCCATTCAGAGCTCCAGGCGCGAACGGTAGGTGGAGAGGTCCTTGTCACCGCGACCGGAAAGGCCGAGCAACACGGTGCGGGCCCCGTCGCGGGCGAGATCGCGCAGTCGCGCCAGCGCATGGCTGGACTCGAGTGCCGGCAGGATGCCTTCGAGCGCGCACAGTTCGCGTGCTGCGGCGAGTGCTTCGTCGTCGCTGGCGCGCCAGACGTCGATGCGGCCCTCATCGGCCCACGCTGCAAGCTCGGGGCCGAGCGCGGGATAGTCGAGGCCGGCACTGACCGATGCGGTCTCGGCGGTGTGGCCGGCCGCATCCTGCAGCAGCAGCGTGCGGCAACCATGCAGGACGCCGACGCGCCCACCACCGACACGTGCGGCGTGTTCGCCCAACGCGTTGCCATGGCCACCGGCTTCCACCGCGACGCGGCGCAGCGCATCGTCAAGGAAGGGTTTGATCAGTCCGGAACTGTTGCTGCCGCCGCCGACGCAGGCGATCACGGCATCGGGCAGCGATCCGTGACGCTCGATGATCTGCGCACGCGCTTCGTCGCCGATCACGGTCTGGAAACTGCGCACGATGGTCGGGAACGGATGCGGGCCGAGCGCGGAACCGAGCACGTAGTGGGCGCGATCGCAGCGCGCAGCCCACGCGCGCAACGCGGCGTTCACCGCTTCCTTCAATGTGCCCTGGCCGCTGTCGACCGCCTCGACGGTTGCACCGAACATGCGCATGCGGAACACGTTGGGCGCCTGCCGCTCCATGTCGGTGCGACCCATGTAGACCGTGCAGGGCAGGCCGAGTCGCGCACAGGCGGCGGCGGTGGCAACGCCATGCTGGCCGGCACCGGTCTCGGCGATGATCTCGAGCTTGCCCATGCGCTTGGCCAGCAGCACCTGCGCGATCGCGTTGTTGATCTTGTGCGCGCCGGTGTGGCACTGGTCCTCGCGCTTCAGGTAGAGGTGCTCGAGGCCGACCGCTTTCGCGAGTCGCGGCGCAGGCGTGAGCGCGGTCGGGCGTCCGACGAAGTCGCGCAACTGCTCCGCGAGCGTGCGCTGGAAAACAGGATCGTTGATGGCATCGATGAAGGCTGCTTCCAGTTCCAGCAGCGGGGTCATCAATGTTTCCGGTGCGTAGCAGCCGCCGAAACCGGCGCGACCGAAGCGGGTGGGGAGTTCAAACCTGGATGGCATGGACGGTGCTCGTGAAATGCTGGACTTTGGGGGTGGATTTGCGGCCGGGCGAGGCTTCAAGGCGCGATGCGGCATCGGCGCCAAGGCAGCGCCGAAGCTGGTCGTGCGTGAGTGCGTCCATGCGAGCGCGCACGGTGTCGCCATCGAGTCCGCCTGCGAGCAGGAACGGCCCGGGTGGCGGGAATTTCCCTGCGTGGGGTTGCCCCGAGCCGCCATGCACGCCGGTTTGCGACGGCGCGGTTTCCCACAGGTAGAGATCGGTGGCGACGGGTTCCTGATCGGGACTGTCCGGCCATGGCAGCAGCAGTTTCAGGCCAGCGGCATGTGCGCGCGCCAGCGCATGCGTACGCTCACCGGCTGGAAGATATGGCTGTATCCAGCCCAAGCCGTAGCCGATGGCTTCATCAATGGCAGTGTCGATGCAGTCGGTCACGCTCACGAGCACGCCACGCATGCCGACCCCGACGCTCGCGGATTCCAGATCTTCGCAATGGCGCGGGCTCGGCAGGTGACGCACGAAGCCGACCAGATCCGCGCCGGCTGCCAGCGCCATGCGCGCATCGTCCGCGCTGGTGATACCGCAGACCTTGGCGATCAGGCTCATGTCCTGCACGCCTGCAGGAACGCAACGGGGTCGTTGTCGCGCATCAGCGCCTCGCCGATCAACGCAGCATCAAACCCCTGTACGAATGCCGCACGCGCGTCCTCCGGCGTGGACAGTCCGGACTCGCGGATCAGGACGGCATCGGGGAACGCCTCGCGCAACGGATCGGCGGTCGGCGCGCCGATGGCAAAGCTGGCGAGATCGCGCGCGTTGATGCCGATCAACGTCGAACCACTGTCGCGTGCGAACGGGATTTCGCCCAGTTCGTGCAATTCCACCAGAGGCTCCAGTCCACGATCGCGGGCGGCATCGGCGAACGCGGCGGTGTGCCTGCCGAGGACGCGGGCGATCAGCAGTACGGCATCGGCCTGCGCGACGCTTGCAGCTTCATCGAGATGGCGTTCGTCCAGCACGAAACCCTTGTAGAGGCGCGGCATGCCATAACGTGCGGCATTGCGCACCTCATCCGCGGCCCCTCGGAACAATGCCGGTTCGGCGAGGATGGACACGGCGGCTGCCCCGCCATCGCGATACGCCTGCAATTGCGCATCGAAATCGCGATCGGCGGCAAACGCGCCCAAGGATGGCGAAGCGCGCTTGAATTCTGCGATCACGGCGCCGCCATTGCGCGCCTTGGTCTCGCGCAACGCGTGCTCGAAACGTGCGTCGATGGCGCGATGGGGTGCTGCTGCGATCCTTGCATCGGCGATACGGGCAGCCTCGCTCTCGACCACGCGGGTCAGATGCGATCCGGCAGGCAGTTGCGCATCACGCAATACTTCGTGGAGGGATGCCAGTGCGCTCATGCCGCGACGTCCTGCGCAGGCAAGGGGGCGTCGAAGCCGTTTTCCAGCACGTCGCGGCACTCGCGCATGGCCGCCGGCAATTCCGACAACGGTGCGTTCCGGTGCAGCAGCAATCCGAGGCCGGCCTGCAGCGCGACTGCATCGGCGACGGCGGGACGGAAGTCGGGCGATCGCGAGCCATGCAGGCAGCCGTGCGCGACCGCCAGTGCTTCGGCGCGATCATGCACACACAGCGCGTCGCGTTGTGGCGATCCGATCGCGAGATCGCGCGGTACCAGGACTTCCATCGCCAGGACCTTGCCGTCACGCAGTTCCAGCACGCGGGTCGGGCCTTCGATCGAGGCTTCATCCATGCCGTCACCCTGTGCGTTCTTGCCGTGGATGACGAAACCACGTTGCAGCCCGCCTTGCGCGAGTGCGCCGGCCATCGGCTCCAGCAAGGTGTCGCGGGCGACACCGAGCACCTGGTAGGCGGGGCGCGCCGGATTCAGCAGCGGGCCGAGCAGGTTGAAGATGGTGGGGATGCCGAGGCGACGGCGGATTTCGCGCAGGCGGCCGAGCAACGGGTGGTAAGCCGGTGCGAACAGGAAGGCGAAGTTGTTGCTCGCGAGATCCTGCTTGAGTTGCGATGGTGCGCGGGCCAGGTCGTACCCGAGCGCTTCCAGCAGATCGGCGCTGCCGCAGGTCGAGGTCGATGCGCGATTGCCGTGCTTGGCGACGGGGACGCCGAGGTGCGCCAGCAGCAGTCCCGACAGCGTGCTGAGGTTGGCCGTCGAGGCGCCGTCGCCGCCGGTGCCGCAGGTGTCGAGCACGGCGAGATCACCACGATCGAACGGTTGCGCTTCGACGAGCAGGACCGATGCGAACGCATGCAGTTCTTCCGCACTTGGATCGCGTTGCGCGAGCAGGGCAAGGCAGGCGCCGACCAGCAAAGCATCGGTGTCCTGGTCGACGAACATCCGCATCAACTCGGAGGCCGTCTCGGCCGGCAGTGGACGGATCGGATTGTGGGAAGTGAGCAGGGTCATGAACGCAAACCTGAAAGGCGCAGCACGTTGGCGAGCAGCGCGGGACCATCGGGAGTAAGGATGCTTTCGGGATGGAACTGCACGCCCCAGCGCGGCAGCACGCGATGTGCCATCGCCATTGGTTCGCCGGACGCCGAGCGCGCGGTGATCTCCCATTCCTGCGGAAGCGTGGCGTCATCGACGATCAGGCTGTGGTAGCGGCCGACCATCAACGGCTGCGGCAGATTCTCGAACACGCCGGTGCCGTGGTGTTCCACCGGAGTCGCTTCGCCGTGCAAGGGTTCGCGCGCGTGGGTGACGCGACCACCACTGCCCGCGGCCAAGGCCTGCTGGCCGAGGCAGACGCCGAACACCGGGATGGCGAGATCACTGGCGGCGATGTCGACATGGATTTTGCATTCGGTCGGATGTCCCGGCCCCGGTGACAGCACGATCAAATCCGGATTGCGTTTGCGGACATCATCCAGCGAAATCTGGTCGAAGCGCGCGACTTCGACATCCTCGCCCAGCGCCTGGAAGGCCTGCACGAGGTTGTAGGTGAAGCTGTCCAGTGCATCGATCAGAAGAATCATTCCGCGCCCTCCAGCGAATCCAATGACACACCCATCGCAGTCGCGGGCGCACCGAGCTTGTGCAAGGTTTCCATGTATTCCTTGTGCGCGTCGGACGCGCGGACGATGCCGGCGCCAGCCTGCAACCATGCATGACCATTGGCGTACACGGCGGTGCGCAGGATCAGTGCGCTGTCGAACGCGCCATCGGCGCCGAGCTTGATCAGCGCGCCGGCGTAGGGGCCGCGGGCATCGCCTTCCATTTCGGCGATCCGCTTCGCGGCGCGCAGCTTCGGTGCGCCGCTGACGGTGCCGGCGGGGAAGCAGGAGGACAGCACGTCGAGTGCATCGAGCCCATCGCGCAGTCGTGCCTTCACCGTGGTGGTGAGATGCAGCACGTGGCTGGTGCGCTGCAAGGCCAAGGGTTTCTCCACGTGGACGCCGCCGGGCATGGCGCAGCGGCCGAGATCATTGCGGGCAAGATCGACCAGCATCTGGTGTTCGGCGAGTTCCTTGGGATCGCTGCGCAGGGCCTCGAAGCGTGCAGCATCTTCGGTATCGTCGCCGCCGCGCGGCACGGTGCCGGCGATCGGCAGGGTCTCGGCTTCGCCGCCGCTCACGCGCACCAGCATTTCCGGCGAGGCGCCAGCCAACGCGAAACCGTTCCATTCCAGCAGAAAACCGTAGGGGCTGGGGTTGAGGCGGCGCATGCGGCGATAGGCGGTGAGCGGCGACGGCGGTTGTTCGATCCGCAGGCGCTGGCTCGGCACCAGCTGGTAGACGTCGCCGTCGTGGATCAGGGTTTGTGCGTTGTGCACATGTGCTTCGTATTCAGTGCGCTTGATCGTGGCGAAGGCGCGCGGCGATCCGGCATCTTCCTGCGCAAGGACAGGCTGCGAGAGGGCGAGCCGCAGGGTGAGCAGGCGCTGGCGCAACGCAGCTTCATCGTCACCCATCACCTGCAGTTCGGCAACCTGGTGGAGATGATCGAAGACGAGCGCAGCATCGAAGCGGCGCGCCCATACCGTCGGCAGGCCCAGCGAATCGCGCTTGGGCAGTTGCAGCGTCGGTTCGTCGGCGATGACCGCCTCGAAGCCGACATAGCCGGCGATGCCGACGCCGACCGGCATGGTGTCGCGGCCGGGCGGCAGTTCCGAGGCGGCATCGAACGTTCCGCGATCCGCAAGGATCGGACCGGCAAGATCACGCAGTGCCTGCACCCAGCCGTGCGCGGGAGGCGCCATCTTCACCTCGCCCGCGCCTTGGACGAGCACGAAGCTGTGGCGGCCGACGCGCTCGCCCTGGTCGGCGGATTCCAGCAGCAGGCTGGCACCGTGGGAGCGCAGCGCCAGGTAGGCGGAGAGCGGGGTGATGAGGTCGGCGGGGAGTCGGTAGCGGAGGAGCATGGTGGGGTCCGGATAAAAAAAGAGCCCGGTCGTTGCGGACCGGGCTCGGGGATTCGGCAGGCAGGCGCGCTCAGGCGCCGGGCGAGTCTCCCGAGCCACGACGCCACCACCACGCGCGCTGCGCGGTCTGGAAAGCGGAAGGGGTGGGGAGATGGTGCATCGCCACATGAAACAGCATGGATGGCGGCGGTGTCAACTGGGCCGGGCCGGGCTTGCGCTGCGGCGCTTACACCCCGATATCGAGGCGTACGCGAGACAATGGGCGGATGCCCGCATCGTCCGCGCGCCCGAATTGGTTGGACCCGACCGTTGTCACCCGCTGAAATTTCTCCGCGATCCGAGCTATCCCAGGCCCGGCACGCCATTGACGGCGCGTCGACCCGTGACCGTGGCCGCCTGCTCGGATTGCTGGCCAAGTGGCAGGCCAAGCCAAACGATGCCGCGTTGCGCGAGGCTTTCACCGCGAAGTTGCAAGTGTCGATCTCTGCGCGCGAGGCACGCGCCGCGCAACTGCCGACGGCGATGCTCAATGCCGACCTGCCGATCGCCACCCACGCCGACGAGATCATCGAGCTGATCCGCACCCACCAAGTGGTGGTGATCGCCGGCGAAACCGGTTCAGGCAAGACCACGCAATTGCCGAAGTTGTGCCTGCTGGCCGGGCGCGGGCAGGCAGGGATGATCGGTTGCACCCAGCCGCGACGGATCGCGGCGCGATCGGTGGCACGCCGCGTGGCCGAGGAATTGCAGGTGCCGATGGGCGGTGCGGTCGGCTATCAGGTGCGTTTCAACGACCAGGTCGGCGACACCACGGCGATCAAGTTCATGACCGATGGCATCCTGCTGGCGGAGATCCATTCCGATCGCTGGCTGTCGCGGTACGACACCATCATCATCGACGAGGCGCACGAACGCAGCCTCAACATCGATTTCCTGCTCGGCTATCTCAGGCAGCTGTTGCAGAAGCGGCCTGATCTGAAGTTGATTGTCACTTCCGCAACCATCGACACCTCCCGTTTCGCTGCGCATTTCGGCGGTGCGCCCGTGGTGGAAGTGGAAGGGCGTACGTATCCGGTGGAGATCCGCCATCGCCCACTCGAAGGAGAAGGCGAAGAGGGCGGCGAACGCACGGTGCTGGATGGCATCGTCGCCGCCTGCGATGAAATCACCCGCGAAAACCCGCTCGGGGACACGCTGATCTTCCTGCCGGGCGAGCGCGAGATCCGCGATGCACACCGGGCGCTGGAACGACGCAACTATCGCAGTACCGAAGTGGTGCCGCTGTACGCGCGGCTGTCGGCGAAGGATCAGGACAAAGTGTTCCAGCCGGGGCCGAAACGCCGCATCGTGCTGGCGACCAATGTCGCTGAGACCTCGCTGACGGTGCCGCGCATCCGTTACGTGGTCGATCCCGGCTTCGCTCGCGTCAAGCGCTACAGCCCGCGCCAGAAGCTCGATCGCCTGCATATCGAGGAGA
This sequence comes from Pseudomonadota bacterium, assembly GCA_018242465.1. Classification (GTDB taxonomy): domain Bacteria; phylum Pseudomonadota; class Gammaproteobacteria; order Xanthomonadales; family Xanthomonadaceae; genus Solilutibacter. The sequence goes on along the minus strand of JAFEBY010000046.1, from coordinate 16,905 downwards.
TCTCGCAGGCCAGTGCCAACCAGCGCGCCGGGCGCTGTGGTCGCATCGCCGATGGCGTCTGCATCCGCCTGTATTCGGAAGCTGATTCCGCTGCGCGCGCCGAGTTCACCGATCCCGAAATCCGGCGTTCCGCGCTGGCTGGCGTGATCCTGCGCATGTTGAGCATCGGGCTGGGCGAAATCGAACGATTTCCGTTCCTCGACGCCCCCGATCCGCGCGCGATCGCCGACGGTTGGCAGCAGCTGACCGAGCTCGGCGCGATCGATGCCAATCGCAAGTTGACCGCGATCGGCAGGCAGATGGCGCGACTGCCGGTGGATGTGAAGCTGGCGCGCATGTTGATCGCCGCGCACACCCACGGCTGCCTGCGGGAAATGCTGGCGATCGCGAGTTTCCTCGGCATCCAGGACCCGCGCGAACGTCCGGCCGATGCGCGCGCGGCTGCCGACACCGCGCATGCGCAGTTCGCGGATCCGAAATCGGAATTCGTCGGCATCTGGAACCTGTGGGAAGCCTATCGCGCCGCCCACGAGGAGATGAGCCAGTCGCAGCTGCGCAAGTGGGCGGAGAAGAACTTCCTCGGTTTCCTGCGCCTGCGCGAATGGCGCGAGCTGCATCGCCAGCTGAAATTGCAGTGCGTGGAGCTGGGGTGGTCGGACGAGGCGAATCCCAAGGGTGCCGAGTACGCCAGCCTCCATCGGGCATTGATCGCGGGATTGCCGGCCCAGATCGGCCATCTCGGCGAACGAGGCGTCTATGAAGGGCCACGTGGACGACGTTTCCAATTGTTCCCGGGCTCGGCATTGGCGAAGAAGCCATCGCCGTGGCTGCTCTCGGCGACATTGCTCGATACCGAGAAAGTCTGGGCGATCACCAATGCGACGATCGAGCCGGAGTGGGCGATTTCCGAATTGCCGCACCTGCTGGCGCGCCGTCACCACGATCCGCACTGGTCGCGTTCGCAAGGACGCGTGCTCGGCAGCGAGCAGATCAGTCTGTTTGGTCTCGTGCTCGCGCCCAAGAAGCCGGTGCACTACGGCGCGCTGTATCCGGAAGAATCCCGCGCGATCTTCGTGCGCGATGGATTGGTGACGGGCGAGATCAACACCCGCAGCGGTTTCCTCGCCAGCAACCTGCGCACGCTGGAGCTTGCGAAGGAAGAGGAAGCCAAGCAGCGTCGCGCCGGACTGGTGGTGGACGAGGACTGGCAGGCGCGCTGGTATCTCGATCGCCTGCCGCCGCATGTGCACAACGCACAGGCGCTGGATGCGTGGTGGAAGGCATTGTCGAAAGAAGCGCAGGCGACGCTGGAGTGGACGCGCAACGACCTGCTGGTCGCCGACGAAACCGATGCCGCGCGCTTCCCGCCGTACCTTGCGATCGGTGACGTGCGGCTGGCCGTGCGCTACCGCTTCGAGCCCGGCGCACTCGACGACGGCATGACGCTGGTGGTGCCGCTGCACCTGCTCAACGCACTGGACGAGGCAAGACTGTCGTGGCTGGCGCCCGGCTTCGTGCAAGACAAAGCGACCGCACTGATCAAATCGCTGCCGAAGGTCTTGCGACGCAATTTCGTCCCGGCGCCGGATTTCGGTCGCGCCTTCGCCGAGGCGCATCGCGAGCCGGAGGCCGATGCATTCGTCTCGACATTGGCGCGCTTTCTCAAACGATTGTCGGGTGTCGAGGTGGGCGCGATCGATTTCGACGAGGCGAGCATCGAGCCGCATTTGCGCATGAACCTGCAGGTGCAGGACGAATCCGGGAAGAATGTGATTGCCAGCTCGCGCGATTTGGCTGAGCTGCGGGTGAAGTTCGGCGCGCGTGCGCAACGCGCGTTTGCCGGTCGCGCCGCCAGGGACCTCGCACGCGCAGGGCTGATCCGTTTCCCGGACGTGGCGATTCCCGCGCAGCTCACTGGTGATGGTGGCATCCCCGCATTCCCGGCCCTGCACGACGACGGTGAAACCGTCTCGCTGCACGTGCATGCCCAGCGCGAAGTGGCCGAGCGCCATCATGTCCACGGCGTGCGTCGCCTGTTGCGGCTCGCTTTGGCCGACAAGCTGAAGCAGGCGCGCCGCCAGTTGCCGGTACAGGCCAGGACCGCACTGCTGTATGCGGCGATCGAATCGGCGTTACCGCGGCAAGGCGGCAAAACCACGGAAAGCGATCGCCTGCGCGAAGACCTGGTCGACGGCGCGTTCGCCGCGTTGTCTGCCGATGGACTGGCCGCGATTCGCGATGCCGAAGCCTTTGCAGTCCGCCGCGACGCCATCGGCAAGGCGTTGTTCGCCGAAGCGATGCAGCGCCTGCAACAGGCCGAAACCATTTTGTCGCTGATCGCCGATATCCGTGCGCGCCTGGAATCGAAATTGATGGGTTGGGCCAGTGGCAATCTCGACGACATGCGCGCGCACCTCGAAACGCTGGCGCGTCCGGGCTTCCTGCGTGAAGTGCCGGCGGACGCCTTGTCGGAATATCCGCGCTGGTTGAAGGCGTTATCGTTGCGCGCCGAGCGTGCGCAGCGCGACCCGGTCAAGGACCAGGCGCGCATGCTCGAACTCAAGCCCTTCGTCGATGCATTGGCCGCTGCTGTTCCCGACGATGCGCAGGCACGGGCCTTGCGCTGGGAACTGGAGGAATTGCGCGTCGCCACCTTCGCCCAGGAACTCGGCGTGAAGGGCGGCGTCTCCGCCAAGAAACTTGCGGGCCGCATCACCGGCCTGAGGTAACGTAGCGAGGCGATGTCCACTTCTCCTGCCACTGCTGCCGTGTTGAACCATGCTCTGCTGGCGAATCTGCCGGAAGCGCGTGCACAGGCGTTGCGCGCGGCATTGGCCGATGCCCCGATGCCCCCGTGGTTGCCGCAGGCGCTGGATGCATTGGCTGCATTGGGTGCCGATGCCGATACCGCGATCGCCGCGACGATCGGCGCCAGTGGCGCGTCCCTGCCGGACAGCGAACGCGTTGCGCTGGCGGAACTGATCGAAGGGCAGGCGGCGGAACGCCAGGTGCTGGCGTTGCATGGGCAGTCCGCGGGCGGCAGCAATCCCGAAGGGTTGCGCCGGCTGCTGCTGGCGATGACGCGCGACCTGCGGGTGGTGCCGATCCTGTTGGCGACGCGCCTGGCCGAACTGCGCTCGCATGCCGATCGCCGCGATGACGCCACGCTGGCGTTGGCGCGCGCCGTGCGCGACATCCATGCGCCCTTGGCCAATCGCCTCGGTGTGTGGCAATTGAAGTGGGAACTCGAGGACCTCGCCTTTCGCGTGCTGTCGCCCGACGATTACCGCCGGGTTGCCGGCCTGGTCGACGAACGCCGGCGCGAACGCGAACACGACATCAATACCGCAAAGAAGGCACTGGACGCCGCCCTGCAGGAACACGCGATCAAAGCCACGGTCAGCGGCAGGCCCAAGCACATCTACAGCATCTGGCGGAAGATGGAGCGCAAGTCGCTGCCGTTCGAGGCGCTGCACGATTTGCGCGCGTTGCGGGTGATGGTCGATAGCATTGCCGATTGCTACGCCGCACTCGGTGTTGCGCATGCGCTATGGCCGCCGGTGCCGGGCGAGTTCGACGATTACATCGCGCGGCCGAAGAACAACGACTATCGTTCGCTGCACACGGCGGTGGTCGGTCCTGCCGGCAAGGTGTTCGAGATCCAATTCCGCACCCACGAAATGCATCGCAGCGCCGAACTCGGCGTTGCCGCGCACTGGCGTTACAAGGAAGGCGGGCCGTCCGACAGCGCGCTGGAGCGCCGGGTGGTGTGGATGCGCCAGTTGCTCGATGTGCAGACGCAGGGGGGCGATGCCGCGCTCGCCGAGGAATTCGACAGCGAACTGGTCGAAGATCGCATCTACGCCTTGACGCCGCGCGGCGAGGTGGTCGATTTGCCGACCGGTTCGACGCCGCTGGACTTTGCCTATCGGCTGCATACCGAACTCGGCCATCGTTGTCGTGGTGCGCGCGTCGATGGCCGCATCGTCCCGCTCGACACGCCGCTGGCGACCGGCCAGCGCGTCGAGATCATCGCCGGCAAGGAAGCGACGCCGCGTCGCGACTGGTTGCTGCCGGGCAATCGCTATCTCGCCAACGCACGCTCGCGCGACAAGGTGCGGGCGTGGTTCCGCAAGCTCGATCGCGCGCGCAACGTGCAGGTTGGGCGCGACATGCTGGAACGCGAACTCAAGCGCTATGGCCGGGCACGCAGTCCGCTGGAGCCGGTGCTCGAGCGTTTCCAGCAGGTCAACAACGTCGACGAGTTGTACATGCGGGTGGCGTTGGGTGAAATCGGTCCGACGCAAGTATTGCGCGCGATCACCGAGGCCGAGCGCGCCGAACCGGAGGATAGTGAACCGACGACGATCCGCAGCGGCCGCGACATCACGCCGGTGCCATCGAACCGCCTGCGCATCGGCGGCCTCGAGAATCTCGTTTCGCAGATCGCGCGCTGCTGCCAGCCGGTGCCGGGCGAACCGGCGATCGGCTACCTCACCCGCGGCCACCAGGTGAGCGTGCATCGCGCCGATTGCCCGACGTTGCTGCGCATGTCCGAGCGCGCGCCCGAGCGCGTCGTCGACGTCGAATGGGGTCGGCACGAGACGCAGCGTGTCGCGCTGGTGGTGGATGGCGAGGATCGTCCGCTGCTGGCACGCGACATCGTCAATGTGGTGGCGCAGGCGGGCTGTACGATGGATGCGCTTGAAGTGCATCCATCGAAGCAGGGGGTGCAGGTGCGAGTGCAGGTACGGGTGCGCGATGTCGATCAATTGGCGCAACTGACCGATGCGCTGCTGGCGTTGCGTGGCGTGCGTGCGGCGCGGAGGCCGCGGTCCTGATGCGCATCCTCCTGACCGGCGCCACCAGCCAACTCGGAGTTGCCGCATTGCCGTTGTTGGCGAATGCCGGTGCGGAAGTGGTCGCGCTATCGCGAGATCCGCATCGCGCGAATTCGCCGCAGGTGGAATGGAAGCAGGGCGCGCTGCCCAATGTGCCGACGAATATGCCGGCGCTCGAAGCGATCATCAGCTTCGGGCCGCTGGATGGCCTGGCGGAATGGCTGTCGACACAGACGGATGCGCCGGCGCGTGTGGTGGTTGCCACCAGTTCGATGAGTGCAGTGAGCAAGCGCGATTCCAATGTCCCCGAGGATCGCGCGGTTGCCGGCCGCTTGCTGCGCGGCGAGACGGTACTGCAGCGCGAATGCGGACGACTCGGCATGCGCTGGACACTGCTGCGACCGACGATGATTTACGGCGTCGGGCTTGATCGCAACCTGACGCCCATCGCGCGGCGTGCGCTGCGGACGCGCGTGTTCCCGATGCCGCCAGGCCGTGGGCTGCGCCAGCCGGTGCATGCGCAGGATGTCGCCCAGGCTGCGCTGTCAGCATTGCGCAACGAAGCCGCGGCTTCCCGCATCATCGAACTCGGCGGCGGTGAACGCCTCCATGTAGGCGAGATGTTTCGCCGCGTACGCGCCAGCCTCGATCGTTCGACGTTGCCGCTGGCGATTCCGTCTGCCGTGCTGCCCCTGGCCTCGCGCCTGCTGCCGCGCCTGCGCGGTGCGCTGTCGCGGCTTGATCACGATCTTGTCGCTGACAACACGGTCGCTGCACAGGTACTCGGCGTGCATCCGCGTCCGTTCCAGCCGAGCATGTCGACATGGCAGGCCCAGCCATGAGTGCGCCGACCGACCTGCGCTGCGCGGTGGTGCTGTGCAGCTGGAACGGCGAGCGCTACCTGCCGCAGCAACTCGATAGCTTGCGCGCGCAGACACAGCGCATCGACCAGTACGTGTTGTCGGATGATGGCTCGACGGACGACAGCTGGACCCTGCTGCAATCCTTCGCCCAAGAGCAGCGCTCGGAGGGTGTCGATGTGGTCCTCCATCGCAATGCCGAGGCTTCCGGCTACATCAAGCATTTCGAACAGGCGCTGGCGCGCGCCGATGCCGACGTCCTGTTCACCTGCGACCAGGACGATGTCTGGCATCCCGAAAAGATCGCGACGATGATGGCTGCATTCGCTGCCGATCCGTCGCTGCTGGTCCTGCATTCCGATGCGCGGCTGGTGGATGGGGCGGGGGTGGCGATCGGGCGCACCCTCTTCGATGTGCTGGAAGTGACCCCGCGCGAACTGGCGGCGATGCACCGTGGCGATGCCTTCGACGTGCTGCTGCGACGGAACATCGTCACCGGCGCGACGATGGCGCTGCGGCGCGAAGTGGTGGCGCTGGCGACGCCATTCGCGGCGCACTGGGCGCACGATGAATGGATGGCGATGATCGCTTCGATGCATGGTCGTGTCGATACCATCGAACGCGCGTTGATCGAGTATCGCCAGCATGGCGGCAACCAGATCGGTGCAACGGAGAAATCGCCATTGCAACAGATGGGCATCGGTGTATCGCGGCGTGCCTACCAGGAGCGGCAGGTGCTGCGGATGCGCGAGCTCGAGCAGCGTGCGACATCGTCGCCGGCCATTCGCGCTGCAGTCGCGGATCGCTCGCGCCACGCCGTGGCGCGCGCAGATCTCCCGGCATCGCCGTTGGCGCGTATCACCCATGTCGGCCGCGAATTGCTGCGCGGTGGCTATCGCCGCTACGGTTCCGGCTTGCGTTCCGCAGCCGCCGACCTGTCGGGATTGGATTGATGGCGCAGGCATCGTCCATCGCCGCCATCGTGGTGACGTATCGCCCCGATATGGCCACGTTGCAAGCTCTGGTCGATGCTTTGCTGCCGCAGGTCGATCGCCTGTGGCTGGTCGACAACGCGTCGGCAAATGTCGAGTCGATCCGTGGATTCGCGGCGACGCGCAGGATCGACATCATCGGCAACCAGGACAACCTTGGCGTGGGGGCTGCGCTCAACCAGGGCATTGCCGTGGCGCGTGCGCACGGCCATGACCATGTCCTGTTGATGGACCAGGACAGCCTGCCCGCCGGCGACATGGTGGCCCGACTCCGGGAAGCACTCCACGCAGGGGGCGAATCTCTGGCCGCGGCTGGCCCCGCCCATGTCGACGCCCGCACCGGCGAAGTCGCACCGTTCGTGCGCATCGGTTTCCCGTTCAACCACAAGTTGCGGCCCGCATCCGGTGAAGTCGTCGATTGCGATTTCCTGATCACTTCCGGCTGCCTGATTCCGCTGCATGCGATCAACGCCATCGGCGACATGGACGCTGGGCTGTTCATCGACAACATCGATCTCGAATGGTGTTTCCGTGCCAGGGCCCGCGGTTACCGCCTGGTCGGGGTAGCCGATGCCGGAATGAAGCACCGCATCGGCGATCGCCTGCACTGGCGGCCGGGTGGCAGGGCGATCATTCATGGCCCGGGCCGGCTGTACACCATCATGCGCAACCGCGTGCTGCTGTATCGCCGGGCGGACACGCCGTGGCGCTGGATCGCCCAGGATGTCCCGCGTGCAATCCTGAAATTCCTCGGGTTTTCGCTGGTGGTGGCACCCCGCGTGGCCAATCTGCGGGCGATGTGCCGCGGCCTGCGTGACGGACTGGCGGGCCGGGAAGGCCCTGACCCCGACGCGGGCTGAATGCCGACGGCGTCGTGATGCCGTTCTGCTCTAGACTGCGCCTTTCTCCCTGCGGTTTTTCGCGTGGCGCGCATCGATAACGACGACGAAGACGACGATCTCGAGTACGAGGACGACCATGCGGCCGGATCGCGTCCATGGACACGGCGGCTGATCAAGCTGTCCCTCGTCTGTCTCGGGGTCGGGCTGGGGTTCCTGATCCCGTACATGCTCTATCTCAACCATCAGGTCACGCTGCGCTTCGATCAGTTGCGCTGGCAGTTGCCGACGCGCGTCTACGCCCGGCCACTGCAATTGCAGCCCGGTATCGCCCTTGATACCGCGACGCTCAAAACCGAGCTCGATGCCGCCGCCTATTACAACGACGGCATTGGCGAACGCCCCGGCACGTATGCACTGAAAGGCAGCCACGCGCTGATTTCCAGTCGCGGCTTCGACGATGTCGGCGGCCATGTGGCGGCGCATCGCATCGACGTCACGCTGGGCGATGATCGTGTCGTTGCCGTCAGTGATCGCGACACCCGCAAGACGGTGGCGGCGACCCGCCTCGATCCCGCGCGCATCGCCACGCTCTATGGTCGTGCCCAGGAAGAGCGCCGCCTGGTCAGCCTCGATGAAGTCCCTGAAAAACTGGTCACCGGCCTGCAGGCGGTCGAGGACAAGAATTTCGCGCGCCATCACGGCGTCGATCCGCTCGGCATGTTGCGCGCGCTGTGGGTGGCATTGCGTTCCGGCGGCGAGAGCCGCCAGGGCGCCAGCACGCTGACGCAGCAGCTCGCGCGCAGCGGCCTGCTCGGCATCGGCAAGGAAGTGACACCGAGCCGCAAGCTCAACGAAATCCTCTATGCCATCATCCTCGAGATGCGCTACGACAAGCGCACCATCCTCGAGACCTATCTCAATCAGGTCTATCTCGGCCAGCAGGGTTCGCAGGCGATCCACGGCATCGAATCGGCGTCGGAATTCTGGTACGGGCGTGACGTGCAGTCGCTCAACAACGAACAGATCGCCCTGCTGATTGCCATCGTCCGCGGTCCGTCGTACTACGATCCGCGCCGCCATCCCGATCGCGCAATGGCGCGCCGAGGCTTCGTGCTCGACAAGATGCGCGAAAGCAACATCCTCACCCAGCAGGAATACGACGCCGCGATGAAGGCGCCGCTGGGAGTGACGCCTGCGCCCGGCAACGGGCCGCCGAACCGCTTCCCGGCCTATGTCGATCTGGTGCGCCGCCAGCTCGCCAGCGATTATTCCAGTGATTCGCTGCAGGGCGCCGGCTTGTCGGTGATGACGGCGATGTCGCCATCGGCACAGGCCTATGCCGAAGGTTCGGTCACCGCCACGCTGGCGAAAATCGGTTCACGCGGGCGTCCGCCGCTGCAGGCCGGCCTCGTCGTCACCGATGTCCACACCGGTGAAGTGGTGGCCGTGGTCGGTAGCCGTGATTTCCGCGAACCGGGCTTCAATCGCGCGCTCGACGCGCAACGGCCCATCGGATCGCTGGTCAAACCGTTCATGTACATGCTGGCGCTGGCACAACCGTCGAAATGGTCGCTCGCCTCCTATGTCGAGGACACGCCGGTCACCGTGCTGCTTGGCAATGGCAAGACCTGGAGCCCCGACAACTCGGACGGTGAAAGCCATGGCAGCGTGCGGGTGATTGATGCGCTGGCGCGTTCGCTCAACCAGGCGACGGTCCGCATCGGCATGCAGGTCGGACCCGAGCGCGTGAGCGAGTTGCTCAAGGTACTGGCCGGCCTCGACGTCAGTAAGCAACCATCGGTATTGCTCGGTGCCACCGACCAGAGCCCGTACGCGATGGCGCAGGCCTACCAGTTCCTTGCCAGCGATGGCGAGATCCAGCCGTTGCGCGCAGTGCGCGGCGTACTCGATCCGCAGGGCAAGGCGGTGAATCGCTACGACAAGAAGCCCGCGCCAGCGCAATCCGGCGATTCGGTGGCGGCGCACCTGATCACGGTAGCGCTGCAGCGTGCGGTGAGTTCCGGCACCGGCCACCAGTTGATGGCGGACGGCTTCGGTCGCCTCACGCCCGCAGGCAAAACCGGGACCAGCAACGACAGCCGCGACAGCTGGTTCGCCGGCTGGACCGGCGATCATCTCGCGGTGATCTGGGTCGGCAACGACCAGAACCAGCCGACCGGACTGTATGGCGCGACCGGCGCGATGCGCGTGTGGTCGGGCATCTTCCGCAAGCTGCCGACGTCGGCGCTGACGGTGAAGAACAAGGGTCTCGATTGGCAATGGATCTCGGGATCGGGCAGCAGCGACGCCAGCTGCCCGGGTGCGCAGCGCCTGCCGTTCGTGCAGGGCTATGCGCCGGCGTACCAGCAGTGCAGTGCCGTGTTGCCGAACCCCGACGAGACGATCGACGGCCAGTCGCCCGATCCCAATGCGCCCGATGCCAACGGGACCGCGCCGTCGCCTGATCAGGGCACGGCGCCGCAGCAACCGTCGGACGCGCAACAACGGAATTGATCGTGGATGGGCAACATCGAATGGAGATGAGCGCGCTCGCGCAGGCGGTCGATGCGGCGCTCGGCGAGGGTGGTGCGCTGGCGACGGCATTGCCGGCGTTCGCGACGCGACCCGCGCAGCAACGGCTGGCGGTGGCGATCGCGCAGGCGATCGAACAGCGCAGCGAGTTGCTGGCCGAGGCCGGTACCGGTACCGGCAAGACCTATGCCTATCTGGTGCCGCTGCTGATCTCGAAACGCAAGGCGATCGTCTCGACCGGCACCCGTGCGCTGCAGGACCAGCTCTACCATCGCGACCTGCCGCGCGTGCGCGATGCGCTGGGCATCGGCGTCAAGACCGCATTGTTGAAGGGACGCGCCAACTATCTCTGCCGTTACCGGCTGGAGCAGGCCAACGGTGAGCCCCGCTTCACTTCGCGCGAACAGGTTGCGCAGTTCCAGCGCATCGTCACCTGGGGTGGCCGCACCAAGATGGGCGACATCGCCGAGCTCGACGGTCTCGCAGACGACAGCCCGCTGCTGCCATTGGTCACCAGCACCGCCGACAACTGCCTCGGCAACGAATGTCCGTTCTGGTCGGAATGCTTCGTGGTGCAGGCGCGCCAGCGTGCGCAATCCGCCGACATCGTGGTGGTGAACCATCACCTGCTGCTGGCCGATCTCGCCCTCAAGCAGGAAGGCTTCGGCGAAATCCTCCCCGGCGCCGAAACCTTCGTGGTCGACGAGGCGCACCAGCTCTCCGAACTCGCTGCGCTGTTCTTCGGCGAAGGACTCGGTGCGCGCCAGATCGTCGAACTCGCGCGCGATTGCATCACCGAAGCGAAGGATGCGGCCGCCGCGATCCCGGTGGTCGAGCCTCCGGCACAACAGGTCGAGCGCCTGGCTCGCGACTTGCGCGCGGCATTCGAGAGCGCGCCACCGCGGGGTACTCGCCAGCGCGCACTGGCGATCGCCGCGGTCGAAGATGGCTTCATTGATCTGTTGGACGCGTTGCAATCGCTGCGCAAGGCACTGGAGGGCGTGCGCGAATCATCGCCCGGACTCGATGCCTGCCATGCCCGCACCGGCGACGCCGTGACCAAGCTCGAACGCTGGCTCGATGTCGCCGTCGACGACAGCGACGACGTCTGCTGGTACGAACTGACGCCGCGTGGTTTCCGCATCCAGCGCACGCCGCTCGATGTCTCCGGACCGCTGCGCCAGCATCGCGAACAGTCGAAGGCCGCGTGGATCTTCACGTCGGCGACGCTCGCGGTCGGCGGCGAATTCCTCCATGCCAGCAAGCGCCTTGGCCTGTGGCAACCGGAAACGGTGCTCGAACCGAGCCCGTTCGATTGGCAGTCCAATTCGGTGCTGTACTTGCCGAAAGGATTGCCGGAGCCATCCGATCGCGGATTTACTGCTGCGGTGGTCGATGCGGTGCGCCCCGTCCTCGAAGCATCGAAGGGCCGTGCCTTCCTGCTGTTCGCTTCGCACCGTGCGTTGCGCGAAGCCGCCGAATTGCTGCGCGATGCGCCGTGGCCGCTGTTCGTGCAAGGACAGGCCCCGCGCGGGCAATTGCTGGAACGCTTCCGCGCCTCCGGGAATGGGGTCCTGCTCGGTACCGCCAGTTTTCGCGAAGGCGTCGACGTGGTCGGTGATGCGTTGAGCGTGGTGGTGATGGACAAGCTGCCGTTCGCCGCACCCGACGATCCGGTGTTCGAGGCGCGGCTGGATGCGATCCGTCGCGCCGGTGGCGTGCCGTTCCGCGACGAACAGTTGCCGCAGGCGGTGATCGCGCTCAAGCAGGGCGTCGGCCGCCTGATCCGCAGCGAGCGCGATCGCGGCGTACTGATGCTGTGCGATCCACGCCTGACCAACAAGAGTTACGGCAAGATCTTCCTCGATTCGCTGCCGCCGATTCCGCGCAGCCGCGATGTCGATGACGTGCGTGCCTTCTTCGCGGAGAATTGAACGATGAAACTGCTCGCCATCGAAACCGCCACGGAGGCCTGTTCGGTCGCGCTGTGGAGCGACGGCGAAGTGCGCGAGCGCTTCGAGATCGCGCCGCGCCGCCACGCCGAACTGGCATTGCCGTGGTGCGATGCACTGCTCGCCGAATCGGGCGTGGCGCGTTCGCAGCTTGATGCGATCGCTGTCGGGCGCGGCCCCGGCGCGTTCACCGGCGTGCGCCTCGCCATTGCCATCGCCCAGGGCATCGCGCTGGGGCTGGATCGCCCGCTGGTGCCGCTCTCGACATTGCAGGTGCTGGCGGCAGGTGCGAGTGCCCAGGAAGGCGATCGGATACTCGCCGCCATCGACGCGCGCATGCACGAGGTCTATTGGGCGAGCTATCGCCTTCGCGATGGCATGCCGGAAGAGCTCTCCCCGGAGCGGGTCGTGGCACCGGCACACGTGCAGGTTGAGGGAGATGGCTGGCACGGTATCGGCACCGGGTTTTCCGCCGGCGAAGCGGAACTGGCGACGCGACTGGCACCGCGATTGGCGACGGTCGATGCTGCGGCATTGCCACACGCCGCCGACCTCGCGCGATTGGCTGCAGCTGCCTTCGCGCACGGTGTCGCGATATCGCCCGACCTGGTCGAGCCGGCCTATCTCCGCAACAACGTCGCACTCACCCTTGCCGAACAGCAAGCCGCGCGCGCCCACAAGGATGCCTCGTGATGAGTCCACGTGTGAAGTTCGCCTGTTTCGGGCTTGCAGCACTCCTGTGCACCACCGCGCAGGCCGAAGAACCCGGCAAGGTCTGGCAGGGTACGCTCGGGCCGAACGAAATCGTGGTGAAGATCGATACGCCCGCCAAGGGCAGCGCCGATCTCGAGGGCCGCTATTTCTATCGTCGCCATCGCATGGATATTGCACTGCAGGGAGCGGCATCCGCCGATGGCCGCATCACCCTGAAAGAAGGGATACGCGACGACGAACCGCACCCCGAGTGGAGGATGCGGGTGCCGGCGCAGGATCGCTGGGATGGCGAATGGATCGGGCCCAAGGGCAAGCGCCTGCCGATCCATCTGCATGGAATCGCAACGAGTGCGGCAGTGACCGCGCGCGAGCCCGGCTTGCAAACAGTGCGCGGTGAGATCGACAGCTACGAATGGCTGCGCATGGCCGATCTCTCCCTGCAGAAAAAGAAGTTGCAGCAGATCGATGGCTACACCCTGCAATGGTTCCACCAGCCGGACAGCGGCATCGACCTGTTCGAAGTCGTGTCCGGGTATCCGCAGGCGCAACTCCAGCGCATCAACGCAACGTTGCGCAAGCGGCTGTGGGGTGGGGTCGCCAACTACTACGACTGCGTTTCCGGGGCGCGCGATGGCCAGGGTGAGTACAAGGCCACCACCACATTGCGCCATGTCAGCCCGAAGATCCTCAGCGTCAGTCTCTTCAGCAGTTACTACTGCGGAGGCGCCCATCCCGACTTCGGCGACGAACCGCTCAACATCGATCCACGCGATGGCCGCGAACTCGATCTCGACGACGTGCTCTGGCTCGGTCCGGGCAAGGCGCTGCATCAGGCGAAGGGCAACGATTGGAACGAAGCCTGGTCCGACTATCGCGGCAAGCGCTTCGCGCCGTGGGCGATCGTGCAACTCAAGTCCCTCTATCCGGATGAATTCAAGACCGGGGACGATGAGTGCAATTACGACGATCCCGAGGTCTGGCAATTCGCCAACTGGTACGCGACGCCGAAGGGGATCCACATCTCGGCGTATTTCGCTCGCGTCGCCCGCAGCTGCGATGATCCCGACTGGGCGATCCTGCCGTGGAAAACCGTTGATGCGCACCCTGGAGCCGTCCGCATCCATTGAGCGGATGCTTCCTGCACTGCCTCGGTTCTGACTTCCGGCACATGCCGTCCCAAGTGATTGGAGCGAGCCTGTCCAGCAGGTTTCAGGATGGAGTCGCAGATGAATCGTCCACAGGACACCAAAGCGCCGAAGCACCCGTGGTGGCATTGGCGCGGCGAATGGGCGCGCACCGCCGCGGTGCTGCTGCTGCTTGGGGTATTCCGCGCCTCGTTCGCCAATCACTACGTGGTGCCGAGCGGATCGATGGAGCCGACGCTGGAGCCCGGTGATCGCGTGCTGGTCGATATGCGTGCGCATGGCTGGCGCATTCCGATGACCACACTGCATCTCACCCAGGGTCAACCGGTGCAGCGCGGTGAAGTCGTGATCTTCGATTCACCGCGCGATGGCGTGCGCCTGATCAAGCGCGTGGTTGCCGTCGGTGGCGATACGGTGGAAGTGCGCGATGGCCATCTGCGCATCAATGGCCAGTGGTTGTCGAACGGGCGGGGCAGCGAGGAACGCTTTGCTGCACGCACGGCCACGCTCGATCTCGATGATGGCGGCGGCCCCGATGTCGCGTCGATGCAGGTCCCGCAGGGACAGTTGCTGATGATGGGCGACCATCGGGGCAACAGTCTCGACGGACGCTATTTCGGGCTGGTGCCGGAAGACAAGGTCTACGGGCGCGCGACCGCGGTGTTCTGGCGCAGCGGCCATGCATTTGTCTGGAAAGCGCTTTAGACGCCCGCTTCAACGATCGACGATTTCGCCACCCGGCAGGAATTCCCACGTCCGTACCACGTTCAATACGTCGAGGTTGTCGCTGGTTTTCGGCAGCGGGGGATAGGGTTCGGCCAGGCGGGCGATCCGCAATGCGGCATCGTCCAGGGTGCGGTTGCCGCTGGAGCGCACCAGTTGCAGGGATTCGATGCTGCCATCGCGGCGGATGCCGATACCGATCATCACCGACCCCTGCAGGCGACGCCGACGGGCTTCCTCAGGATAGTTGAGGTTGCCCACGCGCTGCACGCGATCGACCCATTGCCGCAGATAGCTGGCGTAGGCGTATTCGCGGGTGCTGGCGGAGACGTACTTGGTCTTCGGGCGCTTGGCGTATTGCCGCGTCTGTTCGTCGATTTCGGCGGCGAGGCGCGCTTCACTCATGTCGACATCGACGCGACGCTCGCCCGGCGGTAGCGGGCGATCGCCTCGTGGTGAGGTGTCGCTGGCGGTCGCCGTGGCCAGCGGGCTGTCGTGGGTGGTGACGACGCGGGTTTCCGGCGGTGGTTGCAGGGTCGGTGCCTGGGCCTGAAGTTCGCGTGCAGCCACGCCTTCCTGCGGCGAAGGCGTATCGCCGACTTGGGGGTCGGTGGGACGTGTCGTCTTGTCGTGCTCGCCACCGCCCTGATTGGCGGCTTGGGCGAGGAAGTCGGCCTGCTTCGGCGTCAGTGGTGTCTGTACCTGGGTCAGGATCACGTCCAGCGTGGGCACCACCGGGGCCGCCTTGCTGATGGCGAACCCGACGCCCAGCAACAGCACCGCGTGCACCGCGAGCGACAGCAGGAAAGTCGCGCTCAGGCGCTGGCCCTCGCTGATGCGTGGCGGGGTAACCGCGGGCAGGGCGTCGCTCGGGGTGCTCACGCGGCAAGCCGGGACTCGATGGCGTCGAACAACATCCCGGCGATATTGATCCCGAACTGCGCGTCGAGTTCGCGGATGCAGGTGGGGCTGGTCACGTTGACTTCGGTCAGGTAGTCGCCAATCACGTCCAGACCAACGAACAGCATGCCGCGACGCTTCAGTTCCGGCGCGACCTGGGCAGCGATCCAGCGGTCACGCTCGCTCAACGGCCGGCCTTCGCCGCGACCACCCGCAGCGAGGTTGCCGCGGAATTCGTCACCCTGCGGAATGCGGGCCAGGCAGACGTCGACCGGGACGCCATCGACCAGCAGCACGCGTTTGTCGCCATCGACGATCTCCGGGACGTAACGCTGGGCGATCGCAAGGTGCTGGCCGCCTTCGGTCAGCGTCTCCAGCATCACATTCAGGTTGGGATCGCCCCGGCTGGCGCGGAAGATCGAGCGCCCGCCCATGCCGTCCAGGGGTTTCAGCACGGTCTCGCCCTGCGCATGGACGAAGGCCTTGAGTGCCCCGGCATCGCGGCTGACCAGGGTCGGGACGCAGCATTCCGGGAACCACAGCGCGGCCAGCTTCTCGTTCATGTCACGCAGGCCCTGTGGGTCATTCACCACCCGAGCGCCCTGGCGCTGGGCCAGGGTCAGAATCTGGGTGTCGTGGATGAAATCGGGGTCGACCGGCGGGTCCTTGCGCATCAGCACAATGTGACGCGCGTCAAATTGCAGGGGTTCGAACGCCTCCAGCTCGAACCAGGCGGTCGTATTGTCTCGCACCCGCAGCAGGGCGGCTTCCGCGCCGGCGATGCCGTCGCTGATCGACAGCCCGCCGGGCTTCACGTAGCGGATCGGGTAACCGCGTCGTTGCGCCTCCAGCAGCATGGCGAAGGTGGAATCCTTGGCCGGCTTGATCGCCGCGATCGGATCCATCACCACCACGACTTCGCGACGCATGCCCGACTCCACTACCCTCGACGATTGAGCAGATGGTAGCAATATCGATCAGGCACGATTGGCGAAATGCGCGGAAACTGCATCGTTTTCGTCACACTGGCTTGACAGGCCATGCGGCGGATGGAACATTCGCACGATCGGCCGCTCCCCCGGGCGCGCCCCGTTTCAGGATTAGGTGGATGGAAGGCAACAACAGCCACGATCGCTTCAACGGACTCAAGGTGATGGTCATCGACGACTCGAAGACCATCCGGCGCACTGCGGAATCGCTGCTTAAGCGTGAAGGTTGCGACGTGGTCACCGCGAGCGACGGATTCGAGGCGCTGGCCAAGATCGTCGAGCAGCACCCTCACATCATCTTCGTCGACGTGATGATGCCGCGCCTCGATGGCTACCAGACCTGCGCCCTGATCAAGAACAACCAGGTCTTCCGCTCGACGCCGGTGATCATGCTGTCGTCCAAGGACGGCCTGTT
>JAFEBY010000045.1 GCA_018242465.1 Pseudomonadota bacterium | reverse complement strand
TGGCCGGTGCAGGGTTTCCTCGCCCAGTTCTGGGATGAATTCGAGTACGCGATCGTGAACAAGCGTTTCTACGTCGACGATCTGAAGGCCGGCACCGTGGTGCAGAAGGCGGTGGCGGCATGAGCACGGCACCACAACCTGTCAACCCGAACCTGCCGCCCGACCACGTCACCGTGTTTGTCGACGGCGTGGAAATCGCCGCGCCGAAGGGCTCGATGATCATCCAGGCCGCCGATCGCGCCGGTGTCGCGATCCCGCGTTTCTGCTACCACGACAAATTGCCGGTGGCTGCCAATTGCCGCATGTGCATGGTTGATACCGAGCTCGGTGGCCGCATGGGCCCGAAGCCGTCGCCCGCGTGCGCGACGCCGGTGGCCGATGGCATGAAGGTGTTCACGCGCAGCGAGAAGGCGTTGAAGTTCCAGCGCGACGTGATGGAATTCCTGCTGATCAACCATCCGCTCGATTGTCCGATCTGCGACCAGGGTGGCGAGTGCGAACTGCAGGATGTCTCGGTCGGTTACGGCCGTTCGGTCAGCCGCTTCGTCGAACGCAAGCGCGTGGTCGCGGATGAGGACCTTGGTCCGCTGGTCGCCACCGAAATGACGCGTTGCATCCAGTGCACCCGCTGCGTGCGCTTCACCGCGGAAATCGCCGGCACCTACGAACTCGGCGGCATGCAGCGCGGCGAGAACCTGCAGATCGGCACCTTCGACGGCAAGCCGTTGACGACCGAACTCTCGGGCAACGTCATCGATGTCTGCCCAGTCGGCGCACTCACCAACAAGGTGTTCCAGTTCAAGGCGCGCCCGTGGGAACTGGTCGCGCGCGAATCACTGGCTTACCAGGACGCACTCGGCAGCAATCTGTTCCACCACGTCCGTCGTGGCGAAATCCTGCGCAGCGTACCGCGCGATAACGAAGCCGTGAACGAGTGCTGGTTGTCGGACCGTGATCGCTATGCCCACCAGGGCCTGCAGGCGGGAGACCGTGCGACCGTTCCGATGATCAAGGACGCTGGCCAGTGGCGCCAGGCCAGCTGGGATGAAGCGCTGGCCAAGGCACAGTCGATTCTGTCCGCGAACCGTGGCGACGCCCTCGGCATGCTGGTGCACCCGGCGACGAGCAACGAGGAAGGTCTTGCGCTCGCCGCGCTGGCCGATGCCCTCGGTTCGACGCACGTCGATCATCGCATCCACGCGCTCGATCTCTCCGACGGTGCCGTTGCTGAAGCATTCGCCTCGCCGGTCGCCGACATCGAGCACGCCGATGCCATCGTCATCGTCGGCAGCAACCTGCGCCACGAGGTGCCGCTGTTGCACGCTCGCGTGCGCAAGGCGACGTTGCATGGCTCCAGGGTCCATGTTGTCAATCCGGTTGACTTCGATTTCGCCTTCGAGATCGCCGGCAAGCACATCGTGGCGCCGTCGCAACTCGCGGCGGAACTTGCCAAGGTCGATCTCGGCGCCGCCAAGGCGCCGGTCGTGATCGTCGGCGGTGTCGCCGAACGCGGCGTGCACGCCAGCGCGATCCGCAAAGCCGCCGCCGAGTTCGCCGCCGCGAAGAACGCGAAGCTGTGCCGCATCCCGCAGGGTGCCAATGCACTTGGCCTGACCCAGGCCGGTGTGCTGCCGTCCGGTCGCGACGCATTGGCGATGCTGCGCGAACCGCGCAAGACCTACATCGTCTACGGCATCGAGCCCGGCCTCGATTTCGCGTATCCGGGTCTCGCTGCGCGCGCACTGGGCAACGCCCAGGTCGTCGCTTTCAGCCAGTTCGCCTGCGAATCGACCCGCGCCATCGCTGACGTGATCCTGCCGATCGCGGCATTCCCGGAAGTGCAGGGCACGCTGACCAATCTAGAAGGTCGTGAACAGCGCAGCCAGGCCGCCGGCAAGATGCCCGGCGAAGCGCGTGAAGGCTGGCGCGTGTTGCGTGCACTCGGTGGCATGCTGCAACTCGCCGGTTTCGACTTTACGGACATCGATGGACTGCGTGTTGCATTGAAGCCGCGTTCGGTCACGGTGAAGCAGGGTGCCGCCGTTGGTGCAAGTGGCAGCGGTCTTGAAGTTGCGGCCTCCGATGCAATCTATCGCAGCGACGCGGTGACGCGCCGTGCTTCGGCGTTGCAGGCGCACGTGCTGACCCACGGCGCGTGGGCGGCCATCCACCCGCAGACCGCCGCTACGGTTGGCTTGCAAGATGGCATGACCGGTCGCTTCACCACCGGGGATGGCACGGCTTCGCTGCCGGTGCGGCTGGATGCAAGCGTCGCCCAGGGGTGCGTTTGGGTCGAACGCGGTTACGGCGCCACCGCGCCGATTGCCGCCGCCGACGTGGAGGCGCGCCCGGCATGAACGGCCTGATCCAATCCATCAATCACTGCATCCAGCAGTTCCACGACTGGCTGGCCGGTTTCGGTGCGATCGGCACCGTTGCCTGGCTGGTGCTGCTGATCCTGTTGATCGCGGTGCCGGTGATCATCTCGGTGGCGTTCTATGTCGTGTGGGAACGCAAGCTGATCGGCTGGATGCACGTCCGCCATGGGCCGATGTACGTCGGCTTCGGCGTGTTCCAGGCCTTTGCCGACGTGTTCAAGCTGCTCTTCAAGGAAGTGATCCAGCCGAGCAGCGCCAGCAAGTTCCTCTTCATCCTCGCGCCGCTCATCACTCTCGCACCTGCGTTCGCCGCGTGGGCGGTTGTGCCGTTCGACGACAAACTGGTACTGGCCAACGTCAACGCGGGCCTGCTGTATTTGCTGGCGATGACTTCGCTCGGCGTCTACGGCATCATCCTCGCCGGCTGGGCTTCGAACTCGAAGTACGCCTTCCTTGGCGCGATGCGTTCCGCCGCGCAGGTGATCAGCTACGAAATCTCGATGGGCTTCGCGCTGGTCGGCGTGCTGGTTGCCGCTGGCAGCCTCAACATGACCGATATCGTGCATGCGCAGGCCGGCCGCTTCGGGCTCTTCAGCTGGTTCTGGCTGCCGTTGCTGCCGCTGTTCCTCATCTACTTCATCTCGGGTGTGGCCGAAACCAACCGCGCGCCGTTCGACGTGGTGGAAGGCGAATCGGAAATCGTCGCCGGCCACATGGTCGAGTATTCCGGATCGCAATTCGCGCTGTTCTTCCTGGCCGAATACGCCAACATGATCCTGGTGAGCTTCCTCACCGCGCTGTTCTTCCTCGGCGGGTGGCTGTCGCCGATTCCGGCATCGTGGATTCCGGATGTTCCGGTCGTGTCGGCGCTGCTGGGCAACGGTTGGTGGTGGCTGCTGGCCAAGGTCGCGTTCTTCGCCAGCGTTTTCATCTGGTTCCGCGCCGCGTTCCCGCGCTACCGCTATGACCAGATCATGCGCCTGGGCTGGAAAGTCTTCATTCCCATCGCGATTTTCTGGATTTTCGTGACTGCATTGTTGGCGTATTACGGCGTGATCACGCCGGGTAACGGCATCGGAGGCCAGGCATGAGCCGCGTCGCTTCCTATCTCAAGAGCCTGATGCTGCTGGAACTGGCGAAGGGCATGGGTCTCACCTTCAAGTACATGCTCAAGCCGAAGTACACGGTCATGTACCCGATGGAGAAGATCCCGCAGTCGCCGCGCTTCCGCGGAATCCACGCGCTGCGCCGCTATCCCAATGGCGAGGAGCGCTGCATCGCCTGCAAGTTGTGCGAAGCAGTGTGCCCGGCGTTGGCGATCACCATCGACTCGCACAAGCGCGAGGACGGCACCCGCCGCACGACGCGCTATGACATCGACTTGTTCAAGTGCATTTTCTGCGGATTCTGCGAAGAGAGCTGCCCGGTCGATTCGATCGTGGAGACGCATGTGCACGAGTACCACTTCGACAAGCGCGGCCAGAACATCCTGACCAAGCCGACCCTGCTGGCCATTGGCGACCGCCTCGAGGCGGAAATCGCCGAACGCCGCGCCGCCGACGCACCTTTCCGCTGAGGACGACATGGACTTCCCCCTGATCGCCTTCTACTGTTTCGCGGCATTGGCAGCCGCTTCCGCGCTCGGCGTGATCGCCGTGCGGAATTCCGTACACGCCGCGCTGCTGCTGGTGCTGACCTTCTTCTCGGTCGCCTGCACCTGGATCGTCGCCGGCGCCGAGTTCCTGGGCGTCGCCTTGATCCTCGTCTACGTCGGCGCGGTGATGGTGCTGTTCCTGTTCGTGGTGATGATGCTCGACCTCGATACCGATCCGATGCGAGAGGGTTACGTCCGCTTTCTGCCGGTCGGCATCATCGTCGCGGTGGTGATGCTGGTCGAGATGCTGATGGTGATCGGCGTGCGTTCGCGCATGTTGCCGTTCGCCGAAGCGGCAGCGACCGATGCCGCCATGCCGAACGCGAAGTGGCTGGCCCACGCACTGTTCACCGATTTCATGCTGCCGTTCGAAGTGGCGGCGGTGATCCTGACCATCGCGGTGATCGCGGCGGTGATGTTGACCCTGCGCCATCGGACCGGTGCGCGCACGCAGAAGCCGGCCGACCAGGTCCGCGTCAAGGCGGGCGACCGCCTGCGCATGGTGAAGATGGCACCTGAACAGCCGAAACCCGTTGAAACGACCCCGGAGGCGAAGGAATGACCACGGCATTGGGCCTCGGCCACTATCTCGCGCTGGGCGCGGTGCTGTTCTGCATCGCGATTGCCGGCATCTTCCTCAACCGCAAGAACGCGATTGTCCTGTTGATGTGCATCGAACTGATGCTGCTGGCGGTGAACATCAATTTCGTGGCGTTCTCGCGCGACATGCACAACGCGACCGGCCAGGTCTTCGTCTTCTTCATCCTGACCGTGGCCGCGGCCGAAGCGGCAATCGGCCTGGCGATCCTGGTCACGCTGTTCCGCAATCGACGCACCATCAACGTCGGTGAACTGGATTCGCTGAAGGGATGACCGGAACCATCATGGATATTTCGATCACCCAACTCGTCATCATCGTCCTGGCCCCGCTGCTGGGGTCGATCCTCGCCGGCATCTTCGGCAAGGTCATCGGCCGCATCGGCGCCCATGTAGCCACCATTGCCGGCGTCGGCATCAGCTGCGCGCTGTCGATCGGCGTGCTGTGGAACCTGCTGCACGGGGCCGCCCCGGTGAACCACGATCTCTACACCTGGTTCGATGTCGGCGGACTGCAGGCGCATGTCGGCTTCATGGTCGACAACCTGACCGCGATGATGATGGTCGTCGTGACCTTCGTCTCGCTGCTGGTGCACGTCTACACCATCGGCTACATGGCCGACGACGACGGCTACCAGCGCTTCTTCAGCTACATCTCGTTGTTTACCTTCAGCATGCTGATGCTGGTGATGAGCAACAACTTCGTCCAGCTGTTCTTCGGCTGGGAAGCGGTGGGCCTGGTTTCGTACCTGTTGATCGGCTTCTGGTTCAAGCGCCCGACGGCGATCTTCGCCAACCTCAAGGCGTTCCTGGTCAACCGCGTTGGCGACTTCGGTTTCCTGCTCGGCATCGCCGGCATCGTCGCCTGGATCGGGACGCTCGATTACGCCACGGCGTTCCACAACGTCGACAAGATCAACGGCACCGTGGAGATCCTCCGCGGTCATCCGTGGTCGATGGCGACGGTGATCAGCATCTGCCTGTTCATCGGCGCGATGGGCAAGTCGGCGCAGGTGCCGCTGCACGTGTGGCTGCCGGACTCGATGGAAGGCCCGACACCGATCTCGGCGCTGATCCATGCCGCGACGATGGTGACTGCCGGCATCTTCATGGTCGCGCGCATGTCGCCGATCTTCAATCTGTCGCCGGTCGCGCTCGACTTCATCCTGGTGATCGGCGCCACCACCGCGTTCTTCACCGGTTTGATCGGCATCGTCCAGAACGACATCAAGCGCGTCATTGCATATTCCACGCTGTCGCAGCTCGGCTACATGACGGTTGCGCTCGGCGTTTCGGCGTACTCGGCCGCGGTGTTCCACCTGATGACCCATGCGTTCTTCAAGGCGTTGCTGTTCCTCGCCGCGGGCAGCGTGATCATCGGCATGCACCACGAGCAGGATATGCGCCGCATGGGCGGCCTGCGCAAGTACATGCCGGTTACCTTCTGGACCTCGCTGGTCGGCACGCTTGCGCTGATCGGCACGCCGTTCTTCGCCGGCTTCTATTCCAAGGACAGCATCATCGATGCGGCCAAGGAACACGCCGTTGAGCATGGTGGCTTCATCGCGCAATACGGGTACTACGCGGTGCTGCTGGGCGCCTTCGTGACCTCGTTCTACAGCTTCCGTTTGCTGTACCTGACTTTCTTCGGCAAGGAACGCTTCCGCGAAGTCGCGCACGACGATCATCATGGCGACCATGCCCATGGCCACGACGATCACGGCCATGCGCATGAACCGCACGAATCGCCGTGGGTGGTGACGCTGCCGCTGATCCTGTTGGCGATTCCGTCGATCGTCATCGGCTATCTCACCATTGGTCCCATGTTGCACGGCAAGACCATGGGGGGCGAGGAAGCCGGGAAGTCGTTCTTCGATGGCGCGATCCAACTGCCAGCGCATGGCGTGATGGCCAAGCTCGGAGAGGAATTCCATGGTTCGCTGCAAATGGCGCTGCATGGCTTCACCCAGGCTCCGTTCTGGCTGACGCTGGCCGGTTTCGCATTGGCGACGTGGATGTACCTGCTCAAGCCTGAAGTCGCTGCCAAGGCCCGCAAGATGTTCGCGCTGCCGGTGCGCATCCTCGAAGACAAGTACGGCTTCGACAAGTTGTGGATCAATGGCTTCGCCGGTGGCAGCGTGTTGCTCGGTCGCATCTCGCGCTGGTTCGACAGTCGCGTGATCGACGATTTCCTGGTGAACGGCGCGGCACGCGAAACCCGCGAAGCTGCCGCAGAGATCCGCAAGATGCAGACCGGTTACCTCTACAGCTACGCCTTCGCGATGATTATCGGCCTGATCCTGCTGCTGGCATGGCTCATCAAGTCGGGGGCCGGAGCATGAATTCGATGACGCAAACCCCGATCCTCAGCCTGTTGATCTGGCTGCCCATCCTTGGCGGCATGCTGACCCTGCTGATGGGCAAGCGTGACAACGCTGCCCGCTGGTTGGCGACCGCGATCGCCGCGGTGACCCTGCTTGCCAGCCTGCCGTTGATCGGCAGATTCGATTACGCCAACGGCGGCCTGCAGTTCGTCGAGCAATGGGCATGGATCGATGCCTATCGCATCCAATACCACCTCGGCGCCGACGGCATTTCGGTTGCGCTGATCGTCCTCACCACCATCACCAGCCTGTTGGTATTGATCGGTGCCTGGGGCTCGGTCGATCGCAAGGTCAACCAGTACTACGCGCTGTTCCTGATCCTCGAAGGCTTGATGATCGGTGTCTTCAGCGCCCAGGACGCGATCCTGTTCTATGCCTTCTTCGAAGGCATGCTGATCCCGATGTTCATCCTGATCGGCGTGTGGGGTGGGCCGCGTCGCGTCTATGCCGCGGTGAAGTTCTTCCTCTATACCTTTCTCGGCTCGGTGTTCATGCTGGTCGCGCTGGTCTACCTGTACCTGAAGGCAGGCAGCTGGCAATTGGCCGATCTGTACGCATTGCCGCTGACTGCGAAGGAGCAGACGTGGATCTTCTTCGCCTTCCTCGCCGCGTTCGCGGTGAAGGTGCCGATGTTCCCGGTGCACACCTGGTTGCCGGACGCGCACGTCGAGGCGCCGACCGGTGGCTCGGTGATCCTGGCGGCGATCATGCTGAAGATCGGTGGGTACGGATTCCTGCGTTTCAGCCTGCCGATCACACCTGACGCCAGCGCCGAATGGGCATGGCTGGTGATCACGCTGTCGCTGATCGCGGTGGTGTACGTCGGCCTGGTCGCACTGGTCCAGGACGACATGAAGAAGCTGGTCGCGTACTCGTCGGTGTCGCACATGGGGTTCGTCACCCTCGGCACCTTCGTCGGCGTGCTGCTGGTGCATTCGCAGGGTGCGAACGGCGCCGGGACGCAGCTGGTGCTGCAGGGCGCGATGGTGCAGATGATTTCGCACGGCTTCGTGTCCGGCGCGATGTTCTCCTGCATCGGCGTGATGTACGACCGCATGCATACCCGCATGATCCGCGACTACGGCGGCGTCGCCAACGTGATGCCGTGGTTCGC
>JAFEBY010000044.1 GCA_018242465.1 Pseudomonadota bacterium | reverse complement strand
TGCGAACGGGTGTCGCGACCGATCAATCCGGTCGGACTGTACGTGCCGGCGGGCAGCGCGCCGTTGCCGTCGACGGCATTGATGCTGACCATTCCGGCCATGCTCGCAGGTTGTCCGGACATCGTCCTGTGTACGCCGCCACGCAAGGATGGCAGCGTCGATCCAGCGGTGCTGGTCGCGGCGCGGCGCGTGCCCAATGTCCGCGTGTTCAAACTGGGCGGCGCCCAGGCGATCGCGGCGATGACCTTCGGGACTGCATCGATCCCGCGTTGTGACAAGCTGTTCGGACCTGGCAATGCCTATGTCGATGAAGCCAAGCGCCAGGCGTCGCAGCGCAGCGATGGCCCGGCGATCGACATGCCGGCCGGTCCGTCCGAAGTGCTGGTGATCGCCGATGCCGGTGCCAATCCGCGCTTCATCGCCGCCGATCTGTTGTCGCAGGCCGAACATGGTCCGGATTCGCAGGTGCTGCTGCTGTCGGATTCTCCGGACTTGCTCGATGCAGTCGCCGCCGCCATCGATGACGAGTTGCCGAAACTGCCGCGCGTCGAGATTGCGCGCAAGGCATTGCGAGCGTCACGCCTGATCCAGGTGCGCGACCCGGCGCAGGCGATCGCGATCAGCAATCTCTACGCACCCGAGCACTTGATCCTGTCACTGCGCGAACCGCGGCAATGGCTCGACCAGGTGACATCGGCGGGCACGGTGTTCATGGGCGACTGGACGCCGGAATCGCTGGGCGACTACTGCAGCGGCAGCAACCACGTCCTTCCAACCGGCGGTGCCGCGCGCGCATGGAGCGGGCTGAGCGTCGGCAGTTTCATGAAATCGCTGAGCGTGCAGACCGCGAGTCGCGATGGCCTGCGCACCATCGGCCCGTGCGCGGTGACGTTGGCGAATGCCGAAGGCCTGCAGGCGCACGCGCTGGCAGTGACGGTACGCATGGCAGAGCCGGCATGAGCACGGCAGCAAACCTGTTGCGCGCGGAC
Source organism: Pseudomonadota bacterium (assembly GCA_018242465.1). Taxonomy (GTDB): domain Bacteria; phylum Pseudomonadota; class Gammaproteobacteria; order Xanthomonadales; family Xanthomonadaceae; genus Solilutibacter. Next base: position 1,750 of record JAFEBY010000044.1, on the reverse strand, counting down.
CTGCGCGAATTCGCCGGCTACAAGTCGGCGCGCAGCGATCGCATCACCGGCGATGTCTGGTTGAACGCGAATGAGTCGGCGTGGTCGAACGCGGGTGACGCGAGTGGCAGCTGCCGCCGCTATCCCGAGCCGCAGCCGCAGGCATTGTGCCAACGCTTGGCCGATCTGTATGGAGTGACGATCGACGATGTGCTGGTCGGTCGCGGCAGCGACGAGGCCATCGACGTGCTGGTACGCGCGTTCTGTGCGCCGGGGCAGGGTGCGATCGTCACTGCGCCGCCGGTGTTCGGCATGTATGCGGTGTGCGCGCGCCTGCATGGCGTTCGCGTCGTCGAGGTACCGCTGGTGGATATGGCAGATGGACTGGTCACCGATATCGAGGCGATGGCGGATGCGGCGATCGCCGGCAAGGCATCGCTGGTCTTCGTCTGCTCGCCGGGCAATCCATCGGGTGAGTTGGTGAATGAAACCGCGATCGTGCAGCTGCTGCGGCTGCTGGAAGGCCGCGCCATCGTGGTGGTGGACGAGGCCTATGTCGAATATGCGTCGCGGCCGTCGCTGGTTTCCCTGATTCCCGAGCACGACAACCTGGTCGTCCTGCGTACCTTGTCGAAGGCGCACGCGTTGGCCTCGGCGCGGGTTGGCGTCGCGATCGCCCAACCCGAATTGATCGCGATGATCCGTCGCTGCCAGGCGCCGTATCCGTTGCCGGGTCCGGCCGTCGCGCAGGCGTTGCAGGCGCTGGAACCGGTTGCGCTTGCTGCAACCACGGCATATGTGGAAGAAGCGAAGACGGAGCGTGCCCGGGTACAGGCGGCGCTGGAAACGATGGCGGGAATTCGTCGCGTCTATCCATCCGCAGGCAACTTCCTGCTGGTACGCTTCGATGATGCCGAAGGCGCGTACCGCGCATTGCTGGCGTCCGGCGTGGTGGTGCGCGACATGCGCGCGATGCCGCAACTGGACGACGCACTGCGCATCACCATCGGCCGCCCCGAAGACAACCTACGCATGCTGGCCGCGCTCCGGCCGGCCAAGGACCTTGCCGCATGAGCCAGCCCATCCTGTTCGTCGATCGCGACGGTACCCTGATCGAAGAACCTTCCGACTTCCAGATCGATCGCTACGAGAAGCTGCGCTTCGTCGAAGGCGTGATTCCGGCGATGCTCGAGCTGCGTGACGCCGGCTACGAATTCGTGATGGTGACCAACCAGAACGGGTTGGGTACGCCATCGTTCCCGCAGACGGATTTCGATGCGCCGCATGCGTTGATGATGCAGGTGCTGGAAAGCCAGGGCATCCGTTTCCGTGAAGTGCTGATCGACCCCAGCTTCGCCCACGATCCGCTGCCGACGCGCAAGCCCGCGGTTGGCCTGGTGATGCACTATCTGCGCGAGCGCAGCTTCGATCCGCAGCGCAGCGCGATGATCGGCGACCGCGATACCGACATCCAGTTCGCGCAGAACATGGGCATCCGCGGCTTCAAGCTGAAGTCGCCACAGTTCGGGGAAGGCATGGCGTGGTCGCAGATTCCGGCAGCGGTGCTCGGCGGCACGCGCGCGGCGACCGTCGATCGATCGACCAACGAAACGAAAATCGTCGCCAGCGTCGATCTCGACGCGCCCGGTCCGCAGAAGATCCAGACCGGCATCGGTTTCTTCGACCACATGCTGGAACAGCTCGGCAAGCACGGTGGATTTGCCTTGACGGTCGATTGCGAGGGCGATCTCCACGTCGACGAACACCATAC
>JAFEBY010000043.1 GCA_018242465.1 Pseudomonadota bacterium | reverse complement strand
TCTCGGCTTCGCGCAGGATCAAAATCATTTGTTCGTCGGTAAAGCGCTTCTTCATGGAGTTCTCCTTGCCTTCCTAGGGTAGAGAACTCACCATCAAAATGGCTACACGTTTCGTCTCAGGTCATCACCGCAATAAACTTGACGAAATCGCAACCTCCACTATTTGTGGATATACCCTTTCAGGAATCCACGGAAATGCTCAACCCTCAAGCAGAACAAACCATCAACGACCTAGCCGGTGCCATTACGCATGCGAGCAATCAGGAAGGCAAAGGAGGGGTTCGCGTTACCGTCGCAAAGCAACGGCACAACATCGCCCCACTGAACCCATTTGCCCTGTGTTTTGCCGAAAGCATTGGCTCGCTCATCGAAACCCGGAAACTCGGCGCTCCTGCGCTCGGGTTGCTGTTCAAACTGCTCGCGCTGGCAAGGAACGGAAATCTGGTCTCTGTGAACCAGCGCGGGCTTGCACTGCAACTGGGCGTCCATCCAGCGTCAATCTCGCGTTCTTTCAAGCAACTGATTGAAGCCGGAGTGATTCTGGAAATGCCCGAAGGGTTGTTTTTCAATCCCCAACTGGTCTCGCGCTGGGGCTTGGAGGCCGTATCTAGGCAGTACCCGGCGACCGTAGTCGCGGGCATCGCAGCGTTGGCAAAGCAGGGAATGTCCGCAAACTGGGTACCGCCCCCTCCGAAAGCCCCAGAAGAGGCTTGAATCCCCCACCGGGCGGAGAGAGAATACCGGGACACTTCCTAGGACACTTGTCCCGAGGGGTGTCCAGAAACAAGGCTTTTTGGCTCAAGGGCTTGGGGACATAGCGACTACATCCCCCTCTCTCCGCCAGATTGCACGCGAGCCCCGGCCAGCCGGGGCTTTTTTGTAGCAGAATTGTCACTTTCGCCGTTCCGGCAAGCGAGGCGCACGCCCCATGTTCTCCCTGCAGACGATCTTCGGTTCCGGCAAGCAGTTCTTCGATTTGCTGGATGAAGCGGCCGACGCCGCGCATGAAAGCACCAAGGCGCTGTACCAGATGCTGAAGGACCCCGCCCGCAATCCGGCGCTGGATGCCTTCAAGCTGGCCCGCCAGCGCGAGCGCGTCGCCTCCGACAAGATCAACCACGCGCTGGTCGACAGCTTCATCACCCCGATCGAGCGCGAGGACATCGAAGCGTTGAGCTCGGCGCTGTACAAGATCCCCAAGCAGGTCGAGCGCTTCGCCGACCGCTATGCTCTGGCCAGCCATCGCCTCGACGGCATCGATTTCGCCCCCCGTGCATCCATGCTGGAACAGGCCGCCGGCGTGGTGGTGCAGATGGTGCAAGGGCTTCACCACATGAACCTTGAGGAGATGAGCAAGCTCAACGAGCGCCTGCGCGTCCTCGAGGCCGAGGCCGACCGCCTGATCCTCGAGCTCCATCGCGACATCTACTCCGGCCGCCTCGATGCCAGCGAGATGTTCCTGCTCAAGGAATTCTTCGAAATTCTCGAGAAGGCGATCGACCGCTGCCGCGAAGCCGGCGTGGTCGCCTACCAGATCGTGCTGAAGAACTCCTGAGACCGCCGACATGCTGGCTCTTCTGTTGCTGGTGATCGTCGCCGCGCTGGTATTCGAGTTCATCAACGGCTTCCACGACACCGCCAATTCGATCGCGACCGTGGTCGCGACCAAGGTGCTGACGCCGGGCAAGGCGGTGATGCTGGCCGCCGCGATGAATCTCGTCGGCGCGTTCTTCGGCACCGCCGTCGCCAAGACGATTTCGTCCGGCCTGATCGACACCCAAGTCGCGCAAGTCACCTCCCAGGTCATCCTGTGCGCCCTGCTCGGCGGCATCAGCTGGAACCTGATCACCTGGTGGCTCGGCTTGCCTTCCTCGTCGTCACACACCCTGATCGGCGGACTCTGTGGCGCAGTGTTGGCGTCGTCCCACGGCAACTGGCACGCACTGATGTGGTCGCACGCCGGTGACGGCGGCTGGACCACGAACAAAGGCATTCTGTGGAAGGTCCTGGTGCCGATGGTCTCCTCGCCAATCGCAGGTTTCGCGCTCGGCGTGCTGATCCTCGGCCTGCTCTACGCCATCATCGCCGCCCTCCATCGCGCTGGCGGTCCACTCTCGCGCATCGCCCGCCCGCGCTGGGTCAATGCCTTCTTCGGCAAGGCCCAGGTCGCCTCCGCCGCCTACATGGGCTTCGCCCACGGCAGCAACGATGCACAGAAGACCATGGGCATCATCGCGCTGGCGCTGTTCGGCGCCCAGGCAGCGGGCACGCTCGACAACCTGCCGGAATGGCTGTCGTTCCTGCATCCGTCCAGCGGCGACAACTCGCATATCGACACATGGATCATCGCGACCTGCGCGCTGGTGATGGCGATCGGCACCGCGACCGGCGGCTGGCGCATCATCAAGACGCTCGGCCACAAGATGGTGAAGCTGCAGCCGATCGACGGTTTCGCCGCGGAGACCGCCTCTGCCACCATCCTGGTGACCGCCGCGCATTTCGGCATGCCGGTGTCGACCACACACAGCATTTCGACCGCGATCATGGGCGTGGGTTTCGGCAAGAATCCGCGCGCACTGCGCTTGACGGTGATCGAGCGCATCGTCTGGGCCTGGATCCTCACCATTCCCGCCGCCGGCTTCATGTCGTGGGCCATGTTTCGCATCGCCGAAGGATTCGGCTGGGCCTGATCATCTGTTAGACTGCGCGCCGCGGAATTGCTTTCCGCTTGGCGCAAGCCTCTATGGCGGCCCCGTCGGCCCCTCGCGACGCTAGTTCGAAAACCCCGCCAGGGCCGGAAGGCAGCAACGGTATTGAATGACGCGTGCGCCGAGGATCGTTGGC
>JAFEBY010000042.1 GCA_018242465.1 Pseudomonadota bacterium | reverse complement strand
GGTATCGGCCAGCTTGCCGACCGGGAACAGCGCGGCGCAGATCGAGACCACGACGCCGGTCACGTAGGTGATCACGTGCGGGGTGTGGAACTTCGGATGGACCTTCGACAGGGCATCCGGCAGCAAGCCGTCGCGCGACATCGTGAAGAAGATGCGGGTCTGGCCGAACATCATCATCAGGATCACCGAGGGCAGGGCAACGACCGCGGCGAGCGCGATCAGATTGCCGACCTTCGGATACCCGAGGACGCGGATCACGTGGGCCAGCGGCTCGTTGCTGCACACCAGTGCGTTCGCATTCTGCGGCAGGGCGCAGGCCGCGGCCATTTCCGGCGTGCCCGGATCAAGCACGGTGCCTGCAGCGCTGAACAACGGCTGTGCACCGGCCGCGCCGGCAGCGCCGTAACCAACCAACAGGTAGAAGACGGTGCAGACGCCGAGCGCACCGATCAGGCCGATCGGGATGTTGCGGTTCGGATTCTTGGTTTCTTCCGCGGCGGTCGAGACGGCGTCGAAGCCGACGTAGGCGAAGAAGATCGACGCCGCAGCGCCAAGCACGCCGACGCCACCGGTCGGGCTGCCCCAGCCGGTGGGCAGGAACGGCGTCAGGTTGCTGCTCTTGGCCGCCGGCAGCGCAAGTCCGATGAAGCCGAGCAGGGCGATGATCTTGATCGCGACCAGCACGGCATTGACGCGCGCGCTCTTGGACGTGCCGATGACCAGCAGCCAGGTAACGCCAATGCCGATCAGGAGGGCCAGCAGGTTGATGCCGCCGCCGGAGAAGTAACCGGTCTGCAGCCACTTCGGCAATGACAGTGCGCCGGGTGTCGTCAATCCGAACAAGCCGCTATTGAGCAGGCCGTTGACGTAACCGGACCAGCCGACGCAGACGGCCGTTGCACCGATGGCGTACTCGAGCACCAATGCCCAGCCGACAATCCAGGCGATCAGCTCACCGAACACGCCGTAGCTGTAGGTGTAGGCCGAACCCGAGACCGGGATCATCGAAGCGATTTCGGAATAGGCGAGGGCCGCCAGTCCGCACACGACGGCCGCGATCACGAAGGCGACCATCATGCCCGGGCCGGCCTTCTGCGCCGCTTCGGCGGTCAATACGAAGATGCCGGTGCCGATCACGGCACCGATGCCGAGCAGGGTGAGTTGAATCGGACCAAGCTGGCGCTTCAGCGCCTTCTTTTCCGCAGTCTCGAGAATCTTGTCGAGCGGCTTGACGCGCCAAAAAAGCATTCGTGCATCCCCCTGATGGGCTGGTTCGGTGGTGGATGGCGACACCGGGGTCGCCACAAAACTGACCGACCTTAACCGTATTTCACATGGCGGCACAAGCGCCGTCCGACATGGCGGGGCGCTTGATTGGCGGCCTGTTGCGATGCACCATGCGGCGATGACGACGCCATTTGCCGATGCCTTGCGCATTCATGCCCGCCGGTTTCCGGAGCAATCCAGGCTGGCCGATGCGTATCAGGAACTGCTCGAGGAAGGCGTGCATGCCTTCGTGCGCGAACGCCTGGACGGGCATTTCACTGGATCGGCTTGGCTGGTCAGTGGCGATGGTTCACGCGTGTTGCTCACTCACCATCGCAAGCTCGATCGCTGGTTGCAGCTTGGCGGTCACGCCGACGGCGACATGGACCTGCGGGCGGTCGCGCTGAAGGAAGCGGAAGAGGAGTCCGGCCTCACCGGATTGACGGTCGACACCGACATCTTCGACCTCGACAAGCACTGGATTCCCGAGCGCGGCAGCGTGCGCGGACACTGGCATTTCGATGCGCGTTACATCGTGCGCGCGGGCGACAACGAAGCATTCGTCGTCAGCAATGAGTCGAACGCGCTGGCATGGCGCGAGATCGCGGGAATCGCCAACGACGCGTCCGCGGATGCATCGTTGCGGCGCATGGCACGACGCTGGCTAGAACAGCACGCGGGTCCGTAGCGTCCCCGGGATCGCCGACAGTTCGCCGCGCAAGTCGTTCGATTGCAGCGAATCCACGCCAACATCGATCACGACGTACCCCAGTTGGGGGTCGGTGCGCAGGTACTGGCCGTCGATGTTGATGCCGCGCTTGCCGAAGATGTCGTTGATCGCCGAAAGCACACCGGGGACGTTGCGATGGATGTGCAGCAGGCGATGGCTGCCGGCGTGTTCGGGCAAGCTGACTTCCGGGAAATTGACCGCCGACAGCGTGCTGCCGTTGTCGCTGTAGCGCAGCAGTTTTGCCGCGACTTCCAGCCCGATATTGTCTTGCGCTTCCAGCGTGCTGCCGCCGATGTGTGGGGTCAGAATCACGTTGTCGATGCCGCACAGGGGCGATTCGAAGCGGTCGGTGTTGCTCTCGGGTTCCGTGGGGAACACGTCGACTGCGGCGCCACCGACATGGCCGGCGCGCAAGGCATCGGCGAGCGCGTCGATGTCGACCACGGTGCCGCGCGATGCGTTGACCAGATGTGCGCCGGGTTTCATCCGTGCCAGTTGGGGGGCGCCGAACATCAGTTTTGTCGCCGGCGTTTCCGGGACATGCAGGCTGACCACGTCGGAACGCTGCAGCAGGTCGTCGAGATCGGCGGCGGGGCGTGCGTTGCCGAGGACGAGTTTGGTTTCGATGTCGTGGAACAGCACCTGCATGCCCAAGGCCTCGGCGAGCAGGCCGAGTTGGGTGCCGATGTGGCCGTAGCCGATGATGCCGAGTGTCTTGCCGCGTGCCTCATGGCTGCCTGTGGCCGACTTGCTCCAGCCGTTGCGATGGCACTGCATGTTCCGCGCGGGAACGCCGCGGAACATCATGATGATCTCGGCGATCACCAGTTCGGCGACGCTGCGGGTATTGGAATAGGGCGCGTTGAACACCGGCACACCCATCGACTTGGCGGCGGACAGGTCGATCTGGTTGGTGCCGATGCAGAAGGCACCGACCGCCATCAGCTTGCGGGCTTCGGCCAGCACGTCGGCCGTCAATTGTGTGCGCGAGCGCAGGCCGACGATATGCGCCTCGGCGATGCGGCGTTTCAGCTCGTCTACCGGCAGCGCTTTTGCGTGCTCTTCGATGCGGGTATAGCCGGCGGAACGAAAGGCTTCGGCCGCGCGTGGGCTGACGCCTTCCAGCAGCAGGACCTGGATGTCCTGGCGGGGGAATGAGGTTTGTTGTGCCATGCAGCATATTGGCACAGGAATCGCGTTTGCGGGGGCCGGATCGGAATGGCAGTCTGGGAGCATGAATGCGAATCTTTTGGATGATCTGCGTGCCGTTTCGCCGCAGTTGTCGCTGCTGACCGAAGCCGCCGATCTTGAGCATTACGGCCGCGACTGGACCCGACGCTGGACGCCGGCACCGCTGGCGATCGCCCTGCCTGCCACGGTCGAGGAGATCGTGGCGATCGTGCGCTGGGCGCGGGCCCACAAGGTCGCGCTGGTGCCTTCGGGTGGGCGTACCGGGTTGTCGGGAGGGGCAGTCGCGGCGAATGGCGAACTGGTGTTGAGCCTGGAGAAGATGCGTGCGCAGCTCGCCTACGATCCCGTGGACCGCCTGCTGACGGTGCAGGCGGGAATGGCGCTGGAAACGCTGCAGGGCATCGCCGAGGGATACGGCCTGCAATATCCGGTCGATTTCGCTGCACGTGGCAGCGCCAGCATCGGCGGCAATGTCGCGACCAATGCCGGCGGCATCCAGGTGTTGCGCCATGGCAATACCCGCGAATGGATCGCCGGGCTCACCGTGGTCGACGGCCGCGGCGACGTGTTGCAGCTCAACCGTGGGCTGGTGAAGAATTCCAGTGGCTACGACCTGCGCCACCTGTTCGTGGCGTCGGAAGGCACGCTCGGCATCATCGCGGAAGTGACGGTACGGCTGGCCGATCGCGATCCGCCGGCATCCACCGTGTTGTTCGCATTGCCGTCGTTCGAGGCGATCATGCCGGTATTCGCGGCTTTGCGTGATCGCCTGCACCTGCAATCGTTCGAGTTTTTCGATGGTCGTGCGTTGAAGCATGTTCTGGATGCCGGTGCCGTGCCCCCGTTCGCGGAAGCGCATCCGTATTACGCAATTGCAGATATCGATGCCGACGAAGCAGGATTGCTGGCGGCGTTCGAAACCTGCGTGGGCGAAGGTTGGGTCGAAGATGGGGTGATTGCTGCCAGCGATACCCAGGCCGACGCGCTGTGGCGCCTGCGCGAAGGCATCACCGAATCGCTGGCGCCGCACACGCCTTACAAGAACGACGTCGTGGTGCGCACCTCGCGCATGCCGGCCTTCCTCGCCGAAGCGCAGTCATTGATCGGGGCGGCGTATCCGGAATTCGAAGTGGTGTGGTTCGGCCATATCGGCGACGGCAACCTGCATATCAACATCCTCAAGCCGGCGGCGTTGCCGCAAGCCGAATTCGTTGCTGCCTGCGAACGCGCGACCAAGCTGCTGTCGGAATGCCTGCAGCGTCATGACGGCAGCATTTCCGCCGAACACGGCATCGGCCTGGTGAAGAAGCCGTATCTGTCACAGACGCGCAGCGAGGCGGAGATCGAGGCGATGCGCGGGATCAAGACGGTGTTCGATCCCGACGGGATCATGAATCCCGGCAAGGTCTTCGATTAGCGCGGGATGTTCGACAGCTTCGCATCGAGGCCGTCGCGAATGCGCGGCCAGTCAGCGGCAGTGATCGAATACCAGAACGTATCGCGCAGCGCCCCGTCGCGATGGCGCTTGTGATTGCGGATGATGCCGTCGCGTGTCGCGCCGAGGCGTTCGATCGCCGCCTGTGAGCGTGCGTTGAGGTGGCTGGTGTGGAAATACACCGCAGCCATGGCGAGATGCTCGAACGCGTGGCCAAGCAGCAGGCGCTTGCAGGCGGTGTTGACGTGTGTGCGCTGCACGCGCGCGGCGTACCAAGTATGGCCGATGCACAGGGTCGGCACGTTCGATTCGATCTCGTAATAGCGCGTCGATCCGACGATGTCGTTGTCGGCTGTGCGCACCGCGAAGGGCAGCATCGAACCATTTGCTTGCCCCGCGAGCGCCTTGTCGATGTATTTCTTCACGGCTTCAGGCGTTGGGTCCGGCGCATTGGTGAAGTTGAGCGCGTAGATGTCGCCATCCTGCACGGCCTGCATCAATGCGTTGGCGTAGTCGTGACCCAGCGGCTCAAGGGTGACCCCCCACCCGCGCAGTGTCACTGGCGCGATGTCGCTCATTTCGTCTTGCCCGTGTCCATTTCGATGCCAGCCGGACGCTCTGCCAACAGGATCCCCGGGATGGGATCCTTGCCTTCGTACTTGCGCACCAGTTTTTTCCAGGCGGCCGCATCGGCGCCGGGGCAGAGCGATTTCGCCATGTTCTTGTCGGTCGCGCGAGAGCCGGCATCGCCAGTACTTTCTTCCTTCTGGAAGTGCACACACATGCGATGCTTGAGGATGTAGCTGCGCACGTCCTCGGGCAGGTCCTGGGTGCCCTTGCCGGGTTCGTCGGCTGCAGGATGCTGCAATGCCGATGCCGGCACCGATTGCGCCCATGCAATGGATGCCGGCGCCCACAAGGTCGACGCCAGCAGCAATGCCGCGAACCGATCAGTCCGCGCGGCCACCGAACTCGCCCGTGGTGGTGTTGACCCAAACGCGTTCGCCGTTGGCGATGTATTCCGGGACCTGGATCTCGATGCCGGTGTTGAGGCGCGCCGGCTTCGGACGCTTGGTCGCGGTGCCGCCCTTGAGCTCCGGGGGCGTTTCCACGACTTCAAGGATCACCGACGTCGGCAGTTGCAGGCCGACCGGTGCTTCGTCGATCACCTGCACATAGCAGCCAGTGAGGCCATCGGTGATGTATCCGGCGCCATCGCCGACGACATCGGCATCGAGCTGGTAGGGCGTGAAGTCCTCATCGTCCATGAAGACGAAGGCGTCGCCGTCCTTGTACGAGAACGTGGCCTGGCGGCGCGCGAGTTCGACTTCCTTCAAGTCGTCTTCCGCGCCGACGCTGAGGTCGAGCTTGTTGCCACCCGGCACGCTGTACATGGTGAATCGGTACTTGACGTTGCCGCCGCGGCCTTGCGGCGAGCTGCGTTCGATGTCGCGGATTTGCCAAGCGCCACCGTTGTGTTCGATGACGTTGCCTTTCTTGATGTCGTAAGCCTTCATGAGATCACTTCGGTGCGAGGCGGGTAGCACCATCCAGACGGATGGTTTCGCCGTTGAGGTAGGGCGTGCGCAGGATGTACGCGACGAGATCGGCGTATTCGCCGGGTTGGCCGAGGCGCGACGGGAACGGGATGGACGCTTCCAGCGAGGTCTTCACCTCCGGCGGCATGCCGTCGACCATCGGCGTCCAGAACACGCCGGGGGCGATCGTCATCACGCGGATGCCGAAGCGGGCGAGCTCGCGTGCCATCGGCAAGGTCATCCCGACCACGCCGCCCTTCGACGCGGAGTAAGCAGCCTGGCCGATCTGGCCTTCGTAGGCGGCAACCGATGCGGTATTGATGATCGCGCCGCGCTCGCCATCGACGCCGGCGTCGTTGTGCTGCATCAGGTCGGCGCAGGCCTTGGCGACGTTGAAGCTGCCGACCAGGTTCACCATCACCGTCGCCTGGAACTGCGACAGGGCCATCGGGCCGGTTTTGCCGAGCATGCGGCCTGCACCCAGGATGCCGGCGCAGTTGATGCAGGCGTTCAAGCCGCCGAGGAATTCCTTTGCCCTGGCCACGTTTGCCGCGACATCGGCCTCGCTGGTGACGTCGGTCTTGATGAAAGTCGCCTTGTCCGAGCCCAATTCGGTGATGGCGGCCGCGCCTTTCTCGTCATTGACGTCGAACAGCGCGACCTTGGCGCCCGCGGCGACCAGATGCTGTGCGGTGGCGAAACCGAGTCCGGAAGCGCCACCGGTGATGACGGCGCGCACTTGGGCGAGTTGCATGGGGGGTCCTGCGGGCGGAAAACCGTGATTTTAGCCGATGAAGGCGTGGCCGGCCGCTAGAGGTCCAGCAGATAGAAGATGTCACAGCCACCGTGGCCGGTCGCGCCCATCGGCGCATCGATGCGCCGAAAGCCGCTGTGCTCGTACAGGCGCATCGCCGCGGCCATGCCGGTCAATGTTTCCAGGTAGCACTGGCGGAATCCGGCGGCGCGCGCGGCATCCAGGCTGAGTGCCATCATCGCCGCGCCCGCGCCGAGTCCACGTGCTTCCGGCAGGAAATACATCTTGCGCAGTTCGCACACGGACGGATCGCCACCAGCAAGCGGTGCCATGCCGCCGCCACCGATCACTTCGCCATCTCGTTCCAGCACGAAATAGGCATGGCGTGGGTCGGAATATGCACGCGACATCCAGTCGACTTCGGGATCGTTGATCGCGAAACCGCTGCCACAGGCGCCGAATTCCGGCATCACTGCACGAATGATGCGTGCCATCGCCGCATCATCCTGCGCTTCGATCGGACGGATATGCCAGCTCATTTTTTCGCGGCGTCGCTCTTGATGACGGCTGCCTTGCCGGCGCGGCTGTTGGTGTCGTGACCGAGCACACCGGCCAGCCAGCGCCCGGTCCCGGCGAGTTTCTGCAGGTCGACGCCGGTATCGATGCCGAGCCCTTGCAGCATGTAGACCACGTCTTCGCTGGCAACGTTTCCGGTCGCGCCCGGAGCATACGGGCAGCCGCCGGTGCCGGCGACGGAGGAATCGACCACCGCGACGCCTTCCTCGAGACAGGCAAGGATGTTGGCCAGCGCCTGTCCCCAGGTGTCGTGGAAATGCACGGCGAGTGCGGACACAGGAACTTCCCGTGCAACTGCCTGCACCATCGCGCGCGCCTTGGCCGGCGTGCCGACGCCGATGGTGTCGCCGAGCGAGACTTCATAACAGCCGAGTTCGTGCAGCGCCTTGGCCACGCGCACCACGTCCGACAGCGGCACTTCGCCCTGGAACGGGCAGCCGAGCACGGTAGAGACATAGCCGCGCACGGTGACGCCATCCGCGTTCGCCGCATCCATCACCGGGCGGAAGCGTTCGATCGATTCATCGATGCCCGCGTTGATGTTCTTGCGGTTGAAGGCTTCCGAGGCCGCGGTGAATACCGCGATCTCCTCGACGCCGACCTGGCGCGCGCGCGCGTAGCCCTGCAAGTTCGGCACCAGCACCGGATAGCGCACGCCGGGTTTGCGCTGCAGGCCCGAGTACACCTCGACGGCATCGGCCATCTGCGGCACCCATTTCGGACTGACGAAAGCCGTCGCTTCGATGCTTTTCAGTCCGCAATCGGCGAGGCGTTCGATCAGCGCGATCTTGTCGGCGGTCGCGACGAAGGTCTTCTCGTTCTGCAATCCGTCGCGCGCACCGACTTCGACGATGCGGACTTGCGCAGGCATGGTCACGCGGCCGGCTCCAGCAGGACGGGTTCGAGCAGAAGCAGCGCGGCATCGGCTTCGACGAAATCGCCTTCGCGCACGCGCACCTCGGCGATCCTGCCGGCTCGCGGCGCCTTCAATGCCAATTCCATCTTCATCGCTTCCATCACCATCACCACCTGTCCGGCCTCGACGCTGTCGCCGACGGCGCTCCTGGCCTGGACGATGCGACCCGGCATCGGCGCGATCACGCGATCGCCGCTGGCGCCACCACCGTCGTCGGCGTGGCGATACAGAGAAGCACGGCGCAGGTGCAACCGGCTTCCGCCATCGTGCAGCAACACGCTGTCACCTTCGATGGAGGTTTGCACCCGACGCTGGCCATCGCCGATGCGACCACTCAGCCAGCCGTCCTGCAGGCGCAGGCTCCGCAGTTCGGTCACATGCCCGTTTTCGCGCACGTCGTAATCGCCGCCATGGCCGCGAATCGTCAAACTCAAGTCCTCATTGCCGGACACCAGGTGCAACGGCGTCCAGCCGGCACCTTCGAGGCGCCAACCATCGCCGGTCGACCACGGTGATGCGGCATCCGTCATTTCGGAAGACATGCGCATCGCCGCTGCGGCTAGCGCGTGCAAGCCGCGGGTTTCCTGATCGGAGTGCGAGGTCGAGCCGATGAATTCATCGAGATGGCGATCGAGATAGCCGGTGTCGATGTCGCCGGCGACCACGATCGGGTGGCGTACAAGCCGTTCGAGGAATTCGATGTTCGACTTCGGTCCTTCGATTTCGCACTGTGCCAAGGCTTCGCGCAAACGGGCGAGGGCACGCGGACGATCGCTGTCGCGCACGATGAGTTTTGCGATCATCGGATCGTAGAAGATCGACACCGTGTCGCCTTCGACCACGCCGGAATCGATGCGCACGCGCGCCGATGTTTCCGGCAGGCGCAGGCGCGTCAATTTGCCGGAACCGGGCAGGAAGCCGGCGTCGGGATCCTCCGCGTACAGGCGCACTTCCATCGCGTGGCCGCTCGACCAGATCGCCTCCTGTGGCAGTGGCAGCGGTTCACCGGCGGCGACGCGCAATTGCCATTCGACGAGGTCGAGCGCCGTCACCATTTCCGTCACCGGATGCTCGACCTGCAGGCGGGTATTGATCTCCATGAAATAAAAATTGCCATCCTGGCCGACGATGAATTCGACCGTGCCGGCGTTCTGGTAGTCGATGGCACGACCGGCGGCGATCGCAGCTGCGCCCATCGCCTGGCGCAGTTCCGGGGTGACGAAGGGCGAGGGTGATTCCTCGATCACCTTCTGGTAGCGGCGCTGCGCCGAGCACTCGCGTTCGTTGAGATGGATGATCTGGCCGTGGCTGTCGCCGAAGATCTGGAACTCGATGTGGCGCGGGCGCTCGATGTAGCGTTCCAGCAGCACGCGATCGCGGCCGAAGGCGTTCTTTGCCTCGCGCTGGCAGCTTTCGAGGTTCGGCAGGAACTCCAGTGGCGCATGGACAATGCGCATGCCTTTGCCGCCGCCGCCGTGCGCGGCCTTGATCATCAGCGGATAGCCGATGCGGTCGGCTTCCTGTTGCAACGTCCCTGGCGATTGGTCTTCGCCGGTGTAGCCGGGCACCACCGGCACGTTGGCCGCCTGCATCAATTCCTTGGCGCCGGCCTTGCTGCCCATCTTGCGCATCGATGCAGCACGCGGGCCGATGAAGACGAGTCCCGCCGCTTCCACCGCATCGGCGAAATCGGCGTTCTCGGACAGGAAACCGTAACCGGGATGGATCGCCTGCGCGCCGGATTTCTTCGCGGCCTCGATGATGGCGTCACCGCGCAGATAGCTCTCCTGCGGCCGCGAACCGCCGATGTGATAGGCCGCGTCGGCCAGGCGCACGTGCTGCGCGTCGGCGTCGGCATCGGAATACACCGCGATCGCGCGGATGCCCATCCGGCGGCAGGTGCGGATGACGCGGCAGGCGATCTCGCCACGATTGGCGATGAGGATGGTGTCGAACATCAGGAACAGGCTTCCGGCAGGTGGCAAACGGCCTCGATATTGTGGCCGTCCGGGTCAAGCACGAATGCGCCGTAGTAGTGCTCGTGGTAGTGGGGACGCAAGCCCGGTGCACCATTGTCGCGGCCGCCCGCAGCAAGCGCGGTGGCATGGTAGGCGTCGACCTTCGCGCGACTGTCGGTAGCGAAGGCGATGTGCGTGTGCATGCCGGGCGCGCCATCGTCGCCGAGCCAGAAATAGGGTTTGCCTGCATCACCGAAGCCGGCCGCGCTGCCATTACCGGTCATCTCCGGGGTGACTTCCATGACCAGGCCGATGCCGAGTGGGGCAAGCGCTTGCGTGTAGAAGGCGACGCTGCGTGCGTAATCGGATACGGGAATGCCGATGTGGTCGATCATGGATTCATTCTCCCATCCATTTGGGTTTGCGTTTGTCGAGGAAGGCGCCGAGCCCTTCCTGGCCTTCCGGCGAGACGCGCAGGCGGGCGATCAGGGTGGCGTTGTCGGCGTCGTGGCGCGATCCGTCAGTGTGTGTGCAGACATCGCGCACGAGTGCCTTCGCCGATGCCGTGGCGATCGGCCCGGCTTTCAGCAGCAGGTCGATCTGGCGATCCACCGCGGCATCCAGCGCATCCGCTGCAACCACCTGATGCAGCAAGCCGATCCGCAGCGCTTCGGCAGCGTCAAAGAGTTCCGCTGTGGCGAACCAGCGTCGTGACTGGCGTGGGCCGATGGCGTTGATGACGTAGGGCGAGATCACTGCGGGCAACAATCCCAACTTGCTTTCGGTGAGCCCGAATTTCGCTTCCGCCACGCCGATGGCGATGTCGCAGCAGGCGACCAGTCCGACGCCGCCCCCAAACGCGGCACCTTGCACGCGGGCGATGGTCGGCTTCGGCAATTCGTCCAGCGTGCGCATCAGGCCAGCCAGCGCCAGCGCATCGGCGCGGTTCTCGGCTTCCGACATCTTCGCCATGCCGCGCATCCAGTTGAGATCGGCGCCGGCGGAGAACGATGCGCCCTCGGCTTCCAGCACCACCACGCGCACCCCGGCGTCATCGCCCAGGCGCCGCAGTTCGGCAGTCAGGTTGGCGATCAGGCCATCGTCGAAGGCGTTGTGCACCTCGGGGCGGTTCAGCCGCAGCCGCGCCACCGCGCCGGCTTGCCTGACCTGCAACGTCTCCGCCATCGATGCATCTCCAATCGGGTCCCTGAATGATAGCGGCAGCCGCCTTCAGGACCCTGTTCATTCTGATATTATGAGAATGATTCCTATTT
This sequence comes from Pseudomonadota bacterium, assembly GCA_018242465.1. Taxonomy (GTDB): domain Bacteria; phylum Pseudomonadota; class Gammaproteobacteria; order Xanthomonadales; family Xanthomonadaceae; genus Solilutibacter. The sequence goes on along the minus strand of JAFEBY010000042.1, from coordinate 21,391 downwards.
GGAATGCCTGCTTGGAGCTGGTCAGTTGAAACTGGTCGATCTGCCGCGCGACGTACGCGCCCGCGTTGTCGCGGTGCATGGCAACGGTGACGATCGCTCCACCGATGTCGTGGCGCGACGACTGCGTGAACTCGGCTTCGTGTCCGGGGAGCCGGTGCGCGTCTCCGGTTTCGGCCCATTCGGGCGCGACCCGCTGCTGGTGCGCATCGGCACCTCGAGTTTCGCCCTGCGTCGCAGCGAAGCCGAGCGCGTCGAAGTCGAATCGAACGAGATCGTGCCATGAGTGCCGCCATGCTCCGTGCCGCACTGATCGGCAATCCCAACTGCGGCAAGACCGCGTTGTTCAACCAGCTCACCGGCAGCCGCCAGAAGGTCGCCAACTACGCCGGCGTGACTGTCGAGCGCAAGGAAGGCCAGTTGCGCTTGGCGGACGGACGCCAGGCGGTGTTGCTTGATCTTCCCGGTGCCTACAGCCTGACGCCGGCCAGCCTCGACGAAGCGATCGCGCGCGACGTCTGCCGCGGCTTCTATCCGGGCGAACCGATACCCGACCTGTTGATCTGCGTGGTCAGCGCCACCAACCTGCGCCTGCACCTGCGCTTCGCGCTGGAAGTACGCCAGCTCGGGCGGCCCATGGTCATCGCGCTCAACCAGATGGATGCAGCGGAAAAGCGTGGCATCGAGATCGATGTCGATGCGTTGTCGCGCAAGCTCGGCGTGCCGGTGATCCCGACCGTCGCGGTGAAATCCGGGGGCGGCGACAAATTGCTGGAACGCATCGCGCAGGCCGTCCCGGTCGCGGTCGAAGCCGCGCCGCTGGACGACGATGGCCTCCACGCGGAAGCACGCCGTCTGATGGTCGACACCGTGCGCATGCCGGAGCGCATTTCGCGCCTCGACCGGCGTCTCGATGGCTGGCTGCTCAATCCCGTGATGGGCCTGATCATCCTCGCGGTGGTGATGTTCGCGATGTTCCAGGCCGTGTATGCCTGGGCCGAACCGCTGAAGGACGGCATCGACGGTGGCATGAAATGGCTCGGCGCACAGGCAGGCGCGCACATGGCTGATGGCCCGCTGCGCAGTCTGATCGTCGACGGCATCATCGCCGGCACCGGCAGCGTGCTGGTCTTCCTGCCGCAGATCCTGATCCTGTTTTTCTTCATCCTGTCGCTGGAAGAATCCGGCTACCTGCCGCGCGCGGCCTTCCTGCTCGATCGCCTGATGTATCGCGCCGGACTGTCCGGACGCAGCTTCATTCCGCTGCTGTCGAGCTTCGCCTGCGCGGTGCCCGGCATCATGGCAACGCGTTCGATCCAGGACCCGCGCGATCGCCTTGCGACGATCCTCGTTGCGCCGTTGATGACGTGTTCGGCGCGCCTGCCGGTATACACCCTGCTGATTGGCGCCTTCATCCCGCATCGCATCGTGGGCGCGGTCTTCAACATGCAGGGGCTGGTATTGTTCGCGCTGTACGCCGCCGGCATCCTCAGTGCCTTGCTGGTGGCATGGGTGATGAAGCGCTGGCGTCGCGATTCCGGCGAGCACATGTTGCTGCTGGAACTTCCGTCCTACCGTGTCCCGACATTGCGTGATCTTGCCATCGGCCTGTGGGAACGTGCTGTGATCTTCCTCAAGCGCGTCGGCGGCATCATCCTCGCGATGACGATCCTGCTGTGGTTCCTGCTGACGTTCCCTGGCGCGCCGGCAGGCGCCGCCGGCCCCGCGATCGACTACAGCTTTGCAGGGCGAATCGGCCACGTGATGGCGATGATCTTCGCGCCGATCGGTTTCAACTGGCAAATCTCGATTGCGCTGATTCCAGGCATGGCCGCGCGCGAGGTGATCGTGTCATCGCTTGCGACCGTGTATGCCGTCGCCGCACAGAATGACGAGGCGAGCCTGCAGGCACTGTCACCGATCATCTCGCATCAATGGTCGCTGGCGACCGCGCTGTCGTTGCTGGTGTGGTTCATCTACGCGCCGCAGTGCATCTCGACGCTGGCGACGATCCGTCGCGAGACGCATTCGTGGAAGCAGACGATCGTCGCTGCCGGCTATCTGTTCGCGATGGCATATGCCGCCTCGTTCGTGACTTACCAGGTCGCCAGGGCGCTGGGAGCAGGCTGATGTCGATCGCACTGCAATATGCGGTGATTGCGTTGTTGGTGATGCTCAGTGCCGCATTCGTGTGGCGGACGCGTTTCCCGGCGTCGTGGCGACGCCTGCGTGTGGTGCTGGCGATCCCGCTGTTGCGCGAGGGACGTCCGGCATGGATGCGATCGATCGGACGATGGGTCGCGCCTGCTTCGGCGTTGGCATCCGGCGAATGTGGCGGGTGTGACGGCTGCAAATAAAAGCATCGCCCGACTGAGCGCCTGCAGCGGTTATCCGTATCGCCGACACGCCGTGAATACGTCCATGTAGGCTCGACTCGGCATCCATGCCTCGTATGGTCGGCGATACGGACGAACCGCACAGGCGCCGCCGGTGGCGAGTTTTTCGCTTCTCGGAAAACCACAACACGCGCGCGGCAGCGGGTGCGCCAGCCCGGAGCGCGGGCGTTGCGCCGCATGGATGCGGCGCACGAGCCTACATGGACGTATTCACGGCGTCCCGTGCACCGGAGCTGGCCACCTGCCAAGCCAGCGCGTGCGACAGGCGCCCAGCCGCGATGCTTTTCGCGATGACACCAGCAGCGTCTGCTTAGCGAAGTTTTCCCTTCGTACTCGCGAACACATCCACCGCCAGGCTGAACGTGCGGCTTTCGCCAGGATGCATCGCGCCGACGCCGACGACGTGGCGACCGACTTCCTCGCCACGCTCGTTGCGGATCGCGATCACCACCGAATATTCGACCGCTTCGCCGCCGGGCGGCTGCGAGAGCGTGCCCTCGATCGCCAGCGGACGATCAAGCGCCTTGCGGATCGACGCTTCGCCGAACCGCAAATGTCCCTTGCACGCCGGGCATACCGACGCGCTTTCCAGGATGGTTGCCTTGCAGTGCGGACACGCGCGTGTCGCGCCGATCTCGCCGGCTTTCGGCACGGTTCCCGCGCGCGGCAGGCCCATGCTCATGCTGCAGTGCTGTTGGCCTCGCGCTTGCCCGCGTCGTCACTGCTGTCGCGCTTCGCGGGCGCATTGTCCCAGTTGCCGCATTCAACGCGGCCGCGCAGGCGCGAACCGGGGGCGACCGTCAGCGTATCGGCCTTGATGTCGCCATTCATCGCACAGGTAGCCTGCAACTCCACCTTGCTGGCGGAATGGATGTTGCCATCGAGCTCACCGGCAACGATCACCTTGTCGGCCTTGACGCCGCCATCGAGTTTGGCGCCCTGTTCGACGGTGAGATCGCCCTTGACGTCGACATCGCCCTTGAAGCGGCCGGCGATGCGGACGTGGCCGGCACCCTGGATCTTGCCCTCGATGGTGAGATCGCTGGCGATGATCGATTCCTTCATCGCAGGCGAGGAGGCGGGAACGGCACGCACGGGGGAGATCGAATCGGGATTGGCAGACATGGCAGCACTCGCGGTTTCGTTGCGGGTTGGATTGATCGGCGCAGCCGCCTGGGACGGCTCCGCTTGCGGGAAGGATGCCGTGTCCTTTTTCGGCTGAGTCGGGTCTTTCCAGATTGCCATGATCACCTCGGGGGAAAGGGCAGCAGTGCTGCTGGGGCCACCGACCATACCACGGCTCGATTGCAATTGAATCAGCTGCTTGCGATGCGAATCGAACCTACATCCTGAATACGCCGAACCGCGCCGGTTCGATCGGTGCATTCAGCGAGGCCGCCAGTGCCAATCCCAACACGCGGCGGGTGTCCTTGGGGTCGATGATGCCGTCGTCCCACAATCTCGCGCTGGCGTAGTAAGGATTGCCCTGGTCCTCGTACTGCTGGCGGATCGGTGTCTTGAACGCATCTTCCTCTTCCGCGCTCCATTGGCCGCCTTTGGCTTCGATGCCGTCGCGACGGACGGTCGCCAGCACGCTCGCCGCCTGTTCGCCGCCCATCACGCTGATGCGTGCGTTCGGCCACATCCACAGGAAACGTCCGCCATAGGCACGTCCACACATCGCGTAGTTGCCGGCACCGAAACTGCCGCCGATCACCACGGTGAACTTTGGTACCGACGAACACGCCACCGCGGTCACCATCTTGGCGCCGTCCTTGGCGATGCCGGCGTTCTCGTACTTCTTGCCGACCATGAAGCCGGTGATGTTCTGCAGGAACACCAGCGGAATGCCGCGCTGGTTGCACAGTTCGATGAAGTGCGCGCCCTTGAGCGCACTCTCCGAGAACAGGATGCCGTTGTTGGCGACGATGCCGACCGGGCAGCCGTGGATGTGGGAAAACCCCGTCACCAACGTCTTGCCGTAGCGCGCTTTGAATTCCTGGAATTCGCTGCCATCGACGATGCGCGCGATCACTTCGCGGATGTCGAAGGGCTTGCGGGTGTCCTGCGGGACGATGCCGTAGAGCTCGTTGGCGGGGTAGAGCGGCTCGCGATTCGCCTGCAGCTCGACCGGCATCGCGTGCCTGCGATTGAAAGTCGCAACGATGTCGCGGGCGATCGCCAGTGCGTGGTGGTCGTCCTCGGCGAAATGATCGGCCACGCCCGACACCGATGTGTGCACGTCGGCGCCACCGAGCGCTTCGGCATCAACCACTTCGCCGGTCGCGGCCTTCACCAGCGGCGGGCCGCCGAGGAAGATCGTGCCCTGGTTCTTCACGATGATCGATTCGTCGCACATCGCCGGTACATAAGCGCCGCCTGCGGTGCAGCTGCCCATCACCACTGCGATCTGGGGGATGTTGTCGGCACTCATTCGTGCCTGGTTGTAGAAGATCCGGCCGAAATGTTCGCGATCCGGGAAGACTTCATCCTGCAATGGCAGGAACGCGCCACCCGAATCGACCAGGTAGACGCAGGGAAGATTGTTCTCGCGCGCGACTTGCTGTGCCCGCAGGTGCTTCTTCACCGTCATGGGGAAATAGGTGCCGCCCTTGACGGTGGCGTCGTTGGCGACGATCACCACTTCCTGGCCCATGACACGGCCGATGCCGGTGACGACGCCTGCCGCGGGCGCGGCATCGTCGTACATGCCTTCTGCCGCAAGCGCATTGAGTTCAAGGAAGGGCGAGCCGGGGTCGAGAAGGGCGTCGATGCGATCGCGTGCGAGCAGCTTGCCGCGTTCGGTGTGCTTGCGCCGCGCGGCTTCGCCGCCGCCTTGTGCGGCGCGATGAAGGCGTGCATGCAGTTCGTCCGCCAATGCCTGGTGATGGGCGGCGGTTGCGATGAATTCCGGGGAACGCGGATCGAGCTGTGACTTGATGACGGGCATGGTGAATTGCACGCGAACGAAGCGCACAGGATACCCGTTGACGTCACCACGCCGGACAAAAAGAAAGGCCCGCTTGCGCGGGCGACGTGCCAATAAAGAGAAAGGCCCGCGAGCGGGCCTTTCCCAATACATCCTGGAAGGATGGATTACTTCTTGACGGCGTCGGCAGCAGCCTTGGCCTTGTCGCCAGCGGCCTTGGCAGCGTCACCAGCGGCCTTGGCGGCGTCGCCGACCTTGGCAGCGGCGTCGCCGGCGGCGCCAGCAGCAGCGTGGGCAGCGTCGGCACCAGCGGCCTTGGCAGCGTCGGCGCCAGCAGCGGCAGCGTCGCCAGCCTTGGCAGCGGCGTCACCAGCAGCCTTGGCGGCGTCGCCAGCGGCGGCAGCGGCGTCGGCAGCAGCCGGAGCAGCAGCGGCGTCAGCAGCCGGGGCAGCAGCCGGAGCGGCAGCGGCGTCGGCCGGCTTGGCGGCGTCAGCGGCCGGAGCCTGGTCGGCCGGCTTGCAAGCAGCCAGGGCCAGGGTAGCGGCAGCGAAGAGAGCAGCGATCTTCAGGTTCATTCGAATGTCCTCGGATATTTCGGTTGTGGAATTACAGCGGTTGGAACTCTGTAGTCAGAAAGCCGCCAGATGGCTGGCGGCTTTCCGGATTACTTCTTGGCTTCGTCGCCTTTCTTGGCGGCGTCAGCAGCCGGAGCGGCAGCGTCGGCAGCAGCCGGAGTCGCAGCGGCGTCGGCAGCCTGCTTGGAGGCGGCGTCAGCAGCAGCAGCGGCGGCATCGGCGCTGGTCTGGGCTGCCTGGGCAGTATCGCCCGCCGGCTTGGTGGCTGCGGCGGCGGCCGGGGCGGCGGCCTTGTTGGCGTCGGCGGCGGCGTCGCTGGCCTGCTGCGAATTCGAGCAAGCGGAAAGGGCGATACCCATGGCCAGCGCCAGGAGAGCCTTGTTCATGGTCATGTCGGGATCCTCAGTGAGTGGACGGGGTACGCGAAGCAATGACGCGTTGGTTGACATCATGACCCAATGCTGAGCCATGTCAAGAACCTTGTCCGGTTTTTTTGCCGATTGCGTTGGGTCGGGTTTAGAGCGGCTTCAGCCCCGCCTTCACGCCAATTCAACAGCCATGGCAGTGGCTTCACCGCCGCCGATGCACAACGAGGCAACCCCGCGCTTGGCGCCACGCGCCTGGAGGGCGTGGATCAGCGTGACCAGCAGGCGAGCGCCGCTGCAGCCGATCGGATGGCCGAGGGCAACCGCCCCACCGTTGACGTTGAGCTTGTCGTGGGGGATTCCGAGCGCCTTCATCGGCGCCATTGCCACCACCGAGAATGCTTCATTGACCTCGAAGAGGTCGACGTCGGTGGCCGACCAGCCGGCCTTTTCCATCACCTTGCGGATCGCTTCGACCGGAGCAGTGGTGAATTCCTCCGGCTTTTGCGAATGCGTTGCGTGGGCAACGATGCGCGCGAGCGGCTTGGCGCCGGCAGACTTGGCCGCATCGGCCGACATCACCACCAGTGCGGCGGCGCCGTCGGAAATCTTGGAGGAGGACGCGGCGGTCAGCGTGCCTTCCTTGCCGAAGGCCGGGCGCAGGCCGGGAATCTTGCTGGTATCGATCTTGCCGGGTTCTTCATCGGCATCGACCACGACATCGCCCTTGCGGCCCTTGACCGTCAGCGGGGCAATTTCTGCCTTGAACGCGCCCGACGCAATCGCGGCCTGGGCGCGGCGAACGCTTTCGGTCGAATAGGCGTCGACGTCCTCGCGACTACAGTCGAGCGCCTTGCAGGTGGCATCGCCAAACACGCCCATGGCCTTGCCGTCATCGGGGTTGGTCAGGCCATCCCACGACATATGGTCAAGGAATTCGGCGCTGCCGTAGCGGATGCCGGTGCGCGAGCCGTTGAGCACGTGCGGGGCATTGGTCATCGATTCCATGCCGCCGGCGATCACCGCGTTGGCGCTGCCGGCCTTGATCAGGTCATGGGCCAGCATCACCGCCTTCATGCCCGATCCGCAGACCTTGTTGATGGTGGTGGCACCGGCCTTGTCGGGAATGCCGGCAGCGCGCGCGGCCTGGCGTGCGGGGGCTTGGCCGAGGCCGGCTGGCAACACGCAACCCATGATCACTTCGTCGATCGCATCGGGCTTGATGCCAGCCGCTTCCACTGCTGCTGCAATCGCGGTCGCGCCGAGGGTCGGCGTGGGGACGCCGGTGAACTGGCCGAGCATGGAGCCGATGGCGGTGCGCTTGGCACCAACGATGACGATGTCAGACATGGGGTTTCGGTCTGGAGCGAGAGGGGAAGCCCCGATTATCACTCAGACGGGTACGGTTGGCGACGCATTAAGGATTTGCCTCCCATTTTTGCCTTGCCATCACATACGTCGCCGCGCTACAAATTAGCAACACAGATCACGTTCCGAGTGTGCCCGGGACATCTTTTTGGAGGAAAGGCTGCAAATGATGATTCCACCACGCCGCGCACTGTCCACCGCCATTGTCCTGGCGATATCGTCCATGGCCCTGACCGGGTGCGGGGGCGGGGGCGGAACGAAGTCATCGGGGGGAGGCACGACGGTGCCGCCGTTCACCCCGACCATCACGACCGATTCGACGCTCACCAATCTCACGCCGCCGACCATCGCTGCCGAAGCGCCGCCGGTGACTTTTTCCGACCCCAACCTCGCGAAGATGCATGTGTTGATCAACGATGCCGGCGCACTCGGCGCGGGCAAAATCGGCAGTGGCATCAAGATCGGGTTCCTCGACACCGGAATCGATCGCAACAACCCGGCACTGGCGGGGCGTGTGCAGCAGCCCGAGTACATCAACATCGGACCGGTCGGCAACAACCTTTCGGTCGATGACGTGGTGGGTCACGGCACCGTCGTCGCCTCTCTGGCGGCGGGCAAGCCGATGCCGGCCAACTATCTCGACTCCAACAACAACGTCCTGAGCACATCTACCTGGCAGGGGGGGGTGGCGCAAGGCGCGACCGTCATTTCTTCACGCATCATCAACGACACGCCGCCGGTGGATGACGGTACCGGCCAGGGTGGCAATCAAATTGGTGCAGGGCAGGGATATGGCGCCACTTTCAAGGCGTTGAATGGCCAATTGGCTGATGCCGGTGCCAAGATCATCAACAATTCCTGGGGCGGCCTGTACTGGAACGATCCGTCGCTGTCGGTTGAACTGCAGACGGCATGGGAAGACTTCGTGGTGAATCGCGGTGGACTGGTCGTGTTCGCCAGTGGCAACGATGGCGCAAAGGCGAACCTGCGCCCCAATCCTTCCGATAACGCCATGTTGCCGAGCAAGGACAGCGGCGATACGGCGCTGGCCAAGGGGTGGCTGACTGTCGGTGCGCTCGATCCCAACAATCCGACCCAGCTCACGTCCTATTCGCAACAGTGCGGCGCGGCGAAGAACTATTGCCTGGTTGCACCCGGCGACGTTGTGGTCGCGCAACATTACAACTCGAGTTCGGCATACGGCCTGTACAACGGCAGCGGCACCTCGTTCTCCGCACCTCAGGTGAGTGGCGCGGCAGCGGTAGTCTGGGCGCAGTTCCCGTATTTCAACAACGACCTGGTGCGGCAGACGTTGCTGGGTACCGCCAAGGACCTGGGGGCGCCCGGCGTCGATCCGGTGTTCGGTTGGGGCCTGCTCGACGTCACCAAGGCCGCCAACGGTCCGGGCAATTTTGCCTGGGGCGATGTCACTGTTTCGTTCTCCGGCAGCTCCATCTGGCGTAATTCGATCGTGGGTGCAGGTGGCCTGATCAAGCAGGGCGATGGCACGCTGTCGCTGACCCAGGCCCAGTCCTATGCTGGGGCCACGCAAGTGCAGGGCGGCTCGCTCGACATTCGCCAAGGGCTGGCCAATTCGGCCTTGTCGGTTTCATCCGGCGCCCGCGTCTATGCCAGCGGCACGTTCGGCAAGACGGTCAGCAATTCGGGCTTCTTCATCAATGACCGCGACTCCGGCGCCACCGTCGCCGGGAATTACACCCAGAGTTCAAGCGGCAATCTCGGGATCTGGCTGGGCACGCCATTGCAGGTCAACGGCACGGCATCGATTGCAGGGCAGCTGAGCCTGCTCGGTACGCGCAGCAACTACACCACGCAGGCGAAGGAAACACTGCTCAAGGCCAATGGTGGACTCAGCGGAACCTTTGCCAGCGTCAAGGCCGCGCCGAACGTCTTTCTCGATGCCACGGTGGGCTACGACGCCAACAACGCGTTCCTCAACATCAACCGCATCAACGTGACTGCAGCCGCCGCGAGCATGGGATTGACGACGACGGCAGTCGCTTCGGCAACGCGCGTTGAAAGCGCGATGACGGCGATCGACGGCCAGCTCGCGAACGGTATCGGTGCCATTCCCACCGGTTTCATCAATGGTGCTGCGTCGATCCAGCAATCGCCTGATGCACGCGTCGCGGAACGCACGCTGTCCTCGCTGTCCGGACAGCTGCAGGCGGCGTCGTCGACGATGACGCTGGAATCCCTGGACGCTGGTCGCCATGCACTGGATCGCCGTTTCGCCAATCTGTCTGACAATGCGTTGTTGAAGGGTGCCTGGTCACAGGACTTGCAGCGTGATGGCACCTTGACGCAGTCGGGCCTGAACAGCCTCGGCATGAATGTCGATGGCCAGATGTCCGGCTACGACCAGCGCATCGGGCAGGACGCGGTGGTCGGCCTGGCGATGAGCCAAACCCGGCTCAATGGCTGGATGAGCGCATTGGGCGATCGTGCCCAGGGCCACCAGTCCGAAGCCCAGATGTATGCCGGGCTGTGGCGTGGCGGCTGGTTCGCGTTGGGTAGCGCCGGCGCCGGTCGCTTCGATCGTCGTACCGATCGCCTGCTGCAACTGGGCCTCGCCAATGAAGGCGCGAGTGCCCTGCAGCGAGGCAGTTATGTATTCGCGAACGCCGAGGGCGGTTATCGGTTCTCGTTGCCGGGCATGAATCTCACGCCCTATGTCGGAACGCAGTACGCATCGATCCGCAATGAAGGGTTCCGCGAATTCGATGCTTCCGGTTTCGGCTTGCAGGCAAATGCCTGGCGTAACGATCGCTGGCAGGGGTATGCGGGACTGCGCGCGAGTCGCGATTGGACGTTGGCGAACGGCTGGCGTCTCGGCTTGGAGGCGCGTGGCGAGTTCCAGCAGTTGCTGCAGGGCAATGACACGTTGCTGGCGAGCTTCACCGGTGTCGATCAATGGATGCCGGTGAGCGGGCTCGGATTGGCGCGCCAAGGCCGCCTGTTCGGCTTGGGCTTCAATCTCGACCCGTCGATGCGGACGCATTTCCGCTTCGATCTGAGCCAACGCAGCAGCTCGCTTGGCAATGACAGGACGTGGATGGCGAGGTACGAGCGGGCGTTCTGATCGCACCTGCTGCGCTCGTCATCCCGGGCGCGCGGCCACCTCATGGGCTTCAGCCCCTTCGGTGGCTGCGCGCTTCCGCGCATCCCGGCTTGACTTCGCTCACGACGGTGCGAGGTTAGCTTTGCCCGTTGAACAACTCGCGGCCGATCAGCATGCGGCGGATTTCATTGGTACCGGCGCCGATCGCATAGAGCTTGGCGTCGCGCAGCAGGCGGCCAGTCGGGAACTCGTTGATATAGCCGTTGCCGCCCAGCGCCTGGATCGCTTCCAGCGTCACGTCGACGGCTGATTCCGACGCGTGCATCAGGCAGGCTGCGGCATCGACGCGGCTCTTGCGGCCTTCGTCGTAATCGCGGGCGACCGAATAAGCGAAGGCGCGGCTCGACTGCAGCGCCGTGTACATGTCGGCGACCTTGGCCTGCATCAGCTGGAAAGTGCCGATCGCGGCGTCGAACTGCTTGCGATCGCGCACATAGGGCAGGGTGATGTCGAGGGCGGTCTGCATCAAGCCGAGCGGGCCGCCGCTCAGGACCAGTCGTTCGGTATTGAGGCCGGACATCAGGACCTTGACGCCGTGGTGCACTTCACCGACGACGTTTTCCTGCGGGATCGCGCAGTTCTCGAACACCAGTTCGCAGGTGTTGGAACCGCGCATGCCGAGCTTGTCGAGTTTCTGCGCGGTGCTGAAGCCCTTCATGCCCTTTTCGACGATGAAGGCGGTCATGCACTTGCTGCCGGCATCCTTGCCCGCAGTGCGCATGTAGACCAGCAGCACGTCGGCTTCCGGGCCGTTGGTGATCCACATCTTGTTGCCGTTGGCGATCCAGACGCCATCGCGCAATTCGGCGCGGCAGGACATCGAACCCACGACGTCGGAACCGGCTCCGGGCTCACTCATCGCCAGTGCGCCCTTCCATTCGCCACTGCACAATTTGGGCAGGTACTTCGCGCGCTGGGCCTGGTTGCCGTTGGCGTAGAGGTTCGACACGCACAGGTTGGAGTGCGCACCGTAGGACAGGCCGACCGAACCGGATGCGCGGCTGATTTCTTCCATCGCCACCATGTGGGCGAGATACCCCATTTCGCTGCCGCCGAATTCGGCGGGGACCGTCATCCCGAGCAGGCCCATCTCGCCGAGCTTCGGCCACAGGTCCTGCGGGAACCAGTTGTCCTCGTCGATCTTCGCGGCGCGCGGCGCGATTTCCACCTCGGCGAAGCGGCGAACCGCATCGCGCAGTGCATCGATGTCTTCACCCAGGCTGGGAATGCGCATTGCTCGTCAATCCTTGTGTTCAATGGCATTGCGCACGCCGAAGCGTGCGCAATGTGTTCCGGTCGAAAGGGTCGTCAGTGGCGGATGCGACCCTTGAAGCGCGCGCTGCCACGACCCATCGGCAGCTTGAGTTTGCCGATGGCGCCGATGCGTTCTTCGGCGAGACGGTCGGCGGCCTGATAGGTCGGGATGCCGTCGCGCTCGGAGATCTCGTAGATGCGACCGAGGTTGTGATAGATCGTGCGCATCATGCGCATCGCGCGTTCGCGGTTGTAGCCGTCGATTTCCAGCGACACGTTCATCACGCCACCGGCGTTCACCGCGTAGTCGGGGGCGTAGAGAATGCCGCGGCGTTGCAGCTCGTCACCGATCTCGTTGGTGGCGAGCTGGTTGTTGGCTGCGCCGCAGATGATCTTGGCCTTGAGGCGGGGCAGGGTCTGCTCATTGATGGTGCCGCCGAGCGCGCACGGCGAATAGACGTCGGCGTTGACGTCGTAGATGTCGTCGAGACCGACCGCTTCCACGCCGTATTCGCTGACAGCCTTGTCGACCAGCTGCTTGTTGATGTCGGTGACGAAGATCTTGGCGCCGCGTTCCTTCAGCAGCTTCACGAACTCCATGCCGACGTGGCCGAGGCCCTGCACGGCGTAGGAGTGTTTGCCGACTTCCTCGTCGCCGAACTTCTTGTGCAGCGTCGCCATCAGGCCCTGCAGGGTGCCGTAGGCGGTGAACGGCGAGGGATCGCCCGAACCGCCGTGGACCTGGTGCACGCCGGTGACGTATTCGGTTTCGCGGAACACGTATTCCATGTCGTTGACGTCGATGCCGACGTCCTCGGCGGTGATGTAGCGGCCGCCCAACGATTCCACGAACTGGCCGAAGGCGCGGAACAGCGCTTCGGACTTGTCGGTGGCGGGGTTGCCGATGATCACGGCCTTGCCGCCGCCGAGGTTCAGGCCGGCCACTGCATTCTTGTAGGTCATGCCGCGCGACAGTCGCAGCACGTCGTTCAACGCCTCGTCCTCACTCTTGTAGGGCCACATGCGGGTGCCGCCCAGCGCGGGGCCGAGCACGGTGTTGTGGATGGCGATGATCGCCTTGAGGCCGGCATCCTTGTTGTGGCAGAACACGATCTGCTCGTGGCCGGTGGTGTCGAGGGTTTCGAAAATCATGCGTGAACTCCGATGTGCACCGACGGTCGTGGTCGGTGCGGATCCGGGGGTGGGAACGACGCCAACGCCGGTCGACGAGGGCGGCATATTCTAGTCCTTCCCGCGCAGCCGGGCATTCGCGACCGCATGGGTCGCGGATGAATGTGGGGTTGACAGTGGTGGGCGAAGTGGTATGCGCAACGGCCATGGGAAGCGCCCGCGCTACAATCGCGGATTCCCGAAATCCGCCGTGAATTCCGCCATGAGCACGCCTGCCCAGACGCTGACCGAAAGCCAGACCACTGCCGCCAGCGAGAGCGCGGTGCCGTTGCGCTTCGTGACCGCCGCCAGCCTGTTCGATGGCCACGATGCCGCGATCAACATCATGCGCAGGCTGATCCAGTCGCAGGGTGCGGAAGTGATCCATCTCGGTCACAACCGCAGCGTCGAGGATGTGGTGCGCGCGGCCTTGCAGGAAGATGCCGACGGCATCGCGCTGTCGTCCTATCAGGGCGGACACGTCGAATACTTCAAGTACATGGTCGACATGCTGAAGGAACGCGGCGCTGCGCATATCAAGGTGTTCGGTGGCGGCGGCGGCACCATCACTCCCGAGGAAATCCGCGAGCTGGAAGCGTATGGCGTCGAACGCATCTATCACCCCAATGACGGCATGAAGATGGGGTTGGTGGAGATGATCGAGGACGTGGTGAAGCGCGCCAGCGACGGCCGCGCCGGTGTCACGGACAAGGCCGGAAATCATGTCCCGGGCATCGACGACGAGATCGGCATCGGTCGCATCTTGTCGAAGATCGAGGACGGCCAGATCGGAGAGTCCGAACTCGCACACTTGCGCAAGCAATGGCAGTTGGCGGGCGGGAAGACGCCGGTGGTCGGCATCACCGGCACCGGCGGCGCCGGCAAGTCGTCGGTGACGGATGAATTGCTCAATCGCTTCCTCTCCAACTCCCCGCAGATGCGTGTCGCGGTGATTTCGGTCGATCCGACCCGTCGCCGGACCGGTGGCGCGTTGCTGGGCGACCGCATCCGCATGAATTCGCTGCGCAGCCATCGCGTCTACATGCGTTCGATGGCGACGCGCCGCCAGAACGTGGCGACCAATGCGGTGTTGAAGGATTGCATCGCCTTCCTGAAGTCGCTGGGCTACGACCTGGTGATCGTCGAAACCGCCGGCATCGGCCAGTCGGATTCGGAGATCGTCGATCTGGTCGATTTCCCGATGTACGTGATGACCAGCGACTACGGCGCGGCGTCGCAGCTCGAGAAGATCGACATGATCGATTACGCCGAGCTGATCGTGCTCAACAAGTACGACAAGCGTGGCGCCGAGGATGCACTGCGCGACATCCGCAAGCAATGGAAGCGCAACCGGGTTGCCTTCCAGACGAAAGACGAGGACGTCCCGGTCTATCCGACCATTGCATCGCAGTTCAACGATCCCGGCATCAGCTGGATGTTCGCCAACTTGTGCCGCCTGCTGCGCGACAAGCTGTCGCTGCCGGCCGACAAGTGGTCGCCGGCCATCGATACCGCGCTGAGGGAGCCGCGCGCCACCGTGCTGATTCCCGGCGCCCGCGTGCGTTATCTCGCCGAGATCGCCGAGCAGGGCCGCTCGATCAACAGCCAGATCGGCAAGCAGTCCGAGATCGCCGATCGTGCCCAGAGTTGCTGGGAGGCGCTGCGCGAGATCGATGACGCCAAGCTGCCGAAGGCACTGGAACTGTATGCCAGCGATGACGTGCAACCGGGCGCGAGTGATGTCGATCGCTCGTTGCTCACCCTGCGCCAGCGCTACAACGACGCCGTGCAGTCTCTTGCGGCCGAGAACCTCAGGCTGTTGCGCGAATGGCCGCAGCGCCTGAAGTCGATCACCGATGAAGTGAACGAATACCAGGTGCGCGGCAAGACCATCCGCGTCGAGAACTATCGCGAATCGCTGAGCCACCAGAAGGTGCCGAAGATCGCTGCGCCGACGTACAAGTCCTGGGGCGAACTGCTGACTTTCCTCGGCAAGGAAAACCTGCCGGGTTCGTACCCGTATACCGGCGGCGTCTATCCGTATCGCCGCACCGGCGAGGACCCGATCCGCATGTTCGCGGGCGAGGGCACGCCCGAGCGCACCAACCGTCGCTTCCATTACCTCAGCGTCGGCCAGCCGGCCGCGCGCCTGTCGACCGCGTTCGACAGCGTGACGCTGTACGGCGAAGACCCGGCGCCGCGGCCGGACATCTACGGCAAGATCGGCAATTCCGGCGTCAACATCCCGACGCTGGACGACATGAAGAAGCTGTATTCCGGCTTTGACCTGTGCGCGCCGACGACCTCGGTGTCGATGACGATCAATGGGCCGGCGCCGATCATCCTCGCGATGTTCATGAACACCGCGGTCGACCAGCAGGTCGAGAAATACCTGAAGGAAGATCCGGCGCGTTGGGCCGAGGCGAAGAAGAAAATCAACGCGTTCTTCACCGGCCGCGAGCGTCCGCGCTACCACGGCGACCTGCCGCCAACGAACAATGGTCTTGGCCTCGGACTGCTCGGCGTCACCGGCGACCAGCTGGTCGATGCCGAAACCTATGCGCGAATCAAGGCGGACACGCTCAAGACCGTGCGCGGCACCGTGCAGGCCGACATCCTCAAAGAAGACCAGGCGCAGAACACCTGCATTTTCAGCACCGAATTCGCGTTGCGGATGATGGGCGACATCCAGCAGTATTTCGTCGATCACGCTGTGCGCAATTTCTATTCGGTGTCGATTTCCGGCTATCACATTGCAGAGGCCGGTGCGAATCCGATCTCGCAGTTGGCGTTCACCCTCAGCAACGGCTTCACCATCGTCGAGTACTACCTTGCGCGCGGGATGAAGATCGACGACTTCGCGCCCAACCTGTCGTTCTTCTTCTCGAACGGCATGGATCCGGAATACACGGTGATCGGTCGCGTTGCCCGTCGTATCTGGGCACGCGCAATGCGTGAGCGCTACGGCGCCAACGAGCGCAGCCAGATGATGAAGTACCACATTCAGACATCCGGCCGTTCGCTGCACGCGCAGGAAATCCAGTTCAACGATATCCGCACCACATTGCAGGCGCTGTATGCGCTGTTCGACAACTGCAACAGCCTGCATACCAATGCCTACGACGAGGCGATCACCACCCCGACCGAGGAATCGGTGCGGCGCGCGGTAGCGATCCAGATGATCATCAACAAGGAGCTCGGGCTCAATTTCAACGAGAACCCGTGGCAGGGCAGCTTCGCGGTCGAATACCTGACCGACATCGTCGAGGAGGCGGTGTACAAGGAATTCGAGGCGATCAGCGAGCGCGGCGGCGTGCTCGGCGCGATGGACACCATGTACCAGCGCGGCAAGATCCAGGAAGAAAGCCTGTACTACGAACAGAAGAAGCACGACGGCAGCCTGCCGCTGGTCGGCGTGAACATGTTCCTGCCAAAAGAACATGCAGGCGAAGTGGTCACCGAGATCGAACTGATCCGCTCGACCGAAGAAGAAAAGGGCCAGCAGATCGAGAACGTGCGCGGCTGGCAGGACTCACGCAATCGTCTGGCACCGCGCGGCGAAACCGAGCATGGCCACGTGATCGAGGATGCGACGGTGGAGGGCGAGGTCCATGACGGGCATGGCCTGTCCTACCTGCAGAAGACCGCGCGTGACCGCAGAAATGTGTTTGCCGCGCTGGTGGAAGCGGTGAAGACGCATAGCCTGGGGCAGATCAGCCATGCGTTGTATGACGTGGGTGGGGAATACCGAAGAAATATGTAACCACCTGTTTTCATTCATGGCGCGAGCGTCATGAATATGAGTGGAGAGTTGCAGATACGCGTGGTACTTCTGAACGATTGAGTGTCGGCTCAGGGGGGAAGCGATGCGTACACTGCTGCTGGTTCTGCTCTCCTTTTCCTGTGCACCATCTGGGCTCAGCACGAAACGCGGGCAGGCATTGCCAGTGCCTGCTGTCGCGATGCCATCGAAGCACGGGCATGCCGATGTAGGACGCGCGCTGCGCCAGGCCCCTGGACTATTCATTGTGGCGCTGCTGCAATTCTTGGCGGACTGGAGGATGGGAAGGGGCATTCCCCGCTGCCTGTTGTTGCTGCTGTTCTTGCTGGTGATTCCTGTGTCGTGCGTATTCGCGGCGCCGGCTTCCAGTCGCTATCTTTTCGTGTGGGCGATGCAAGCCAGGCATCCAGGGATCCCGGCGATGGCGATGAAGCCTGCCGACATCTCCAAGCAACATGACGAAGTCGGGTTGGGCAAGGATTTCATTGCAGTATTCGATGTCGATCCAGGGGTGTCGTTCGGAAATCTCGTCGCAATGTTGCCCGTTGGCGATGCGGTGCAGGCGCATCACACGAACTACGAGATGCCGGTCGATGGTTTTCTTTACGCCAATGACTGGCTTGGTGGCGATACATACGTGTTCGATCTTCGCGATCCACTGCGCCCGCACCTTGCCCGGAAATTCGCAGGTATAGGCGAGTACAGCCATCCGCACTCGTTTGTCCATCTCCCGAACGGAAACACACTGGCGACATTCCAGTATTCCGGTGGGTTCAATCATGCGGCTGGTGGACTGGTGGAGTTTGATCCGAAAGGCCGGGTGGTGAGAACAGCGTCGGCGATCTCGGCCGAGGATTCCAATATCCGCCCGTACAGTCTGGCAGTCGATGCGAAGGATGATCGCATCGTGACAAGTAGCGCAGACATGATGGCGGCGCAGGTCAGTCATGTCGTGCAGGTGTGGCGACTTTCCGACCTGAAACTGCTCAAGACCCTCCCGTTGCCGCCATCTCCGGACTGGTATTACGACACTGCCGCCGATTCATCGGAGCCTCGGCTGCTGGCCGATGGCGCAACGGTGGTGGTGCCGACGTTCAACTGCGGTCTTTTTCTGCTGCAGGATCTTGCTAGCGATCATCCGGAGTTGAAGCACGTATACGATTTCGGGTATCGCGGTTGCGAAGTGCCGGTCATCGCGGGCGATTTCATGATCGAAGCGATGCAGAGCGGGCATGCGATCGTGAGCCTCGACCTGCATGATCCTCAACATCCGCGCGAAGTCGACCGTATCTTGCTGCCGCCGGACGAGTATCCGCACTGGGTGGCGCTCGAGCCGGGTGGCGATCGCTTGGCCATCACCGGTTATGGCGGGCTCAACACACGGATCCGTTTTGCCACGATCGATCGTCGCAACGGGAAGCTGACACTCGATCCGGCCGCGATCGACATGACACGCACATGGCCGGATGGTTGGAGAGGTAGCGCCATTCCTCACGGGGTTGTGTTCGGCAATCCTTGAGTGATGGCAAGAGCATATGTGGTTCCTTTTCGAGCAAGGAGGATGCAAGCATGAAACTCTCATCGCTATTTTTGACCGTAGTTCTATGCGCTGTCGCACCGATCACGTTCGCCCGGGACAAGGCCGTCGAAGCCCCGATCCGCCAGATGATGGACGGTTTCAACAAGGGCGACATCGCCATGGTCAAGGCTGCGCATGTGGCGTCGCCGACGATCGTGGACAATGTCGCACCGTTCGTCTGGTCGGGACCGAACGCCTTTGATCAATGGATCGTCGATCTCGGCAAGTCGGAATCTTCGCTAGGCATTGCCGATGGCAAGGTCACATTCGCGCCGGTTGTCGATGAAGTCGTGAAGGGCGAGCGCGCCTACGTAGTGACACGCAGCGTCTATGTCTTCAAGCAGAAGGGGCGCGCCATGCGCGAAGACGGTTACACGGCGTTCGTACTCGTCAAGACGAGTGTGGGCTGGAAAGTCGAGTCATGGAGTTGGGCAAGTCCGGTCGCGAAGTAATTGGAGCGTGCCTCGCCGGCGTCTGTAAGCCCGTACAGAGCTGACAGGTACGGGCACAAGGTGCACCGTGAGATGTACCTTGTGGACGAATCGGGAGAACCTCATGCGCCACGCTTTCGCGACGTTGCTGATCTTCTTGCTGATCCCATATGCTTCCGCGCAAACGACCGTGAAACTCTGGCCCGGCCCACCGCCGGGCACGGAGCACTGGCAACAACACGAACAGACCATCGCCGGAACCCCGGTCGGCACCATCGTCATCAACGTGACCGAGCCGACGCTGACGGTCTATCTGCCCAATAAGGGCAAGGCGACTGGGGCAGGCGTGATTATCGCGCCGGGTGGAGCATTCGTGGCGCTGACGGTCGGACTGGAAGGTGATGACGTCGCACGCTGGTTGCAGCAGCGCGGTATCGCCGCCTTCGTTCTCAAGTACCGCATTCCGGAAAAGCACGGACAGGGCATTCCGAAAGACATGGATTTCGACGCAGCGGCGAAATACGGCACGGCCGATGCGCTGCGGGCACTCGTGCTGGTGCGTGAACACGCGAAAGAGTGGGGCGTAAAGCCGGGCAGACTCGGGATCCTCGGGTTTTCTGCGGGCGCGATGGTCGCGAGCAATGCCCTGCTGCAACCGGATGCTTCGGTACGCCCCGATTTCGCGGCACTGATCTACGGCGCGCCGTTCGGAAAGATGCCGGCGATCCCCAAATCATTGCCTCCGATATTCATGGCATGGGCGCAAGACGACCCGATGGCACTTGAGGAGATTGATCGCTTCTATGTGGTGCTGAAGACAGCAGGCATCAAGCCGGAGGCGCATGTGTTCGCGTCAGGCGGGCATGGCTTCGGCATGAAGCGACAAGGCACGAGCAGCGATCATTGGCCGGCGGAGTTTTTCGACTGGCTGGTGGCGCGGAAATTCGTGTCGGCAAGCCGTTCCAGACCCGTTCGGTCTTGAATCATCAAACCCACGGTGACAGCGAAATGTTCAGCATCGCGCCGAATCCCTTGTTGGACTGCACCGGGACGGCGAATACCGAAGGATCCTGCTGGGTCACGCCGATTGCCTTCTGGCCCAGTTGGACCAGGTCGGCTGCTGTCTTGGTGCCGGTGGCCCAGTTCTGCCCGGTCCACACGTAGCGCAGTTTCCAGGCTCCGGCATCGTCGCGCTTGGCGAACAGCACCAATGTGTCGCGGAACAGGTATTCGCCCGGGATATGCTGCTTCAGGAACAGCGTCCCGTCGACTTCATAACCGGCATTGGAGACAGCGAGATCGATCGAGAATGCGACTTCGCTGCCGGCAGTGATCTTGGAGGTGTCGAGGAAGACCGAGAACAGCGTGGGGGAACGTGCATCCTTGATCAGGCTGCCATCCGCGGCGAACAATTCCGAATACTCGCGTCGTACTGCGCTTTCCTGCGCGGTGGTGCGCGAGGTGAGCTCGTAGGTATAGGCGCCGCGCGGGGCCACGGTGGTTTCAATGTAGTACGAGGCGGTAATGTTCTTGCCCTGCTTGCGCGCGCGTTCGATCTCGGGTGGAAACGGTACATTGGTGAAATCGAGGCGACCGGTGGCGCAGATGTCTCCGAACAGGAAGCGCACCAGGTTCTGGTAACCCTCTTCGGAGTTGACGATGCCGAAGAAGCCGCTGTGGCTGCGATTGACGAAGGCGCGTGGGCTGCCGACGACATAGGCGTTCTCGATCTTGACCAGTCCGTCGCTCATCTGTCCGACCGCCAGTGACGACAGGCCGTGGGCAACGGCGTAGTCGCGGCTGTTGGTGCCAACGAGGCAGAACATCCGTTCGGGGCCGAAGCCGGATTTTCCCAGCGTGTTGGCCTGGTCGGCGGGGACCTTCAGGTATTGCGACATCACGCTGCGGTTGAAATTGTTCATGTCGTTGAGCGAGAGCAGGCTCGGCACGTTGATGCCGCCGATCTCGATGCCGTTGTGCGGGGTGGCATAGGTGAACACCTTGTCGACCATGGCGCGTACGTCGGCGCTGGCGACATCGGGGTTCTGCAACAGGCAGCGGCAGATTAGGCCGCCCATCGAATGGGCGACGAGATACACGCGAAAATTCTTGCGGTCGCTGTCGGAGTTGCCGCAGATGCGGTCGCGCAGGTCGAGAATGCGCTTGCCTAGCGCAGCGGCGGCATCGGGAATGGACGGGGTCTTGCCGTCGCCGAAGGCGGGATCGGCCTCGTCGTAATAGCGGTGGATCAGGATGCTGCGCGCCGGAAGCCGGTCGGCGATTTCCGCGCCCGAGGCATAGATGTCGCGGTAGTCGTAGTCCTTCATCAACCGGATCAGCGGCGATTCGAACACGAACTTGACGATGCGGCCGTCCTGCGCCTGGCGGATCTTGGTCGATCCGG
>JAFEBY010000041.1 GCA_018242465.1 Pseudomonadota bacterium | reverse complement strand
GACGGCCGGGTTCTCGCGCATGAGTTTTTGCATTTGGTCCATCACGGCATTGGTGCGGGTGATCGACGCACCTGTCGGCAGGGTCACGATGCCGAGCGCATAACCTTGATCCTCCTCGGGCAGAAAGCTGCCCGGAATGCGCCAGAACAGGAAGCCGCAAACGAGCACCACCGCGGCAAACACCAGCATCCAGCGCGGCATGTGGCGGATCGCGCTTCGGACGTGTCCGGTGTAGGTCTTCTGTGCAAAATCGAATGTCTTGTTGAACCAGCGGAACAACACGTTCTTCTTGGTCTCATGTGCCGGCTGCAGCAAGGTCGCGCACAAGGCCGGCGTAAACGCGAGTGCAAGGAAGGCCGAGAACATCACCGACAACGCGATCGTGAGGGCGAACTGGCGGTAGATCGCGCCAACCGACCCCGACTGCATGGCACTGGGTATGAACACCGCCGCCAGCACCACGGCGATGGCAACAACGGCGCCGGAGATCTGACCCATCGCCTTGCGCGTGGCCTCTTTGGGCGAGAGATGTTCCTCGGCCATGATGCGTTCGACGTTTTCGATTACCACGATGGCATCGTCGACAACGATGCCGATGGCGAGCACCATGCCGAACAGCGATAGCTGGTTGATCGTGAAGCCGACCATCCACATGCCGACGAAACCACCCATCAGCGCGACCGGAATCACCAGCATCGCGACCATCGTCATGCGCACGTTTTGCAGAAACACCAGCATGACGATGAAAACGAGGATGATCGCCTCGATCAGCGTCTGCACGACTTCTTCGACCGAGATACGGATGAAATCGGTAGTGTCGTAGGGCACGAACCAGGACACACCTGCCGGGAAACTGCTCTGCAGCGCGGCGAGTTTCGCCTTCACCGCCTCGGCAACCGTGAGCGCGTTCGCGCCGGTCTGCAATTGCACCGCGAAGCCGGCGACCGGCTGGCCGTTGTAGTTCACGCTGTGGCCGTAGGTGAACGGCCCAAGTTCGACGCGCGCGACGTCCTTCAGCCGCACCGCCGTGCCATCGGAATTTGCGCGCAGAATGATGTTTTCGAACTGTTCGGGAGTGGAGAAACGGCCCTCCGCCGTCACCGTCGCCGAGAAGCCATTGCCGGGCACGGCGGGCTCGGTACCCAGTGAACCGGCGGCAACCTGGACGTTCTGCGCCTGTACTGCGGCCAGCGCCTGCGCGGCAGACAACCCGTAGCCATGCAGCTTGTCCGCGTCGAGCCAAATGCGCATCGCGTATTCGGAACCGAACTGCATCACGCTGCCCACGCCGGGAACGCGCTGTATCGAATCGAGCACGCGCAAGGCAAGCAGGTTGTTCAGGGCATAGGAATCGAGCGCGCCGTCGTCGGACTTGAGCATCCCGACCATGAGGAATCCGGCATTGGCCTTGGCCACGACGATGCCCTGCTGCACGACTTCCGACGGCAGGCGCGGCTGCGCCAGCGAAACCTTGTTCTGCGTCTGCACCTGCGCGATATCCGCATTCGTGCCGGGCTGGAACGTCAGCGTGATCGACGAGCCGCCACTCGCGCTCGACGTCGAATTGAAGTACATCAGGTTGTCGATGCCCGTGAGCTGCTGCTCGATTACCTGGGTGACGGTCTTTTCCACGGTATTCGCGTCCGCGCCCTGGTAACTGGCGCTGATCGTGACCTGCGGTGGCGCAATGCTTGGATAGGATTCGATGCCGAGCGAACGAATCGCGATCGCGCCAGCGAGCGAAATGAGGATGGCGATGACCCAGGCAAAGATCGGCCGGTCGATGAAGAAATTGGGCATGGCGGTTTCCCTTTGCGGTCATCCCGGATCGCGAGAGGCAAAAAACGGCCGTCTTGGCCGCATTTTTCAATGGTCAGTTCTTGGCCGGCGCGGCATTGTGTTGCTGCGCGGCCGAATTCAGCGGCCATGCCACGGCTTTCGCCGTCGCCGGTTTCTCGGGCGTGGCCCGTGCCAATGCCATGCCAAGTTGCTGAATCTGGTTCATCGCGATCCTGTCGCCATCGGCCAAACCATCGGTGGCGATCCAGTCACTGCCATGCAGTGTGTCGGCCTTGATTCTTCTTTGCGCGACATGGCCATCGGCGCCGATGACGTAGACGTACGCACCCTTCGAGTCGCGCTGCACGGCTTGTTGCGGCACCAGGTACGCATGGTTGATTTCGCCCATGGTCAGGTGCACGTTGACGTACATGCCCGGCAGCAACTGGTGGTCGGGATTGGGCACGATGCCGCGCAGGCTGACCGCGCCGGTGGCGGCATCGACCGAGGTGTCGGAAAAATCCAGCGTGCCCGGATGCGTATACGCCGTGCCATCGGGCAGCACGAGGTCAACCTTGGCCTTGTTAGCCTGTTCCAGACTCACGTGTCCGCCAGCCTGGGCGCGGCGCAGGGCATCGAGTTCGCCCACCGCCTGGCTGAAATTCACGTAGATCGGATCGATCTGCTCGACCGTGGTCAGCAAGGTCGCCTCGCTCTGCCCGACCAGCGCGCCTTCGGTCACCTGCTGCTGACCGGCGCGGCCGTCGATCGGCGCGGTGACGCTGGCATAGCCAAGGTTGATGCGCGCGGTTTCCACGGTCGCCTGCGCCTGCTGCACGGCGGCGGCGGCGGTGCGTTCGGCCGCCAGCGCATTGTCCAGATCGGTTTTCGACAACAGCCCCTTGTCGGCGACCGAGTGTGCGCGTTCGGCGGCGACATGGTTGTTCGTGTAGGTGGCCTTGGCCGCGGCCAGATTGGCCAGTTGCGCATTCAGCGCGGCCTTGAGCGGCGCCGGATCGATCTGGAACAGCAACTGGCCCTGCTTGACGTCGCTGCCTTCGGTATACACGCGCTTTTGCAGCACGCCGGCCACGCGTGCGCGCACGTCGGCGGTGCGCGTGGCGGACAGACGGCCGACCAGGTCCCGGGTCAAGGGCACAGACTGCGCCTTGGCCGTAATCACGCCAACTTCCGGCGTCGGCATCTGCGCCTGCTGCGGTGCCTTGCTGCAACCGGCGGCGGCAAGCGCAAAAATCAGGAGGGGAGCGGGGGCAATGCGAAATCGCATGAACGAATCCTTCGTCGGGTTGCGCATGAATTAGCGAACCGGTCGGTCAATATATAGGCCGATGGCCCTCGTTGCAATGGGCCGGAGGTCATTGTGTATCCGGCGTGCTTCAGTGACGATGGGCCATGGCCAGGTATTGCGCGCTTTGCATCTGGATAAGCCGGCTCTGGGTTCGCGCAAACTCGGCGCGCAGGCGCTCGCCGTCGTACAGCTCGGTCACGGCCGTCGCCGCCGACAGCACCAGTTTCACGCCACGGTCGTAGAACTCATCGACGAGGTTGACGAAGCGTCGCGCGGCGTCTTCGGTTTGCGGCGTGAATTGCGGCACGTCGGAGATGAAGACCGTGTTGAAGCGCTGCGCCAGATCGATGTAGTCGGCCACTGCGCGCGGACCCTCGCACAGCGCGGCAAAGTCGAACCAGACCGCACCGTCGCCGCGACGGCGGATCGCAATGTCGCGATCATTGATGCGGATGCTCGCGTCATTGCGATGCGCGCCGGGCGCGATGCGTGCAAAACACGCGCCGAGTTCGTGATCGGCGTGTTCGCCCAGCGGCGTGAAATAGACCCCGGCGCGAGTGAGCGCGCGCAGACGGTAATCCTGCGGTGAAACAAGTTCGCGCACTTCGCAATGCTGCTCGAGCAAGGCAATCGCAGGCAGGAAACGCGCGCGTTGCAAGCCGTCGCGATACAAGCCGGATGGCGCGATGTTCGACGTCGTCACCAGGGTCACGCCCTGCTCGAACAGGTGTTGCAGCAGGCCGGCGAGAATCATCGCATCGCCAATGTCGCTGACGAAGAACTCGTCCAGGCATAACAACCTCGCTTCTGCGGCGAATGCGGCGGCGACCTCGCGCAG
>JAFEBY010000040.1 GCA_018242465.1 Pseudomonadota bacterium | reverse complement strand
CTCGGCTACCTGCTCAGCGTGTTCGACTTCGAGCCCGGCATCAAGCACACCGCGGCGATGACGGCGGTGATCAACGACCAGGGCGCGATGTTCTTCACCGACACCCACGTCCAGCTCGATCCGAGCGCCGAGCAGATCGCATCGGCGACGCTGCAGGCCAGCTACCGCCTCAGGTTATTCGGGATCGATCCGAAGGTCGCATTGTTGTCGCACTCCAACTTCGGCAGCCATTCCGATGCATCGGCGGTGAAGATGCGGCGTGCGCGCGAACTGGTGCTGGAACAGCGCCCGGGCCTGGAAATCGATGGCGAGATGATGGCCGATACCGCCTTGAACGAGGCGTTGCGCAAGCACATCTTCCCGGGCACGCGCCTGGAAGGCAGCGCCAACCTGATGGTGATGCCCAACCTCGATGCCGCCAACATCGGCTACAACCTGGTGCGCGTCGTCACCAATGGCGTCGCCATCGGGCCGATCCTGATGGGCATCGACCAGCCCGCGCACATCCTGACGCCGGCCTCCACCGCGCGCCGCGTGGTCAACATGACGGCGATCGCCGCGGTGGATGCGCAGCTGCGCGCCGAACGCAAGAACGGCGGCGGCTGACGGATGGCAGGCCAGCGCCGCCACGCGCTCAACGTGATCGCCTGGAGTAACGGCGTTGGCCTGACCCGCGACATCGAACTGCTCGCAGAGGCGTTGCGCCGCACCGGTGATTCGGTGGCGATCAGCGCGATCGGTCGCGGCAAGCTGCGCAAATGGTCGCGCCCGATCCTGATGCGACTGCGTGCGCTGGCGCATCGCCTGTCCGGACGTTCGAAATTCGATGCCAACCTGATGCTGGAACACGTGCGCCCCGAGGATTTCGGCGTGGCGCAACGCCAGTTGTTCGTGCCGAATCCGGAATGGTGCCTGCCCTCCGATATCGCCCTGCTGCCACGTATCGATGGGATCCTCGCCAAGACCCGCCATGCGATCGCCATTTTCGAGAAGCAGGGCTGCAAGGTCGCGTACTGCGGCTTCACCAGCGACGACTGTTTCGATGCCGCGGTGCCGCGCGAACGTGCATTCTTCCATCTCGCCGGGCGCAGTTCCAACAAGGGCACCCAACGCCTGATCGCCCTGTGGCAGCGCAACCCGCATTGGCCGACTCTGACCGTGTTGCAGAGTCCGCGCACGGCGCAACCGATCGAGCCGCCCGCCGCGAACATCGTCCATCGCATCGACTACATCGATGACGCCGAACTGCGCCGGATGCAGAACGCGCATCGTTTCCATCTGTGCCCGTCGGAGACCGAAGGCTTCGGCCACTACATCGTCGAGGCGATGAGCGTCGGTGCAGTCGTGGTCACGACCGATGGCGAACCGATGAACGAACTGGTCACGCCCGAACGCGGTGTGCTGGTTGCGAGCGGACGCACCGGCACCCAGCATCTCGCCACCACGTATTACTTCGACGATGGCGCCATGAGCGCAGCGATCGAACGGCTGGTCGAGATGCCCGACGCCGAGCTCGATCGCCTCGGCGCCAACGCGCGCAACTGGTATCTCGACAACGACGCCGGCTTCAGCGGCCGACTGCAGTCCGCGCTGGACTCACTGCTGGGCTGAGCGTGCGCAAGTCGGGCGGTGGGGCCAGCGCGTCTGTGCCACAGGTGGATCCCCAATCCGGTGAAGCGAATCGGGCGTCGTGTCAGTCCCGCATCCTCCTGCCAAACATGAAGCAGCGGCACCGGGCATGAGCTGGCCCTTGAACGTCTGACCGAAGTGTTATCGCCGACGTGTGCGCCACACATTCTGGAGTTGGGTGCCGGCGGGGGGGCGATGAGCCTGCGCCTGTCGGATCACGGCTACCAAGTCACTGCAAGCGATCTGTTCGAAGACAGTTTCACGCCGCGCGGAGAACTCCCGTTTGTGACCTTGAATCTCAACGGGGAATTCGCAGATCGGCTGCATCAGCGATTCGATGCCGTGATAGCGCTGGAGCTGATCGAGCACCTTGAGAATCCGCACCACTTCTTCCGCCAATGCCGGCAGTTGCTGGGCGCAGGGGGTATCTGATCCTGTCGACCCCCAATCTCGCAAACCCCGTATCGCAAATGATGTTCTTGCGCGAGGGAGTCTTCCAGTGGTTTCGTGTGCCGGTGGGAAGGCAGTGTGAGTGATCTACTGCGCATGATGCGTCCGCGCCGCAAATACCGGGGACAACGCTTGTTGACCAGGCTGCTGGAGGCTTGTTCAGGGACACCCGAAGCTCTGCGGGGCGAGGTCTACCTCGTGGTTCTGCAGGTGGATCCAGGCCAGGCTGGGGAAGTCGTCAATATTTAACCCGGGTGAAAATAAATTCCCCATATCAAAGCCCGCCTCGCTTGCTAGACTCCCATCCACATGTCACTGACTAGGTGCCCGCGATGGACTGGCTGAACGACCTCCTGCAGAACGATCCCGACCCGACCGAAACCCGCGAATGGATTGAATCCATCAAGTCGGTGATCGACGTGCGCGGCCCCGAGCGCGCGCACCAGCTGATGGAGAACATGGTCGAACTGACCCGCCGCACTGGCGTGCAGCTGCCGTTCTCGCCGACCACCGGTTACTTCAACACCATCCCGGTGTGGAAGGAACCGAAGTTGCCGGGCGATGCCCACATGGAATGGCGCATCCGTTCGATGATCCGCTGGAACGCGATGGCGATGGTGGTGCGTGCCAACCGCAAGCCGGGCGATCTCGGCGGCCACATCGCCAGCTTCGCGTCGAGCGCCACGCTCTATGACGTCGGCTTCAACCATTTCTGGCGCGCGCCGGGTCCGGATCACCCGGGTGATTTGATCGGCGTCCAGGGCCACAGCTCGCCGGGCATCTACTCGCGCGCCTTCCTCGAAGGCCGCATCAGCGAAGACCAGCTCGACCACTTCCGCATGGAAGTCGACGGCAAGGGCATCAGCTCGTATCCGCACCCGTGGCTGATGCCGGACTTCTGGCAGCTGCCGACGGTGTCGATGGGCCTCGGCCCGATCGCCGCGATCTACCAGGCGCGCCACTGGAAGTACCTGGAAGCGCGCGGCCTGATGCCCAAGACCAACCGCAAGGTGTGGTGCTTCCTCGGCGACGGCGAAACCGACGAACCCGAATCGCTGGGCGCGATTTCCGTCGCCGGTCGCGAAGGTCTCGACAATCTCGTCTTCGTCATCAACTGCAACCTGCAGCGCCTCGACGGTCCGGTGCGCGGCAACGGCAAGATCATCCAGGAACTGGAAGGCAACTTCCGCGGCGCCGACTGGAACGTGCTGAAGGTGATCTGGGGCAGCTACTGGGATCCGCTTCTCGCTCAGGACAAGGACGGCATCCTCAAGAAATTGATGATGGAAACGCTCGACGGCGAATATCAGAACTGCAAGGCCTTCGGCGGCGCCTACACGCGCGAACATTTCTTCGGCAAGTATCCGGAGACCGCCAACCTGGTCGCCAACATGAGCGACGAGGACATCTGGCATCTCAACCGCGGTGGCCACGATCCGCACAAGGTCTATGCCGCCTACGACCAGGCGATGAAGACCGAAGGCATGCCGACGGTGATCCTCGCCAAGACGGTGAAGGGTTACGGCATGGGCGGCGCCGGCGAGGCGCTCAATCCCACCCACCAGACCAAGAAGCTCGACAACGAT
>JAFEBY010000003.1 GCA_018242465.1 Pseudomonadota bacterium | reverse complement strand
GGCTGCGGCAAATCGATGGTGGCCAAGGCCGTGGCCGGCGGCTTTGGCGTGCCCTTGGTGCGGCTGGATTTCGGCACCCTGTACGACAAGTACCACGGCGAAACCGAGAAGAACCTGCGCGAGGCGCTGGCCTCCACCGAGCAGCTGGCACCGTGCGTGCTGTGGATCGACGAAATCGAGAAAGGCCTCGCCGTGGATGCGGGCAATGGCGACGGTGGCCTGTCGCAACGCGTGCTTGGCTACCTGCTGACGTGGATGGCCGAACGCAAGTCGCGGGTCTTTCTGGTCGCCACCGCCAATCAGGTCGAACGCCTGCCCGCAGAATTGCTTCGCAAGGGACGCTTCGATGAAATCTTCTTCGTCGATCTCCCCACCCCGGCCACCCGCGCCGCGATCTTCGCCCTGCATCTGGACAAGCGGAGGATCGACCGCGCGCAGATCGACCTCGACACACTGGCCGCTGCAGCCGAAGGCTTTTCCGGTGCCGAGATCGAACAGGCCATCGTCAGCGCCCTGTATGCCGCCTACGCGGCCAAGACACCGCTGGACACCGCACTATTGCTGCAGGAAATCCACACCACCCGGCCGCTGTCGGTACTGATGGCCGAGCAGGTGCAGGCGCTGCGCGAGTGGGCGCTGCCGCGGACGGTGCCGGCGGAATAGCTTGCCGGAGGACGGGGACCGGGGACCGGGGACCGGGGACCGGGGACCGGATTGGAGCATAAGCCTCTGCGCTCCCGAATCCCGAATCCCGAATCCCGAATCCCGGGTCCCGGGTCCCGGGTCCCAAAAAAAAAGCCCGCTTCGACCGAAGTCTCAGCGGGCCTGCTCCCTCCCCCACGTCGGGACGCGCGGGTATCGTGAAGGAGTCGTTATGATCGATGCACGCTGCAGTGCAAAACGATACTTGTCGGTATGCGAATGACGTCTCAATCCGGCCGCGGTCGACGCCGCAGGTCGCTGAGGATTTCCCGCGCCGCGTTGCGCCCCGGCAGGCCGGTGACGCCGCCGCCGGGATGACTGCCGGAGCCGCACAGGTACAAGCCCTTGAACACGCCGCGATAATTGCTCTGGCCGAGCAGCGGGCGGGCGCTGAACATCTGGTCGAGGCCGAGTGCGCCGTGGAAGATGTCGCCGCCGATCAGACCCAGCCGCTGCTCCAGATCCAGCGGCGACAGCGCCTCATAGCCGAGCACGCTGGCCTTGAAGTTCGGCGCATAGGTGTTGACCGTGTCGATCATCAGCTTGGCGACCGTATCGCGATGCGCCTCCCAGCCGCCGTCGACCTCGGGGTTGACCTGCTGGCAGAACAGGCTGGCGACGTGCTTGCCCTTCGGTGCCAGGGTATCGTCGAGGGTCGAGGAGATCACCACTTCGACGATGGGTTGCCGCGCCCAGCCGGGGTTGTACGCCTTCGACTTGGCATCGAAGTAGGCCTGCTCGAAATACTGCAGCGATGGCCCGATCAGGATCCCGCTCTGATGATGCGGTTGCAGCTGCTTGCCCGGCAGCGCGGTGAAATCCGGCAACTCCGACAGTGCCACGTTCATCCGGAAGGTGCCCGAACCGCAGCGATAGCGACGCATCCGGGTGGCGGTGTCGGCATCCAGCGCGCCGGGCTCCACCAGTTGCGTGTACAGCAGCTTCGGGTTGACGCCGCTGACCACGCTGCGAGCGCGGAATTCGCGGCCATCGGCCAGCGCCGCGCCTACCGCCTTGCCGTTCTCGACCAGCAAGCGCGCGACTTCGGCCTTGGTCTCGATCACCACCCCGCGCGCTTCGCACTCCTTGCGCATCGCCTCGGTAATCGCGCCCATCCCGCCGATCGCATGGCCCCAACTGCCCTGCTTGCCGTTGACCTCGCCGAACAGGTGATGCAGCAGCACATAGGCGCTGCCCGGCGTGTACGGGCTGGCGAAATTGCCGACCACCGAATCCCAGCCCAGCACCGCTTTCAACGGCTCACTTTCGAACCAGTCATCCAGCAACTCACCGGCCGATTTGGTGAACAAGTCGAGCAGATCACGACGACCGCGCATGTCCAGCGACTGCAATTGCTTGCCGACCGCGATCGAATGGATCCAGTCGGCCAGCACGAAATGATCGGAGACGTTCGGCGGCGTGCGCTGGATCAGTTCGCGCAGCACCACCACGATCCGATCGAGCATCGCGGTGTATTCGGGGAAACGCTGCGCGTCGCGCTTCGACCACTTGCTGATTTCCGACAGGGTGAGCTCGCCGCCGAGCCGGAAACTGCGCCCGTCCGGCAACGGCAGGAAATTGGAATACGGCCGCTCGACGATCCGCAGGCCATGTTCGTGCAGGCGCAGTTCGCGGATGACCTTCGGGTTGAGCAGGCTGACCGTGTAGCTCGCCAGTGAATTGCGGAAACCGGGATGGAATTCCTCGGTGACGGCCGCGCCGCCCACGATGGCCCGCCGTTCCAGCACCCGCACCTTCAGCTTCGCCGCCGCGAGGTAGGCCGCACACACCAGCGCGTTATGGCCACCGCCGAGGATCAGGACATCGTCGTGCATGTTCATGGCGCCTCGGCATCGGGCAGTTCGACATCGAAAGGAATCGCCGCAAGCTGCTCAGGCGCCTTGCCCAGCGTGCGCAAGAACGGCATCCAGCGCGGATCACTGCGCAGCCTGGCGAGGAACGGATCGGTGGCGATCGCGGTCAGCCCGCCGTCCTTGTATTCGACCGCCTTGTCCAGCCAGGTGAACGCGCTGTCGACATTGCCGCGCCAGGCCTCGACCCCGGCAATGTTGTAGGGCGCTTCCTTCGCATACTTGTCCACCGCCCGCGCCAACGCGGCATCGGAACCGGCACGGTCGCCCAGCGCGTGCAGGGCCATGGCTTCGCCGAGCCATTGCAGGACATCGAACGGCTCTTTTCTCGCCTCCTCCAACGCCTGTCGAGCATCGCCCTTGAGCAGGAACGCCTGACTCAGGAGGAAATGCGGAATGATCCGGTTGGGCGCCAGCACCAGCGCGTTCCTGCATTCGGCGATCGCCTCGTCGAGGCGGTTGAGGTCGATGTAAGCCTGACACAAGTCCGAATGCACGTTCGGCATCAGCGGATCGCGTGCCAACTGGTTGCGCAGGATGCCCGCTGCCAGGTCAACGCGGCCCAGGCTCTTGGCCAGCAGCGCAGCCTGCCCCAGCACGTAATCGTTTTTCGGCGCGATCTCCAATGCCCGCCGCAGCCCGGCAGCGGCCGCCGCAATGTCGCCGCCGCTGCGGGTGGCAATGCTGGCCAACTCGGCATGGGCTTCGGCCGACTGCGGGTCGATCGCCAGCGCCCGGCGCGCTGCTTCTTCGGCCTTCGCATACCCTTCCGATTCCGGCATCAGGCCCAGCCCGACCTGACGCATGTACACCACCGCCAGCATGTTCAGCGCATCGACGTTGCCAGGATCGATCGCCAGCGCCTGTTTGACCAGATCCAGCGCCCGTGCGTAGCTCTGCGGTTTGTGTTCGCGGTAGCTGCTCAGGCTTTGCAGATACAGCGTGAACGAACGCGGATCGGTACGCCGGACCTTGGGCGCGCTGTCGCCCAGCAGTTTGACCTTCAATTGTGCGACCACTGCGGCGCCGATCTCGTCCTGAATGGCGAAGATGTCATCCAGCGGGCGATCGTAGGTGTCGTTCCACAGCTGGGTATCCGAGCG
>JAFEBY010000039.1 GCA_018242465.1 Pseudomonadota bacterium | reverse complement strand
TGGGAAGGATGCCGGGACCCGCCGCGTTGTTCATTGCCAACACTTGTTCAAGCTCGTGCTCTTGCACGTCGCGGATCAACAGCGACATTCCCAACGCTCCGGAAGACAGAAACAACACGGGCGCCGTGGCGCCCCGCGACATTATCGCACGCCCCGGGCGGTCTGCTTGAATGGCCCCGGGATCAGTGCATTGCATGACTTCCGGGCTGCGCGGGGCCGGGGATCGCCCCATATGATGCAGGCATGCTGCAACGCCTCGACCACATCCGCCTGCTGCGCTTCGTCGGCATGCTCACTTGGGCACTGGTGGGATGCTGGCTGCTGAATGTCTGGCTGGACCCGGATTACGTCCGTGACAGCCTGCGTCTGGATGGCGAGGAATCCCTCGCGGGATACGCTGCCGCATGGGTCTCCTGCTTTCTCGCTTTCGGCTCGATTTACTGGTGGCTCACGCGCAAGGCGCAATTGAGTCGCCCGACGATCATTGACCACTTGCTTCTGCTTGCGATGACTGCGTGCAGCATCGGGGTCACTTACTTTTCGGGGACGGGTCTCGGAAGTATCTTGCTGATGGTCATGGCAAGCCTCCTGCCGTGGCGATTGCCCGTTCTGGTCGGCCTGGCCTGGATGCTGATCGGCAACTTGGTGTTCGTGCCCTTTTACGTCTGGAGCATGAACTACCCGGTCATTCTCGCGTTCATCCAGTCGTTGCTCTACGTCGGATTCTCCGGCCTGGTGTTCACCACCGCCTACGTCGCCAAGGAGCAGGCCAATGCCCGCGAAGAACAGCGCCGCATCAATGCCGAGTTGCGCGGGACCCGCGCGCTGTTGGCGGAAAGCGCCCGGGTCAACGAACGCACACGCATTGCCCGCGACCTCCACGACCTGCTCGGCCACCACCTCACCGCGCTCAGCATGAACCTCGAGGTTGCCGGCCATCTTGCCGACGGCTCGGCCCAGCAGCATGTCAAACAGGCCCACCAGCTGGCGCGCCTGTTGCTCACCGATGTCCGTGAGGCCGTCAGCCACCTGCGCGAGGGTGGGGCGATCGAGTTGGAACCGGCACTGCGACCGCTGACCGAGAATGTCCCCGGAATGGCGGTTGAACTCGATGTGGAGCCGGGCCTGCGCACCGACGATCCCGAATGCGCGCATGTGCTGCTGAGATCGACGCAGGAAATCATCACCAATGCCGTCCGCCATTCCGGAGGCGACCGCCTGCACCTGCATGTCCTCCGCAGCATCGATGGCATCTGCATCGACGCCAAGGACAATGGCCGTGGCACCGTTGCCCTCGTTGCCGGCAACGGACTCAACGGCATGCGGGAGCGAGTGGTCGCGCATGGCGGCACAATGCGGGTAGAGACTGCCCCCGGTCAGGGATTCCACCTGCAGCTCGACCTTCCCCTCAAACGCTTGCCGCCCTCCACAGTGGGAGACACCGCATGATCCGCATCCTTCTCGTCGACGACCAGACTCTGGTCCGTCAAGGCATCCGCTCGCTGCTTTCGTTGCCCGAGGCCGATGGGCTGGACGTGGTGGCAGAGGCCAGTGACGGCCAGCAGGCGGTCGCGATGGTTCCCGAGATCAATCCGGACGTGATCCTGATGGATATGCGAATGCCGGTGATGTCGGGCCTCGAGGCCCTGCAAACGCTGACGCGACTGGGCCAGCTGCCGCCCACCATCATTCTCACCACCTTCGACGACGACCAGCTGGTCCTGGCCGGGATCAAGGCCGGGGCGCGCGGCTACCTGCTCAAGGACGTATCGCTGGAACAGCTGGTCGGGGCGATCCGCACGGTCGCCGGCGGGGGGTCGCTGGTGCAGCCGGCAGTCACCCAGAAGCTGCTGTCCGGCCTCGAGCACATGCAGACCGAATTCGCCAGCCTCGACCGCCCCGATCCGCTGACTGAGCGCGAAACAGAGATCCTGCGGCTGATGGCCGGCGGCTATTCCAACAAGGAAATCGCCAACACCCTGGGTGTGGCCGAGGGGACGATCAAGAACCACGTCTCCAACATCCTCAGCAAGCTGGGCGTCCGCGACCGCACCCGTGCGGTATTGAAGGCACTGGAAGCCAAACTGGTCTGAGTGCCATAAAAGGTTCCCCGCAGGGCGGCCGGTTTGCTAGGATTGGCGGCTCGTATTGGCTTGACGGACACGCTCCGGAGACCTCCTGAATGAAGCTGCTTAAAGAGTTGTTGATTTCCGTGGCCATTGTGGCCGTGTTTTTCCTGCTGGTCGGCATCGTGCTGCCGTCGCACCGCCACCTGTCGGAGACCATCGACACGAACCGCAAGCCGACCCTGGTGTACGACACCATCAACAGCTTCGGGCGCTGGAAGGATTGGAACGCCGTGACCGCGCATGACCCGCGCACGCAGCTCAAGATCAGCGGTCCAGCCTCTGGCGTCGGTGCCCAAATCGACTACGACGGCGACAACGGCGCCGGCAAGGGCAGCTGGAAGATCACCGGCTCGCAGACCAATGAGCGCGTGGATTTCGCCCTGACCAATAGCGATATGGGCAGCAACAAGAAGTCGACCATCTCGATCAAGCCCGACAAGAGCGAGAAGAACACCACCATCATCCAGACCTACGACGTCGACTACGGCTTCAACCTGCTGGGCCGCTATGCCGGCCTGTACGCGGGCAGCTATGCCGGCGAGGACATGAAGGTCAACCTGCGTCGCCTCACCGGCCTGCTGGCCGAAGTGC
>JAFEBY010000038.1 GCA_018242465.1 Pseudomonadota bacterium | reverse complement strand
TTCTTCGTCGAGGCGAGGCTGCCGGTGCTGGGGCTGTTGATCCGCTACGAAGGCTGGCTGGAACCGGATGATGGCGCGGAACCGGCGCAATGCCACCGCGACGTCACCAGGGGTGGGCAGGCTTTGCCGTAGCGCGGCACTGATGCTCAACGAGGTGTTTGCGCGAGCCTTGTCATCAGGATCGCCGTACGCTTGGCCTGGCGCTTGATCGAATCGAGGTCGGCGGTTTCACCGGGGGCATGGCTGCCGGACCCGGACACGCCCATGCCGATCAATCCATCGATGTCCGCAGCGACGAAGGAAATGTCGCCGGCACCACGCTTGAGCGGATCGAGTTCGGCCATGGGTTGCAGGCCGAGGTCACGATTCACTTCGTTGAGTTTCGCCAGCAGCGCGCGATTGCCCGCGGTCGGCGCCATCGGCGGGTAGTGCTCCTCGATTTCGATGGTGGCGTCGGTTTTCGGCAAATGACGGGCGACGATCGCCTGCATCTTCGCTTTCACGCGTTTGGTCTGGTCGACGCTGAGCGTGCGGAAATCGCCGCGTGCAACCGCGATCGGCGGGATGATGTTGTCCTTGCCGCTGGCGTTGACGCGCGACTTGCTGGCGTCGAATGTCGCTTCCTGGCCACCACCGATCAGTCCGACGTTGAAGGTGAGGTTGGGTTCCGGCAGCTCGTTGCGGAATGCAGCGATGATCCGCGCGAGTTCGAAGATGGCGCCATCGCCCATCGATTCCGAGAAGATGCCCGAACTGTGGCCGGACTTGCCACTTGCGGTGAGCGTCCAGATGTTGGACGAACGTCGCGCGATCGAACCGATATCGCGTCCATCCTCCTGCGACAGGTTCTCGAAGTCGAGCGCGACGTCGGCGCGCTTGCCGGCGGCGATCAGGTCGGCGCGGGCGATGTCGAGCGGGCTGCCGACGTCTTCTTCGTCGCCGGTCAAGACCACTTCGATATCGGCGTCTTTCAAGGTGCCGGCGGCTTGCATCGCGCGCAGTGCCGCGAGGATCACCACGTCGCCGCCCTTGTCGTCACCGACACCGGGCCCGATGGCGCGTTCGCCGTCGCGGCGGAAGCCCTTGAACGGACTGTCGGGTTCGAACACGGTGTCGAGATGGCCGATCAGCAGGATGCGCTTGCCCTTGCCGGAACCGGCGTGGGTGGCGATCAGGTGGCCGGCGCGTCCGGTCTGCGCCATCGGCTTCCATTGCACGCGGAATCCCAATGCATCGAATTCGGGCTTGAGCATCCGTGCGATCGCTTCCACGCCCGCCAGATTGTAGGTGCCACTGTTTTGTTCGACCAACCGCGCGAGCAGGGCGACATCATTCCCGTAGCCGGCGTCAACCGTTGTCACGATTTTTCGCTCCTGCGGCGACAGTCCGTCCGCCCATGCGGGAGCAGCCAGCAACATGCAGGAAATCGCGGCGCAGGCGAGTCGGGGGATCGAAGGCATGGCGGCGGGGCCCGATGGAGAAGGGTCGACCATAGCGCAGGCATCCCCGGCATGCAGCCGCATCTTGAATTCGCACGCGAACACCCTATTTCAGGCGTAATGCAGGCCGTCCGCAGGCGGCCCCCCCCAAGGATCCCCCATGCGCATGGACAAACTGACTTCGCGGTTCCAGCAGGCGCTCAGCGATGCGCAATCGCTGGCGGTTGGCCGCGACAATTCCATCATCGAACCCGCCCACTTGTTGCTGGCATTGCTCGACCAGCAGGGGGGCGGTACCCGCCCATTGCTGGCGCAGGCCGGTGTCAACGTCCCGGTGCTGCGCGAGCGACTCACTGAATCGCTCGACACATTGCCGAAAGTCAGCGGCCAGGCCGGCAACATCAGCGTCGGCAACGACCTGGCGCGCCTGCTCAATGTCACCGACAAACTGGCACAGCAGCGCGGCGATGCCTTCATCGCCAGTGAATTGTTCCTGTTGGCGCTGATCGACGACAACAGCGACGCCGGACGCGCATTGAAGGCGGCGGGTGGCAACAACGCACAACAGGTTCGTGCTCAATTGGAGGCGGCCATCGACCAGATGCGGGGAGGAGAAAAAGTGCAGGACGAAAATGCCGAAGACCAGCGCCAGGCGCTGGAGAAGTACACCATCGACCTGACCGCGCGTGCCGAGAAGGGCAAGATGGACCCGGTGGTCGGTCGCGACGAGGAAATCCGCCGCTGCATCCAGGTGTTGCAACGGCGCACCAAGAACAATCCGGTGCTGATTGGCGAACCCGGCGTCGGCAAGACCGCGATCGTCGAAGGGCTGGCGCAGCGCATCATCAACAACGAAGTACCGGAAGGGCTGCGCGGCAAACGCCTGCTCTCGCTCGACATGGGTGCGCTGATTGCCGGTGCCAAGTTCCGAGGCGAATTCGAGGAACGGCTCAAGGCGGTGTTGAACGATCTCGCCAAGAACGAAGGCCAGATCATCCTCTTCATCGACGAAATCCACACCATGGTCGGCGCGGGCAAGGCTGAAGGCGCGATGGACGCCGGCAACATGCTGAAGCCGGCGCTGGCGCGCGGCGAACTGCATTGCATCGGCGCGACCACGCTCGACGAATACCGCAAATACATCGAGAAGGATGCTGCGCTCGAACGTCGCTTCCAGAAGGTTTTCGTGGGCGAGCCAAGCGTCGAGGACACCATCGCCATCCTGCGCGGCCTGAAGGAAAAGTACGCGGTCCACCATGGCGTCGAGATCACCGATCCGGCGATCGTCGCGGCGGCCACGCTGTCGAATCGCTACATCGCCGACCGCCAGCTACCCGACAAGGCGATCGACTTGATGGACGAGGCGGCATCGCGCATCCGCATGGAGATCGATTCCAAGCCGGAAGAACTCGATCGCAAGGAACGCCGCCTGATCCAGCTCAAGATCCAGCGCGAGGCCCTGAAGAAGGAGAAGGACGACGCCTCGAAGAAGCGCCTGGCCGATCTCCAGGAAGAAATCGACAAACTCGAGCGCGAATACAACGATCTCGAGGAGATCTGGAAATCCGAGAAGGCCACCTTGCAGGGGGCGACCAGGATCAAGGAGAAGATCGAGGACGCCAAGCTGCGACTGGAAGCCGCGCAACGCGCGCAGGACTTCGCCCGAATGAGCGAAATCCAGTACGGCGAATTGCCGCAGCTGGAAAAGGAACTGCACGCGGCGCAGGAACGCGAGGCCGACAAGAGTGGCTTCAAGCTTCTGCAGGACAAGGTCACCGCCGAGGAAATCGCCGAAGTGGTGTCGCGCTGGACCGGCATCCCGGTCAGCAAGATGCTGGAAGGCGAACGCGACAAGTTGCTGAAGATGGAACAGCATCTCGGTACGCGCGTGGTTGGCCAGGAGGAGGCGATCAAGGTGGTGTCGGATGCGGTGCGGCGTTCACGCGCGGGCTTGTCCGATCCCAATCGCCCCAGCGGTTCCTTCCTGTTCCTCGGTCCCACCGGCGTCGGCAAGACCGAACTCACGAAGGCGTTGGCGGATTTCCTGTTCGACTCGGGTGATGCCATGGTACGCATCGACATGAGCGAATTCATGGAGAAGCACAGTGTGTCGCGGCTGATCGGCGCGCCTCCCGGCTACGTCGGTTACGAGGAAGGCGGGTACCTGACCGAAGCAGTGCGTCGTCGTCCCTACAGCGTGGTGCTGCTCGATGAAGTCGAGAAGGCGCATCCGGACGTGTTCAACATCCTGTTGCAGGTGCTGGACGATGGTCGCCTGACCGATGGCCAGGGCCGCACGGTCGATTTCCGCAACACCGTGATCGTGATGACCTCGAACCTCGGTTCACACCAGATCCAGGAAATGGCCGGCGACGATTCACCCGAGGCCTACATCCAGATGAAGGCTGCGGTCATGGGCGTGGTTCAGGCGCACTTCCGTCCCGAGTTCATCAACCGCCTCGATGACATCGTGGTATTCCATCCGCTGACCAAGGCGCAGATCAAGTCGATCGCGGCGATCCAGCTCAAGGGGCTGGAGAAGCGCCTCGCCGAACGTGGCATCGGCATCGAACTCAGCGACAAGGCGTTCGAATTGCTGGGCAATGTCGGGTTCGATCCGGTGTACGGTGCGCGTCCGCTCAAGCGCGCGATCCAGCAGCAGATCGAGAATCCGCTGGCCAGCGAGATCCTGCGGGGCCACTTTGGCAACGGCGACATGGTGAAGGTCGACGCGCAGGGCGGGAAGTTGGTGTTCGTCAAGTAAGGGTCTGCCAGATCCCCAAAAAAACAACGGGCCTTGCGGCCCGTTGTTTTTCAAACATCGACAACAAGTCATTTCCAGGCGTAGCTGACCTTGCCGTAGTAGAACGCGCCGTTGAAGCCAAAAGGCGACTGCGTGCTATAGGGAAGATAGTTGCGCGTGCCCAGGCTCGGGATGCTGCGGTCGGGGTAAGTGTCAAACATGTTGTCGGCGCCGACACTGAATTCCCAGCCTTTCACGCGATAGCCGAGCGAAAGGTCAGCCACCCATTTGGCTTTGTAGGTCTGGTCCGTTGCCGATGTCGTGCCGTAGGAGGTGAAATCGCCATAACGGGTCGTGGTGGCGCTGACAAGCCAGTGCTGGCCTTTCCAGGTGCCATTGAGCGAGAACTTGTCGCTTGGTGCCCCGTAGCGCACACGGCCTTGTTCTGCGCGACCGATCGTCTGCAAGCCGATTCCGACGGCGGCCAGTGCCGGCGGGTTGGGTGCAATGCGCAGGATCGTGGTGCGATTGGTGTTGTAGCCAGCAGTCAAGTCGAGCGTGCTGCCGCCAGTGAGTTTCCAGCGATAGCCACTGACGATGTCGATGCCGCGGGTCCGGGTGTCGAGTGCGTTGGTGAAATAACGGCCGCCATTGACGTTGTTGATGCCTTGCGATGCAAGGAAGGGCCCGACAGGTCCAAGCAGGTTCTCGGACAGATAGATGCGATCCTTCACCGTGATCTGGTAGGCGTCGATGGTGACGTACATGCGGTTGATCGGCTGGATCACCGCGCCGAGGCCGTAGTTGGTTGATTTTTCCGGCTTCAGCGGTTGTGCGCCAAGCTTGATTGCAATCGGATTGTCGACGCGGAACGTGACGATGTCATAGGGCACGCCGCCGATGAAGTTGGTTGCCGTCGACTGGAAGAATTGCTGTTGCAACGATGGCGCACGGAATCCGGTCGAAGCGGTGCCGCGCAGGGCAAATTTCGGACTGAAGGCGTAGCGCAGGGAGAGTTTTCCTGTGGTGGTGTCGCCGAAGTCGCTGTAGTGTTCGTTGCGTACTGCAACGCCACCGGAGAACTTGTCGGTGAAATTGCCTTCAAGATCGAGATAGAGCGAATGGCTCGTGCGCGAGTACAAGCCGGTATCCTGCGGTTTGAAACCGGCGAACACCTGCGCACCACCCGCCGCGCGCACTGTCGCAGGGGGGACGACCGGATTGCCATTGGCGTCCAGTTTCGGAATCATCAGGCCGGTATCGGCATAGGAGTTCGGTTCACCGGGCGTGCTCTGGAAGGTTTCCTTGCGCCATTCGAGGCCGAAGGCAACCGTCAGCGGACCGCCCTTCATCCACGGGACCGAATAGTCCTTGGTGGCATCGGCATTGAATACGGTCTGGCCGTTGTGAAGGGAGCCCGCGTAGAACTGGTGGGCAGAGCTCGAACCCAGGCTGCGATTGAGCGTGTTTTCGATGTTGAACGAAAGGTCGTTGTAGCCGTGGTCGACGCTGAAGTCGAGGAACCAGCCGCCTGCATTGGCGCGCACGCCGAGGACCGACGCCACGTCCTTGCTGACGTTGTGGATTTGCGGCAGGAATCCGTTGGGATAGATGGTGATGTCGTTGCGCTGGTCGCCGCGCCAGCGGAAGTAGCCATTTGACAGTACGTTGCGGCGGCTCCAGGTGCTGAACGAATACAACGAGATGTCATTGGTCAGCGGAAGTTCCGCGTTATAGGATGCCGCGCCAGCCTTGACTTCAGGATCGCCATAGCGCTGTTCCACCACGCCGTTGTAGGGAGTCGCCCGGTTGGTATTGTCCTGATGGCCTCCCTGTGCGGCGATGTTGATGAAACCGTCATTCCCGAGCTTGAATCCCGCACTCGCGCCGGCGTTCCACTGCTTGCCGTCATTCTTTTTGTACTCGCCGTAGCGCGCGCTGACGTCGCCGCCCGAGGAATTCTTCTTCAATACGACGTTGATGACGCCGGCGATTGCATCGGAGCCGTACTGCGCGGAAGCGCCATCGCGCAGTACTTCCACGTGGTCGATTGCCGAGATCGGAATGGCGTTGAGATCGACTGGCGATGAGCCGCGCCCCTGGCTGCCGTTGAGGTTGATCAGCGCCGTGGTGTGGCGGCGCTTGCCATTGATGAGGACGAGGACCTGGTCGGGGGCAAGGCCACGCAGCTGCGCCGGGCGCACGGCATCGGTGCCGTCTGTGATGGCCGGGCGCGGGAAGTTGAGAGAAGGCAACGCGCGCGACAACGCAGTGGCCAGTTCGGTGGTGCCGGTCGCCTGGAGCGTTTCAGGGGTGATGATGTCGATCGGGGCTGCTGACGACGCAACCGTGCGGTTGCTGGCGCGGGTGCCGGTCACGACCACCTTGTCGAGGTCACTCTGGCTTTGCGGAGACGCGGTCGGATTTTCTGCTGGAGCAGTTTGCGCGAGCGCGGTGGCGGGGCCGAACAATGTGGCGACAATCGCCGCAGCAAGCAGGGAACGACGGGGCATGTGCTACTCCGGGGTGATTTAACCTCGGATTAACATATTTGATTGCGCTGCGTCAACCATGTGGGCGCAGGGGCGTTATCGATCTTTCGGGGTTGCCGCGTCATCCACGCTCCAGTAGCGCAGTTCGGCCGGGAGCAGATCGGGCAGGTGCGCACGCTCCAGCAGGTCGACGATGCGCTGGCGCGGGCGGGCGATCCGCAAGGCAATGCCACGGTTGGACAGCCAGGTGGCGAAGTTGCCGATCACTTCCACGGCGGTGCCATCGAGGTCGGGCGACACTTCGAGACTCACCACGACGTTTTGAATGTCGCGTGCTTCGAGGACGCGGCTGTGTGCAATATCGAAAATCGCCGCGGCGTTACCGAAAAACAGGGGCTCCTCGGGGCGCAGGATCAGCAATCCGGGAATCGCAAGTGCTTCCGGATGCTGGTCGATGCGGACGAAATCGTGACTGCCGGGCAAGCGTCCGAGCACGCTCAGGCGCGGTGTCGCCACCTGGTGCAGCCACAGCACGATGCTGAGCACGACGGCGATCAACAGGCCGTTGAGGATGCCGAATACCAGCACCGCGATAGCCGCTGCGATCACCAGCATGCGATCGCGCCGCCACAGGAAATAGGACCGGAATGCTGAAGGTGCCCATGCCCCGGAGACAGCGTGGATGACGATCGCAGCCAATACCGGTAGCGGGATGCGCGCAATCAGCGGTGCGCAGACGAAGACCAGGATCGCGCTGGCGAGTGCTGCAAAAATGCCGGCGCGGCGTGATTGTGCGCCGGCATCGTCATTGGCGGTGGTGGCGGTGAAGCCGGCACCGACCGGCAGTCCGCGCAATACACCAGATGTGACGTTGGCGACAGCGAAGGCGAACAGGTCGCGATTGCGTTGCACCGGATCGCCGTGGCGCATCGCCGCCGCGCTGATCGCGCTGTAGGACTCGGCGTAGAGCACCAGCACCAAAGCCGCGCCGAGTTGCAGCGTGCCCAGCCATTCGCCTGCCGGCGGCAACGCAGGCGCGGCGAATGTTGGCAGCAGCGTCGAAGCGCCGACCAAAGCGACGCCATGCGTCGACAGCCACGGCGACAACGCGATGGCGAGTGCGGCGACGACGAATGCTGCAGGCAGTTTGCGCAGCTGCGCGAACGCGAACAGGAGTGCGAGCGCGCCGATGCCGGTGACGAGACTCGGCCACGCCCAGCGCGAATACCCCTGCAGCAGTTCCGGGACCATCAACAGCGGTTGCGTCTGTGTCGACGGAACCTGCACGAGATGCGCGCATTGCTTGATGGCGATGACACAGGCGAGTCCCGCCGCATAGCCGCGCAGGACCGGTCGTGCGATCAGGTTGGACAGTCCACCCAGCCTGAGGAGCGCCGCAATCCCGAAACAGAGGCCGGTGGCGACCACCAGCGTGGCTGCATAAGCGGTGCGATCGACGGACGAATGCGCTGCGACGAGATCGGCCGCGAGCAGCGCTGCTGCCGATGACGTTCCGGACACGATGGCGAAGCGGCTCTGGCCGAGCACGCCGTACACCAGCAGGCCGACCAGCAATGCGATGACGCCTGCGCTTGGCGGCAGGCCGGCGATCCCGGAATAGGCCAGTGCTTCCGGGACCAGGAGTGCCGCGACCGACAGCCCGGCGATGACGTCGCCGCGCAAACCGGAGGCGGCGGGCGTGGCGTTCACGCCTGGTGCGCTCCGCTCCAGCCGGGCAGGTAGGACGCTTCGGGGTGTTGCGCCAGTGTCACCGCGCGTTTGATGTCGGCCTTGGTCGGACGCGATTTCTTCAGTTTGAATTGCGGCCGGAAGAAATC
Source organism: Pseudomonadota bacterium (assembly GCA_018242465.1). Taxonomy (GTDB): domain Bacteria; phylum Pseudomonadota; class Gammaproteobacteria; order Xanthomonadales; family Xanthomonadaceae; genus Solilutibacter. Next base: position 5,850 of record JAFEBY010000038.1, on the reverse strand, counting down.
GGCCCACAGGAATTCGGAATAGGGCAGCGCATCCTTGGCGTAGCCGCCATGCGTGCGCACATAGGCCGACAACGCGCGATAGGGATCGTCCTGCATGTCGTGGAGTGACTGCGGGATTTCCGGATACGCGACGCGGTGGCCGTCGCGGTCATACGGATGCGCCCAGCGGAAATATTCCATCGTCCGCCAGAACACCGATCCTTCCAGCATCGAGAAATCGCGCTGGATCATCGCTGTGGCACTGGTGATGCCATCGAGCAACATCGCCAAGCCCAGGTGGTGGTGGTCGACGATGTAGAGCTGCCGGTCCGGTCCTAGAATCCCGGGAAACACATGCGAGGCGATCATCTCCTGGCGCTTGTTGCGCCCGAGTTTCCGCCATTCGCGGCGCTTGTCGTCCACTTCGGCCATGCCGACCGAGATCTGCGTCGGACGTGCTGCCCGCAGGTCGAGCGTGGTCATGGTCGGGTGGAATAGGTTCGATTTCTTCGACATCGCGAAGTCCTCAGGAGTGGTACGGGCGTTCGCGCATCCACTTGGTGGCGATCCACTTCTCGCCCGCGGTCACCGGGGCGCCGCCGTGGAACGACATGGTGTCGCTGCGGCCGTCGCGGTCGGTATAGGCGAAATAGACGGCATTGCCGGTTTGCGGCACCACTTCGATGTCGCCATTGGGGAACGTGGTCTGGCCGCCGCCTTCGACGTTGTTGAGATACATCACCAGGGTCGCGACGCGCTGGCCGAACTTGAGGTGCATGGCTTCGCCGGGGGATGCGAAATCGAAATAGTCGTAATGCGCCTGATATTCGGCGCCGACGGTGTAACGCATCACCTGCAGGCCTTCGCCGTGTGGCACCGGGATGCCGGTCAATGCCTCGATGCGCTTGTCGATGCGATCGATCAACGGCGTTTCGGCGAGGCGCAACATCACCAGTTCACTGGTGCGGCGCTCATCCACCAGGTCGCCGCCATCGACGCTGTTGACCACGGTGGCGCGAGTGATGCGGCTGCGCGCGTATTCGATCAGTTCGTGGCATTCGTCGGCAGTCAGGAAGTTCGCCAACGCCAGCACGTAAGGGCGACCGGAACGCGCGACGACCTGGATGTCGCCGTGGTCGGAGGGAACGCGGTTGCGTGCTTCCGCCAGGGGGATCGGATGCGACGGCGTGAATTCTTCGGCCCAGGTCGCAGCAGGTTTGGCGTTCTCTGCATTCTTTGCCTGCTTGGCAATGATGGCATCGAGCTTGTCGGGGGTGTCGAACGCGAGCGCACAGGCTTCTTCGGTGGTCTTGGCGTCGTAGCCGGTGTTGAGCATCGAGGCCATCACCATCTCGCGCGAGGTGCCGTCGTCGAGGCGGTCGCGCAGCCAGCGGGCGAGGTCGATGTGGAGTTGCAGGCTCATGGGGTCGAATCGCGCAGCGTTGTCAGCGCCAAGTGTAGCCGCCAGCGATCGGGTAGACTGTGCGGGCCTCGGTGACCGCGTGAGCGGTTGAAACGGGAATCCGGTGAAATTCCGGAGCTGCCCCCGCAACGGTAGGCGAGCAGGACCACGGCTCTTGAATGAGCAGGCTGGTTCGGGATCGGCGAATGCCACTGTGCTTCCAGCATGGGAAGGCGCCGCTCCGCAACGCTCGCGAGCCCGGAGACCGGCCGAAGCATTCCCGGACATGCGGTGGGCATGGTGGCGGTGATCGCGGCCAGCCGCGTGTCCGTTTCCTGTTCCTGCATGTCGTTTCCATCGACTTTCCCCGCGCGGGCAGGCGCGGAGCAGGAGCCCACATGCCATCCAAGCAATCCCTTTCCCCGCGCGTGCTCGCCATCGCGCTGGCCATCGCTGTTTCACCCGCATTCGCGCAACAACAGGCTGGCGACACCGCGCTCGACAGCGTGACCGTCACTGGCACCCGCAGCGAACGCGGTCCGGCGACGCTCGCCGCCAGCACCACCATCACGCGTGCCGACATCGAACGCCTGCAACCGTCGTCGTTGCCGGAATTGCTGCGCGGCCAGCCTGGCCTCGCCATCTACAACCAGGGCGGCGAAGGCAAAATCTCGGCGGTCTTCCTGCGCGGGACCGGCAACGGCCAGACCCTGGTGATGATCGACGGCGTCAAGGTCGGTTCGGTCTCGGCCGGATTCGCGGCGCTCACCGACATCCCGGTGTCGCAGATCGAACGCATCGAAATCGTGCGCGGGCCGCTGTCGTCGCTGTACGGATCGGAAGCGATGGGCGGCGTGATCCAGATCTTCACCCGGCGCCCCAATGCCGATGGCGTGGTGCCGCATGTCGGCGTGTCCTTCGGGACCTACGACACCTGGAAGGGCGATGCTGGTCTCGATGGCCGCCATGGCGGTTTCTGGTATTCCGCCAATGTCGGTTATGACCGCACCCGGGGCTTCAATGCGTGCAATGGCGATCCCGTCACCTACGCCGGTTGTGGCACTTGGGAGCCCGATCGCGACGGCTACCTCAACCGTTCCGCCAACGTCGCGCTCGGCTATCGCTTCAACGACGCCTGGAAGGCCGACGCCCGCGTGATGCGCATCCAGGGCGACAACGAATACGACGGTTCCTGGGCCAATCGCAGCAAGATCGTGCAGCAGGTCGCCGGTGCGCATGTGCAGTACGCGCCGCTGGCGTGGCTGGCATTCGATCTCAATGCCGGCCGCAACGATGATCAGTCGAAGAACTATGGCAATTCCGGATTTGTCGGCTACATCAACACGCGTCGCGATGCCGCCAGCCTCAAGGCCGACATCGGCACGCGCACCAATCTCGCCACCGTCGGTATCGACTGGCAACGCGATTCGCTGGCCAGCGACACGGCCTACGATGCCACGCGTCGCAATACGCATGCCGTGTTCGCCGACTGGCGCGGCGATTTCGGGTCGCAACACCTGCAATTGGGTGCGCGCCACGAGGACAACAGCCAGTTCGGCACGCACGATACCGGCCACGTCGCCTGGGGCTGGGATATCACCAAGGCGCTGCGCGCGAGCGCGAGCTACGGCACCGCCTTCCGTGCGCCGACCTTCAATGATCTCTACTACCCGGGCTTCAGCAACCCGGGCCTGCGTCCGGAAACCTCGCGCAGCATTGAGCTTGGCGTCGATGGTTCGCACGGTTGGGGTCGCTGGAGCGTGCATGCCTACCGCAACGAACTGCATGACTTGATCGCGTTCAATCCGTTCCTGACTTCGCCACGCAGCCCTTGGGGCATGCCCGACAACATCCAGCGTGCGCGCGTCAATGGCGTCGAAGCCACGCTTGGCACCACGCTGGCGCAATGGGACATCAACGCGACCGCCAGCGTGATCAATCCGCGCAATCGCACGCCGGGGATCGACTACGACAACCTGCTTAACCGCCGACCGCAGCGCATGGGCCGCATCGATGCCGATCGCAAGTTCGGCAAATGGAGCGTGGGGGCATCGATCAACGCCGCCAGTCATCGTTTCGACGACCCGTCCAACAAGGTGCGCATGGGTGGATACGCCACCAGCGACCTGCGCCTGGCGTATCGCCCCGACGTCGCGTGGACCCTCCAGCTGACGGCGCAGAACATCTTCGACAAGGCCTACGAAACCGCGCGCTGGTACAACCAGGCCGGGCGTACGCTGATGTTCTCGGCACGCTGGTCTCCGAAGCAGTAACGCCCCTGCTGCGGCTGCAGCAAAGCGGAAGATGACCTGTGGCATATGCCACGGGTCTTTTCGGAAGCGCACACTCGGGGATTCATCCCCGGGGAGTCGTGCCATGTCGAAGTCGTTGCCGCGCCACGCGCTGGCGATTGCACTGATCGTTGCCTGCCAGTCGGCTTTTGCCGGGACGCCCTTGCGCGTCGAACTGCCCGCTGGAAGCACTTCGGCATCGGGTCGTCTGCTGGTGAGCCTGCAGCCGGCGGCGGAAGCCGAGAAGGCGGCGAAGGACGGCAAGGTCACCCAGGTCGAAGTCAGTCCCTTCGGTCGCAGCAACGGCGCGCTGATCGGCATGGACGTGCCGGGACTCGATGCCGGGAAAGAATTCGTCGTCGATACCGAAACGATGGCCTATCCATCCGGACTCGCGGCATTGCCTGCGGGGGACTACTACATCCAGGCGGTGCTCGATACCGCCCGCGACAACAATTACGGTGGCAGCAGCGATGACATCTCGAGCGCGCCACGGAAGATCACGCTCGGCAAGGGCGGCGACCTGCCGTTGATGATGCTTGACCAGCGCGAACCGGCACCGGGCGATTACTGGGACTTGCCGAAAGGCATGCCGGAAGCGATGCGCACGCAAATCCTCGCCGCCAAGCCGCATGTGAAGCTGCTCGACATCATCAGTCCGAAGCTCAGTGCGTTCTGGGGTCGCCCGATCCACATGCGTGGCTGGGTGGTCTTGCCGCCCGGTTACGAGAAGGACGCCAAGTCGCGTTACCCGATCGCCTATTCCACCCACGGCTTCGGCGGAAATTTGCGCAATTCGCTGAACTCCGCGGCGTCGGCGTCGGCCAGCATGGAAAAGGGCGACACGCCGCCGATGATCTGGGTCTTCCTCGACGAATCGAGCCCGACCGGCACGCATGAATTCGCCGATTCGGTGAACAACGGACCATGGGGCGCGGCGCTGACCGAAGAGCTGATTCCGCAGGTCGATCGCGACTACCGCACCGATGGCAAGAGCACGAGCCGCTTCGTCACTGGACACTCTTCCGGCGGCTGGGCATCGTTGTGGCTGCAGGTGCGCTATCCCAAGGTGTTCGGCGGCGGTTGGCCGACCGCCCCCGATCCCAGTGACTTCCACGATTTCACCGGTGCCGATCTCTACGCGCCGAACGCCAACGTCTATCACCACGCGGATGGCACGCCGATCCCGCTGGTGCGCGACCACGCGAAGGTGATCGCCAGCTTCGAGCAGTTCGCCAAGCTGGAAGAAGTCACCGGCCCGGTGGGTGGCCAGATGGCTTCGTTCGAATGGGTGTTCTCGCCGCGCGGGCCTGACGGTCGGCCGATGCAGATGTTCGATCGCCGCACCGGCAAGGTGGATCCGACTGTCGTTGCCTACTGGCGTGACCACTACGACATCGCCCATCGCATCACCACGCAGTGGAACACGCTCAAGCCCGATCTTGATGGCAAGGTCCACCTGATCGTCGGCACCGCCGACACCTTCTATCTCGATGGCGCTGCTCGCAAGCTCGAAGTCGCGATGAAGTCGGTGGGTGCGAAGACCGACTTCCGCTTCGTTCCCGATCGAACGCACGGCGATCTCTATGCCATCGGCGGTGATCGTCGTGCGCTGGCGCGGGTGATCGCGTGGGAGATGTATCGCGTCGCGCGACCGGGCGTGAAGTTGCCCGCCGACCTGCCCAAGGTGCCGGTCGAAACGGCGGCGAAATGATCGGACTTCCAGAAGGAAACGCAGCCATGCAACGCAAACTCCTGGCCATCGCCACCTCGCTGGTCCTCCTTGCACAGCCTTTGCAGGCAGCCCCCGGTGACGCCACGGATGCGCAGATCGCGAAAATCGTCAACGAAGGCCTGAGCCACAGCCAGGCCATGGCCAATGCGTCGGAATTGATGGACGGCATCGGCCCGCGCCTGACCAACTCCGAAAATTTCGACAAGGCCGCCGATTGGGCGCTGGGCAAGTTCCATGCCTACGGGTTGAGCAACATCCACAAGGAGTCGTATTCGTTCGGCGTCAACTGGAACCTCGATTCCTGGGACGCGAAGGTGGTGCAGCCACGCGCGATCACCATGCATGCGATCCCGGTCGCGTGGACGCCGCCGACCAACGGCACCATCACCGCGCCGGTGATCCTGGCGCCGATGAGCAAGAAGGAACATTTCGAGAAATGGCGC
>JAFEBY010000037.1 GCA_018242465.1 Pseudomonadota bacterium | reverse complement strand
GCCGTCCGCTACATGGAAGAGCAGCCGCGCAACGAGCCGTTCTCCAAGATCGCCCTCGACGCCGCCCAGGCTGCCGCCCACCACCAGCGCAGCGAAGGCTCGCGCCTGGCTGAATCGCTGAATCGTTCCGAGTTCGTCGACCGCGCCCTGCGCCAGGCCGTGACCCGCGAATCGATGACCCTCGAAACCGGCCTGACCGTGCTCGCCACCGTCGGCGCGACCGCCCCGTTCGTCGGTCTGCTCGGTACGGTGTGGGGCATCTACCACGCCCTGATCCGCATCGGCGCCAGCGGCGACGCCTCGATCTCGGCCGTGGCCGGTCCGGTGGGTGAAGCCCTGATCATGACCGCCATCGGTCTGTTCGTGGCGATCCCGGCGGTGTTGGCGTACAACTTCTTCAGCCGCCTGAACCGCACCACCAACGCGAAGTTCGATTCGTTCGCGCACGACCTGCACGACTTCTTCGCGACCGGCTCGCGCGTCGGCGGCTAATCCCGCCCGCGCACGACAGAAGCATCGATCCACAAGGACGCCCGAGAATGGCATTCAGTACCGGCAACAGCAGTAGTGGACCCATGGCGGAAATCAACGTCACGCCCCTCGTGGACGTGATGTTGGTGCTGCTGATCATCTTCATGATCACCACGCCGCTGATGAACCATAAAACCAAGGTTGAATTGCCGCGGGTTGTCCTCGCGCCGACGCACAAGCCCGCGGAAGAGAAGACCGCGCCGGTGACGTTGTTCGTCCGTGCGGACGGCGCCCTGCTCCTCGATGATCAACCGATCAGCGAGGGCGGGCTCCAGGATCGCCTGGCCGTGGTCGCTCAGAAGAAGCCGCAGCCGGTGCTCAACATCCGTGCCGACCGCGACACCAAGATGCAGATCCTCAAGAAGATGACCAGCATCGCGACCCAGGCTGGCATGCTCAACGTCGGTTACGTCACCGTCCGGCCGAAGCCGGGCGAGCAGAACTAAGGAGGCCGACAGTGGCATTTGCATCCAATTCCGGTGGCGGCGCGATGTCCGACATCAACGTCACGCCCCTGGTGGACGTGTTGTTGGTGTTGTTGATCATCTTCATGGTGACCATGCCGACCCAGACCTATCCGATCAAACTGGATCTTCCGCAGGCGACCAATCAGCCGCCGCCGCCGCCGAAGAAAGCACCGATCAAGCTCAGCATCGATGCGGCCGGAACGGTCACATGGAATGGCACGATCGTCGACATGAAGGCCCTTGAAGCCCAAATGCGCGACACCGTGGCCGAGGATCCGACCGACACGCCGATGTTGCAGATCGAATCCGCCAACGACACGCCTTACGACGTGTTTGCCAAGGTACTGGCGGCTGCCAAGAACGCAGACATGGAAAAGATCGGCTTCGTGCAGAACTGATATTCAGGCGAAGACGCTGTCTTCGCCCTTGTCGACAATGCCGCCTTCTTGTTGATCAAGGGGCGGCATTTTTTATGCAGTCGAGATAGGCGTGGATGGTGCGATCCAGTCCGGCATACAAGGCTTCCGAGATCAGTGCGTGGCCGATCGAGACTTCCTGCACGCCGGGAACGCCGCGCAGGAAATCGGTCAGGTTGGCTTGCGAAAGATCATGACCGGCGTTGACGCCCATGCCGACCGATTGCGCGATTCGTGCCGACTGTGCACAGGCGGTCAATGCACCGGAAGCATCGCCAGCGGAATGCGCTTCGGCGTATGGGCCGGTGTAGAGCTCGATGCGGTCGGCGCCGCACTCGCGTGCGCGCGCAATGGCCGGGTGCCCGGCATCGGCGAACAGGCTGACGCGACAGCCGAGGGCCTTGAGTTGCGCGACCAGCGGCGCGAGTGCGTCGATGTCGCGATCGAAATCGAAGCCATGGTCTGATGTGAGTTGGCCGTCGCCGTCCGGGACCAGCGTGGCTTGCGCGGGGCGAACCGCTGCACATAGCGCGATGAACCCCGGATAGCCGGGTCGCGGCGGCGCGAACGGATTGCCTTCGAGGTTGTACTCGACGTGGTGGTCGGCGCAAACGCGGGCGAGGGCGTGGACGTCGGCTTCGCGGATGTGACGGGCATCGGGCCGCGGGTGGACAGTGATGCCCAGGGCGCCGGCGTCGAGGCAGATGCGGGCGGCGCGCACGACATCCGGTTCGCCGCCGCCGCGGGAATTGCGCAGGACGGCAATCTTGTTGACGTTGACGCTGAGTGCGGTCATGTCGGATCAGGTTCGTCGCGCAGGGGCGTCAGCATCGGCACGTCGAGGCCAGCAGCCTTGGGATCGATCGGTCGCTTCGCCGGAACACGCACTTCGCCGGCATAAGGATTCCAGCCTTCGTCGCGCAGGTTCGGCTGTGGTTTCGGCGGAAGTGCCGGTGGTTCGATCGCGACGGCGGGCGCAGCGTCGTCAGGCACTGGCATGGTGTGCGCGGCGGGACTCTGGCTGGCTGCCAATTGTGTTTCGCGCTGTTGCAGGTCAACCAAGCGTTGTTCCATGTCGGCGGCGCGTTGTTCAGCCTCGGTGGCACGACGCTCCATCTCGGCGATCCGGCGTTGCGTTTCTTCTTGTTGTTGCAGCAAGGCCTCACGCTCGGCCACGCGCTCGCCGGCGGCGCGCAATTGGCCGATATCGGGATTCGAGCTGGCGGGCAACGGGACAGATGTGGCAGTCGTGGCAGCGGAGAGTTGGGCATCACGCATGCGGCGCACGTCTTCCGCCGTCAGCGGGGTATCGTCGATGGCGACGGCGCGATCGGGAAACAGGAGTTTGTAGCGCATCCACGCGAATCCGACCAATGCCGCCAGCGCAGCCAGCAGGCACAGCACCATCAGGAGCGACGAGTGGACGCTCCAGGCAACACAGAAGACAGCCAGCGACAGTGCGAGCAACAGCCAGGACATGGGAGCCTCCACGGGTCGTATTCATTGATCCTGACCTGGGAGTGTATCGGCACGAGGTCAGAGGAGTGGCGAGAACAGACGAGCTAGCGCTTCGGGCAGACGTTCGGTCAGGAAGGCCTGCGGGCGGGGGGTGCGGACACGCGGCGCATGGGCGAACTCGCCTTCGATCTGGCGTGCCAGCTCGAGGGCGACGCCGGTGTCCTCGAACAACACCGAGACTTCGAAGTTCAGGCGGAAGCTGCGATTGTCGAAATTGGCGCTGCCGATGATGGCGACGTCGTCATCTTTCAACAGCGCCTTGGTGTGGAGCATGCGCGGGCCGTACTCGTAGATCTTGACCCCGGCGTCCAGCAGGTGGTCGTAGTAGGAGCGCGCGGCGAGGGTGACCCAACGGCTGTCGCTCGCCTTCGGCACCATCAGGCGCACATCGAGTCCCGACAGTGCGGCCGACGACAGCGCCATCAACGCGGCTTCGCCCGGCACGAAGTAGGGCGTGACCAGCCACACGCGCTGGCGCGCATCGTGGATGGCGCTGACGTGCAGGCGATGGATCGCCTCCCAGCTGGAATCGGGGCCAGAGCTCAACACTTGGGCGCAGATCGGCCCGGGTGCGAGTGGTGGCAAGTTACGCGCGATCTCGGAGATGAAATCGCGCTGGTCGGTGGCGTAAATCCAGTCCTCGACGAAAACCTGTTGCAGTTCCAGCACCACGTCGCCGGTCAGTCGCAGGTGCAGGTCGCGATAGGCGTCGCTGCGCAAGCCGTCGTTTTCCTCGTCGGTGATGTTGATGCCGCCGGTGTAGCCGATGCGACTGTCGATCACCACGATCTTGCGGTGGGTGCGCAGGTTGAGCGGCGGTCGTGTCCAGAATTTCCACACACGGCGGAAACGGATCGGATGGAACCACGAAATCTCACCGCCGGCGTCGGCAAGGTCGCCGAAGAAATGCGCTGGTGTCCGCGAAGAGCCGACCGCGTCCATCAACACGCGGACCTTGACGCCGGCGCGCGCGCGCTCGATCAGGGCATCGCGCAGGGCGGTGCCGCTGCGATCGGGTTGAAAGATGTAGTACTCGAGGTGGATGTGCGATTGCGCTTTGCCGATGTCGTCGATCAGGGCGGCGTAAGTCGCGCTGCCATCCACCAGCATGCGCACGTCATGCGCAGTGACGGCGCGATAGCCCGTGATGGCATTCGCCAGCGTGTGCAGGAGTGCATCGTCGCGGCTGCCGCTGGTATCTGCACTGTCGGGGTACATCTTGTATGCCCGCGGTCGCCGCAGTCGCTGGCGACTGATCTTCTGCGGTCCGAACACGTAATAGATGGCGAAGCCGAGATAGGGCAGCAGGGCGAGGCTGAACAGCCAGCTCAGGGTGGCGGCGGGTTCGCGTTTCTGCAGGATGATGTAGACGCCCAGGGCGATGACATAGCCGATCCAGAAGAAGGCCAGCCAGATCCCGATGTGGGGAATGGCCGAAAGCGCGCTCCATGCCTGGTGAATGGGATGCCACATTGTGTTCGCCCGTTGTTTCCGTTCGCGTCCGTTGCGACGCCCGGGGACTAGGCTAGCGTGATGGACAGCCATCGCAAAGTGCGGTTTGAACAGAACATCGCGATCAAGGGGCGCGGCGCGGCGTCGCGGGTCCCGGGGCGCTTCGAGAAGCGCACCGCGATCGCCGAGGACGACGGCTGGGAGTCGCTGGCCAACGAGCAGGCCGCCGATCTCGAATCGCGCCCGCAAACATCGGTGACCGCGGAGCGGGCGCGCACCATCATCAGTCGCAACGACTCACCGGACATCGCCTTCGGGCAATCGGTGAATCCGTATCGCGGATGCGAGCATGGCTGCGTCTACTGCTTTGCGCGGCCGAGTCATGCCTATCTTGATCTCTCGCCCGGGCTGGACTTCGAGACGAAGCTGTATGCCAAGCGCAACGCCGCGGAACTGCTGCGCAAGGAACTGGCGAAACCGGGACATGTGCCGTCACCGATTGCACTCGGGATCAATACCGATGGCTGGCAACCCATCGAACGCGACGAGGGCATCAGCCGAGCTTGCCTGGAAGTGCTGCTGGAAACGCGCCATCCAGTCGCGATCGTGACCAAGGGGTCGGCGATCCTGCGCGACCTCGACCTGCTGGCGGAATTGGCGAAGCTGCGCCTCGTCCATGTCATGGTCTCGGTGACCTCGCTCGACAACCCGCTGTCGTCGAAACTGGAACCGCGCGCGGCGGCCCCGCACATGCGGATCAAAATGATCGCGGAATTGCGTGCGGCGGGCGTGCCTGCCGGCGTGCTGGTGGCACCAGTGATTCCGATGATCACCGACATGGAACTGGAATACATCCTCGAGGCCGCGCGGGGAGCCGATGCGCTCTCGGCAGGGTATGTCCTGCTGCGATTGCCGCACGAGCTGAAGGAAGTCTGGCGCGAATGGCTGCAGCTGCATTTTCCGCAGCGTGCCGCGCACGTGATGAGCCTGATCCGGCAAATGTATGGCAACAAGGACTACGACAGCCGCTACGGCGTGCGCGGGCGTGGCGAGGGACCCTTCGCCGATCTGATTGCGACGCGTTTTCGCAAGGCGAAACAGCGCATCGGATTCCCCGGGATGCCGCCGGTCGACTCGCATTTGTTTACGCCGCCACGCGAAGATTCGCCGCAGGGCGCGTTGTTCTGATCATCAGTGGTGGATGAAGTGCGGGATCAGCGGGCCGCCCAGCCACAACCAGCGCGCCATCCACGCGCAGACGAAGGCGACCATGACGGTCAATGGCAGGCCGATGCGCAGGAAATCGGAAAACTTGTATTGCCCGGGACCGAGAATGATCAGGCTGCCGTGGTGTCCGATCGGGGTGATGAACGCGACGACCGCCCCCAGTGCCGTGCACACCACGAAAGGGGTGGGTGGCAAGTGCAACGCGTGCGCGAGGGATAGCGCGATCGGCCCGAGCAAGGCGGTGGAGGCGGCGTCCGACATCGGCTGCGTCAGCAACGCGCCGGCGGAGAACAGCATCACCAGGATGGCGAGTGGCGACCAGTCGTGGACCAAGTGCATCAGGCCGCCGGCGAGCAGGGCCGCAGTTCCGGTCTGTTCCATGGCGATGCCGAGTGGAATGACGCCAGCGATCATCACGTAGATGCGCACGTCGATCTCGCGGTAGGCGCGCTTGAGGTCGACGCAGCGCGTGACCACCATCAGCACCGCGCCCATCAGGAACGCCAGTGGCGGGTCGACCCATTCGGTGGCTGCACACACGATCGTGATCAGCATGATCAGCAAGGCCAAAGGCGCACGCAGCCGGCGCATGCCTTCACCGCGGAACGGCACCAGCATCAGGAAGCCGTGGTGCGCGGCAAGTTCGCTGAAGCGTGCGGGCCGGCCCCATAGCACCAGCACATCGCCTTCCTGCAGGCGGGTATCGACCAGGCGTGCTGCAATCGAGCCGCTGCGCCGCCACAGGCCGGCGATCACCGCGCGGAACTGCCGCGAGAAGTCGAGATCGCGCACGGTACGACCGATGAATTCTGAGCCCGGTGCGACCACCGCCTGCACCAGTTGCGGTTCGCCTTCGCCCTCGCCATTGGCTTTCGCACCGAAACGCGCGATCGGATAGAGATCAAGGCCGGGATCGTCATGCAGCGATTTGAGTTCGTCGGCGCCCGCTTCGATCAGCAGGATGTCGCCGCCGAGCAGAGGGCTGGCGTCGCCGAGATCGTTGCGTTCCCCATGATCGCGCAGCCAGCCGATGACATGCACTTCCGGGCCGATCGCGCGCTTGAGTTCGGCCAGCGTGCGCGTGGCCCAACGGCCGCCGGAAATCACCAGCAGCTCGGTGCGATAACGGTCGATGCGCAGGTAATCGCCTTCGCCGTGCTCGCCGCTGCGGCGTGGCAGCAACCAGCGCGTCAATTGGATATAGATCATCGAAAACAGGACCAGCGCAATGCCGATCGGGGTGATCGAAAAAATACCGAGCCCTTCGCCGCCATCACGCTGCAGCATGTTGTCGGCGAGCAGGAACGCCGGCGCGCTGACCAGCGTGAGCGTCGTCCCCATCGATGCTGCCAGCGCCATCGGCATCAACAGACGCGACGCCGGCATGTCGTTCTGGCGCGCATGGCGCAGCAAGATCGGCATCAGCATCGCCGTCACCATCACGTGATGAGTGAACGCCGCGAGCACCGCGACCGTCGGCATCACCACCGCGATCGTGCGCCACTCATTGCCGCCCGACATGCGGCCGATCCACTGGCCAATGCGCTCGGTGATGCCGGTGGCTGCGAGGCCAGCGGAAATCACGAAGACCGCGGCAATGATGATCGCCGGTTCGCTGGAGAATCCGGACAGTGCCTGCTTCGGCCCGATCACCCGTGTCAGCACCAATGCCAGCAGGATCAGCATCGCGGTGACATCAACCCGCAGCCGTTCGCTCACGAACAGATACAGGCCGCCGGCGAGGATCAGCAGGAACAGGATCTGCGACATGACCATGGCGACATTGTGCCGTACTACACTCCCAAGCTGGCAAGCATGGGTCCGGCATGGACGACAGCAATCATCGCGACGGCGACGAACTGCAGGCGCTGCGGGCGAACCTCGCGCGTGTGGTCTCGCACGACCTGCGTGCGCAGGTCCGTGCGATCAAGGGGTTCGGACGGCTGCTCGACAACAGCGGAGGTCTTGGTCTCGGCGATTGCGAGCATTTGTCGCGCATCCGCGATGCCGCGGAACGCCTCGATGAGATGATGCTCGACCTGGTTGACTGGCTGCGGGTAGACGCGGCCGAAGCGAAGCGCGCACCTGTCGACCTCAGCCTGCTGGCCGACTGGGCGGTCATGGATCTGCGCGATGCGCATCCCGGGCGCGACGTCCGGATCGACGTGCAACCGGAGATGCAGGCGATCGGCGATGAACATTTGTTGCGGCAGATGATGCAGCGCCTGATCGGGGCGGCGTGGCGGCGCGCGCCTGCGCAGGCGCCGATCTGCATCACGATCAGCGCCAGAGATGATGCAGCGGCGACACTATTGCGCATCCACGACAGCGGCCATCGTGTGACGGATCCCGCGAGCGAGTTCTCCGTATTGCGCGAGTCGCGCGATGCCGATATCGGTGCAACGATCGCGCGACGGGTCGTCGAGCGACATGGCGGGACGCTGGAATCGGAATCCGATGCCGACGGAACGACGGTGCGGGTGCGCTTGCCGGACTAGCCAGGAAATGCGATCAACCGCGATCGTGGTCGAGGTGATACTTGGTCGCCGCGTCGACTTCCTTCTTTGATCCCAGGAACACCGGGACGCGCTGGTGCAAGCCTTCGGGAGCGATCTCCATGATCCGCGTGCGCCCATCGGTCGCGGCGCCGCCGGCCTGTTCGACCAGAAAGCTCATCGGGTTCGCTTCGTACATCAGGCGCAGCTTGCCGGCCTTGCCCGGATCCTTGCGGTCCCACGGATAGATGAAGATGCCGCCGCGGGTCAGGATGCGATGCACGTCGGCGACCATGCTGGCGATCCAGCGCATGTTGAAATCCTTGCCGCGCGGACCGTCCTTGCCGGCCAGCAGGTCGTTGACGTACTGCTGCATCGGCATATCCCAATGACGCTGGTTCGACATGTTGATGGCGAACTCCTTCGTTTCTTCCGGCACCGCCATTCCGCGCTGGGTCATCACGAAACTGCCCTGTTCGCGATCCAGCGTGAAGGCATGGGTGCCTTGGCCGACGGTCAACACCATCATCGTTGACGGTCCGTAGATGCAATAACCGGCGGCGACCTGTTCACTGCCGGCTTGCAGGTAGTGCTGGTCCTGCGCGGTGGTGACGCCATCCGGGCAGCGCAGCACCGAAAAGATCGTGCCGACGGAAACATTGACGTCGATGTTGGAGGACCCATCGAGGGGATCGAACAGCAGCAGGTAGTTGCCGCGCGGATACATGTCCGGGATCGGCTGGCTGTGTTCCATTTCCTCCGACGCCAGGCCGGCAAGATGGCCGCCCCAGGCATTGGCTTCCAGCAACACGTCGTTGGCGATCACATCGAGCTTCTTCTGTGCCTCGCCCTGGATGTTGCCGGTGCCGGCGTCGCCGAGCACGCCACCCAGCGCGCCTTTTCCCACCGCGACGGAAATCGTCTTGCAGGCGCGTGCCACCACTTCGATCAGCAGGCGCAGGTCGGCGTTGACGTGGCCGGCGCGCTGTTCGTCGATCAGGTAATGGGTGAGGGAGATGGGCTTGGAACTGGGCTCGGAATTGGGCGACATGGCGCGGCTCCGCTGGCGAAGCCGCCATTATCGCGGATCAGACGTCGCCGTCGGTGGCCCAGCCCTCGCCTGTCCCGCGGTGGATCACCGCATCACTGTCCAGCACGGTGCCGGCGGGGATCGAGTCGTGCGCCATCAGCCGTGTGTAAATCGGGCTGAAATCGGGGCGCGTCGCCTCGATCAGTTCGTCGTAGCTGTCGATGACGAAATAGGTCTTCTGGTAGCTGTCGATGCGATAGCGCGTGCGCATGATGCGTTCGAGGTTGAACCCGATGCGGTTGGGCGCCGCGCTTTCCAGGCTATGGATCGATTCGCCCCTCGACGAGACGATGCCGCTGCCGTAGATGCGCAAGCCGTCTTTCTGGCGGATCAGACCGAACTCGACCGTGTACCAGTACAGGCGCGTCAACATCTGCAACGCGTCCGGTCCGATGCCGTGGGCCTTCACGCCGCCCAAGCCGTAGGCCTGCATGTAGTCGGCGAACACAGGAAGCATCAGCAACGGGACGTGGCCGAACAGGTCGTGGAAGAGGTCGGGCTCCTCGATGTAGTCGATCTGGTCGGGACGGCGGATCCACCAGCTCACCGGGAAGCGGCGGTTGGCGAGGTGATCGAAGAAGTCGAGTTCGGGCAACAGGCCTTCGACGCCGATGATGGTCCAACCGGTCGTGGTTTCCAGGACCTTGTTGAGCTCCGAAAATTTCGGAATGGCATCCGGCGTCATCCCCATCGCGTCCTGCGCCTGCAGGAATTCGTCGCTGGCACGACCCACCAGGACTTCGCGCTGGCGCTGGTACAGCTGGCGCCAGACATCGTGGTCGGCGGCGGTGTAATCGTCCCACGGTTGTTCGACGATACCGGTGGCATAGACCGGAACCTTGCCCTTGTCGGTGACGATGTTTTCCAGTCGCTGCGGTTTGGCGTTCATGTCGCGGATTTTACGCCCGCGAACTGCCACGGCGTTTGATCAGGAACAAAAAACGGCCACCCGAAGGTGGCCGTTGGTTCCACAACCTAAAATCAGAAGCGATATTCGAAATCCGCACCCAGGGTCTGAGCGTTGTAGCTGACCTTGCTGCCGGTGGTCGGCACGCGCACGCGACCATGGGAGTAGTCGTAGTTCAGGCCGACGCCCATGTTGCGGTTGAAGTCGTAGCCGACGCCCACGCCGTAGTACGGTTGGTTGCTGTTGCTCGACACCGAGTAATTGGTGGTGATGCCACCGGTGGTGTTGGTGGCGCTGGCCTTGTAGTTGGCGCGCATCAGGCCGACGCGGCCGCTGCCGTAGAAGCCGGTATCGACGGCTTGTTCACCGAAACGCACCTTTCCGACCGCGCCGATGCCATAGCCATCGAGCTTGGTGTTCTGGTCGAAGCCGAGGCTGTGGCTGTTCTTGTCGTAGTAGCGGCCGTAGAAGCCCTCAACGCCGAAGTTGCGGTTGAACATGTAACCGCCGCGGATGTTGTAGGAGGTGTCCTTGACGTTGTCGGAGCTGCTGGTGTCCTTCAGCTTGGTCTTGCCCAGCTCGCCACGGACGAAGCCCTGGCCAACACTGTCGGTGGCGGACTGGGCGAACACGGCCGGGGCGGCCAAGGCAGCAGCCAGCGCGGTCAGGGCGAGGGTGGTCTGGAGCTTCTTCATGGGTCTTGCCTCTTCACATTAAAACGCTCGTTGGAGCGCGGTGAGGCCATGCTGCGATGCGAGACCGAGGAAAGGAAGAGTTGTGAAGTTTTTATAAATCAGAGAGTTAACTATGTTTCTGGAACCTGTACAGGAAATTCGAGTTCCCCGGGGTTGACAGATTTCATTCAGATTTAACGTGGATCGGGATGGCGAAGTATTCGCCACGCCCCATTCATGTTTCTTCTTCTTCCTCGTCCAGCTCATAGCTGTAAACACGGCGCGGCAGGGCCGGATCGGCGTGGCGGAACAGAAAGGCCGAACACACACCGGCGATCGCGCCCCCCAGATGCGACTGCCAGGACACGCCTTCCTGCAACGGCAGCACCGCCATCACCATTCCGCCATAGAGCAGGAACACGATCATCGCGGCGGCGACGGCGGAGCGTTCCCTGCGCAGGATGCCGAGCGTCAGCGTGAGGTACATCAGTCCGTGGGTGACACCGCTGGCACCGAGGTGGTGTTCGCCGACGTGACCGAGCAGCCATGCGCCGATGCCGGAGCCCAGCCACAACAACGGCAGCGCACGCAGGCTGGCACGCGGATAGACGCTGCCGGCCAGGGTGCCGAGGATGAGGATGGCGATCGCGTTGGACAGCACGTGGTCCCAGGACCCGTGCAACAGCGGTGCGGTGAGGATGCCGACGAGTCCGCTGGCCGAATGCGGCTGCACGGTGAACGGTGCCACCGCGCTGTTGTTGCCGACCATGGCGTGGATGCCCAGCAGCAAGAGGATGGCGACAAGGCTGCAGGTGAGCGCCCGGCGCAGGCGACCGGCATCGAGCCGACGTTGGCGGCGCGGGTCGCTGGGGGTGGCAATGTCCTGGAGTTCCATTTGCCCGACATGGCGACGGATCGGGCGTCGTGCAAGGCGTGGAAGGGGCCGCGCCCGCTAAAATGGCGCGATGAACGAAGCCCTGCCCGTTGTCCGCCTGAAGAATGCGTGGAACTCCTCGCACCCGTGGATTTTCCAGCGCTTGGTCGAAAAGCCGGCACAGCGCCCGAAACCGGGTTCGATTGTTGATGTGCTGGGCGTGGATGGCGAATGGATTGGCCGCGGCTTCTATAACGGACATTCGCGGATCGCAGTGCGCATCCTTGAGCGCGACCGCAGCGTGGTGGTCGACCAGGCGTGGTTCGAGGCGAAGATCGGTGAGGCGATCCGCCTGCGCCGCGACATCCTCAAACTCGACGACATCAGCAATGCCTGGCGCGTGGTCCACAGCGAAGGTGACGGCATTTCCGGACTGGTGGTCGATCGCTACGACGACTTGATCGTGGTCGAATTCTTCAGCGCCGGCGCCTGGCGCCATCGCGAAATCATTTTCAACGCGTTGCGCAGCCATTTCCCCGGGTGCCGTTTCCACAGCTTCGCCGACGAGCACGTGCAGAAGCAGGAGAGCTTTGATTACCGCGACACCCTCGGCACCGAAGCGGCGATCGTCAGCGAGTATGGGGTGAAGTTCCGCGCCGATCCCGCGGGTGCGCACAAGACCGGCTTCTTCGCGGACCAGCGCGAAAACCGCGAATGGCTTTCGCGTCTGTGCGCGGGCCAGCGCGTGCTCGATCTGTGTTGCAATACCGGCGGCTTTGGCGTGTATGCGGCGGTGCGTGGCGCAAGCGATGTGGTCGGCATCGACATCGATCCCGCCGTGCTCGACATCGCCCGCGCCAACGGCAAGCTCAACGGTGTCAAGCCGCGCTTCGTCCAGGCCGACATTTTTCCGTGGCTGCGCGACGCCGCCGCCAATGGCGAACAATTCGACGTGGTGATCCTTGATCCCGCCAAGATGACCCGCGATCGCGAGCAGGTGATCCCGGCACTGAAGAAATACCTCGACATGAACAAGCTGGCGCTGGGCGTGGTCAAGCCGGGCGGATTGTTCGCGACATTCAGCTGCACCGGCTTGGTGAGCGAAGAGCAGTTCACCGACATGCTGCGGCGCGCGGCGTTCTATGCCGGCCGCACCGTACAGGTGCTGAAGGTGGCTGGTGCCGGCCCCGATCATCCGTGGCTGGCGCAGGTGCAGGAATCGCGCTACCTCAAGGCGGTGTTCTGCCGCGTGCTCGACTGAGGCGTTGTCGGGCCGGATTCATTCGGCGATGACGTAGCCATCGGCGCTGGCGCGTTTCGGTTTGTTGCCGACGCGCACGCAGACTTCATCACCACACATCGTGATCGCGCCGCTGCGGGTCGCTTGCAGGATGGCCTGGGCAAACTCTGCACGCCTGACTTCCTGGCGGCTCTGCCAGATCATCCATGCGCTGCCGCCGACTGCAATCACAGCAGCAACCACCAATGCCGATGATGCGACTGTCGCAAAGCGGCGCTGAGCGGAACGCGACGCGGCGATGTCGGCGTGCAAGGCTTGCATTGCAGTGCGGGTTTCGTCGCGGATGGCGCTGACGGCAGAAGTGGAGAGGCCGCGCCCCTGCTCGGTGAGCGTGATCGCCGCCGATTCCACCGCATGGGCATTGGCTTCGGTGATGTCGGCGACGCGATCGGCGCGTTGTTCCAGCAAGTCGGTGAACGCGGCCAGCCGCAGCGCAAGCTCCTGCAAATCGTTGCTGTCCATGTGCGCGCTCATCGGTGCAGTACCGGTGCGGCTTGTGTTGCCGCCTGTTGCGATTGTTGCTGGGCCAGTTGTGCGGCCAAGTCCGACTCGCGCTGCTGCGCGTTGTAGTCGCGCCCCTGCTGCAGCCAGTCCTGCGCGGCGCCGCTGTTGAGCCAGGTGGAGCCGGTGGCGCGCATGTCCGTCGCATCGCCGCGTAGCGCGGCATCGCTCATCGAGCGGAAGATGTCGTGGGTGGATGTCGCCTGCGGCTTCGGCTGGTCCGGCATCGTCGGCGGGGCTTGCTGCGCGTGCATCCGGATCGGGCGGTAGTCGAGTTGCCCGGCCAATGCGGGATTGACCGGCACCTTGTGCGTGCAGTCGGGCAACGGCTGTGCGACCCGGCATTGCGCATCGGCGCCGAGCTGGTCGGTGTAGCCGCGCTGGTGGTGCTGGTCGTAGTAGCGCGTGGTGTACAGCGCCATGTGCTCTTCGGAGTGATAGATCTGGTATTTCGCCGGATCCTGCGGCACCGCCTGCGGCTTCAGGAAATCGCGATCCGACAGGCTGTTGAGGAAGTCCACGCCCATGTTGGCGCTGAGGACGCCGAGGCCGTTCTGGGTATAGGTATCGCCGATGTTGCTGTGCGCGCCAGGCACGGTGACGCTGAGGAAGCGACCGTCCTCGGATAGTCCGTGTGGCAGCAGCTGATCGCTCTTGAACTGGTCGCGATGGTCGGTGGAGAGGATCTGGAATGCTCCGACTGTCGATGGGGCAAGACGGCGGTCAAACTCGGTGTTGTTCGTGGAGACGGGATCGAACAGCATCGCGACCTGCAGAGTTTTGCCCGGAG
Organism: Pseudomonadota bacterium; assembly: GCA_018242465.1. GTDB lineage: Bacteria > Pseudomonadota > Gammaproteobacteria > Xanthomonadales > Xanthomonadaceae > Solilutibacter. Next base: position 33,619 of record JAFEBY010000037.1, on the reverse strand, counting down.
AAACCAACGGTTCCCCGGAATATTTGGCCGACGTGACCAAACCAGAATGGTTCCTGTGAATGGTGGCATTGTCAGGGTCGAGGATGCCGCGTTCTTCGATCATACGATTGAGCGCTGCCACTTCTTCTGCTCCACGACTGAAGCCGACACCGGTGACGCGGATCTGGGCTTGGGGATCTTGTTGGAGCCATTTTTTGGCCTGCGTGCAGAATTGGAAATAGGCGGTCTCGACGCGTTCATCAAAACTGTAGGCGCGCCAGCCATCGACAGTGCGGGGAAGTAGGCCATCTTGAGTGCCGATGCCTTCCACGTAGCCGCTGTGGATTCTGGGATTGGACCCCTTTTCAATTTGATAATGAATCTTGGCGACCGCACTCCAGTGCTCGAGTGCATCTCTTCGCATGCTGTTGCCGGTGCCATCGAGTGATGCGACGTACAGGCGTTCATGTGAATTGTCGGCGTGCAGCAGCACGGGTGCCTGCAGGCCGGCCAGTTGCTTGTGTGCAGCTTCGTACTGCTGCAGATCCATCATGGTGACCTGGTCCTTGTGAACCTGATCGTCGTTTTTGCCAAACACACTCCCCATCTTGTCCCCCCTCAGGAACTCAATACGTCTTGCTGTAGACCTTGATCAAATCATCGCGAAAGTCGCTGTACTTGTTGCCGGGAATCTGCAGATGCTTGGTAGGAATATGCGCCTGCGTGTAGACATTAACGGTCCGGTCATCGACTTCGATCGCGATATTAGGGTCTCCGATACTCACACCCTCTTTTACTTCTTCCCGCGGTACGTTGTGACGAATCAGCCGGTCTTTGAAGATGTTGCCGATATCGACGGTGGCGTGATGCGAGGTGCCGTCTTTCGATACCCAGTCCAGCACCGCTGGTGGCGGGAAATTGGCGATAGACAAGTGCAACGTTTGGAAAAATTCGTCGTGCTTGAATCCAGTGGATTGCCAAGAGGGCGTAGCCTCGTCCGAACCATGCGGCATGCCGGCATAGAGGACGCTGCAGCGTTGGGTGTTGAAACACCGCGCCGTGAAGTTGTGCCGTAAAAACCGCAACGGCCAGTCCTTGACGGTATTGGTGAAGTCGTCCGTTGACGAAGCGCTGCCGGGAGACATGTGATCGGTTGGTGCAGTCATGGCGGATGAACACCCCTGTGTGGCCAGCAGGAACGCGGCGATGGCGGACAGACTGCCCCGGCGGCCCAAGAACGATATGTGACGGCGGTCGCGAATCTCCATGCCGGCAAAACTCGCATGCCGAGGGATGCCTGTCAATCGGGGAACCCCGACGGCAAGGCACAATGGCGCGTCCCGATTCCGCGCCCCCAGCATGGCCAAGCTCACCCGTTCCCATCATGAAGGCCACCGCAGCGACAGCATCGGCTGGTTGCGGGCGACCGTACTCGGCGCCAATGACGGCCTGATTTCCACCAGCGCACTGTTGATGGGCGTTGCCGCCGCCGATGCCACGCCACGCGTGCTGCTGACGACCGGCATGGCCGCATTGGTCTCGGGCGCGTTGTCGATGGCGGCGGGCGAATACGTTTCGGTCAGCTCGCAGGCCGATACCGAACGCGCCGACACCGCGAAGGAACGGCGTGAACTGGCCGAGATGCCGGACGCCGAATTGAAGGAGCTCACTCACATCTACATGCAGCGCGGCCTGTCTCGCGAGCTGGCGACCCAGGTCGCGGAAGCGATGACCGAACACGACGCGCTGGGCACGCACCTGCGCGACGAGCTCGGGATCGTCGGTCATCTGACGGCCAACCCGGTACAGGCGGCGCTGGCATCGGCGGCGGCATTTTCCGTCGGCGCGTTGTTGCCGATCGTGCTGTCGTGGTTGTTTGCAGGCCAGGGGAACTTCGGCTGGATCCTCACCGGTGCGACGATCGCGTTGCTCGCGGTGCTGGGGGGCCTGGCCGGCTGGTTGGGCGGCGCTTCGATCTGGAAAGGCGCGGCGCGCGTGCTGTTTTGGGGTGCGGCGGCGATGGCGGCCAGCGCGGGCATCGGTCATCTGTTTGGCACGGCGGCGGGTTGATCTCGGTCGTTGAGACGGCGACGACTACACTGCATCCATGCCTGAAGTCTCTACGCTCGTTCTCATTCTCCTGGTCGCGGTGGCGATCGCGATCGTCCTGCTGGTCGTGTTGCTGTTGCGCAAGCCCGACGCCGGTCTTTCCAATCTTCGCGAAGGCCTCGAGCGCGCGCTGCGCGACGAGCAGCGCGAAGGGCGCGGGGAGTTGCGTGATTCCCTGGAAAAGCAGACGGTGGCGCAATCGCATTACCAGCAGGCCTTGGCGCAGAACATCGGCGATCTGACCGAACGCACCGACCGCCGCCTCGACGAATTCCGCAACGCCATCGCCGAAGACGGACGCAAGAGCCGCGAGGAGCAGCGCGACCAGCAGCAGCAATTCTCGCAGGCACTGTCGGATCGGTTGCGCGACTTGTCCGAACGCAACAGCCAGGTCTTGGGTGAGTTGCGGGTGACGCTGGAAACCCAGCTCAAGGCCCTGCAGGACGATAGCGCGAAGAAGCTCGAGCAGATGCGTGCAACCGTCGACGAGAAACTGCAAAGTACGCTGGAGACGCGTCTTGGCGAATCATTCCGGTTGGTGTCCGAGCGGCTGGAGGCGGTCCAGCGCGGGCTGGGCGAAATGCAGCAACTGGCGACCGGCGTCGGCGACCTCAAGCGCGTGCTGACCAACGTCAAGACGCGCGGCACCTTTGGTGAAGTGCAGCTCGGTGCCTTGCTGGAACAGGTGCTGACGCTGGAGCAGTACGCCGGCAACGTGGTGACGCGGCCGGGGAGCAGCGAGCGCGTGGAATACGCGGTGCGCCTGCCTGGCGGGCATGATGGCGGGACTGTGTGGTTGCCGATCGACGCCAAGTTCCCGCACGAGGATTACGAACGCTTGCTTGATGCGCAGGATCGCGCCGACACCGATGCGGCGAACGATGCCGGTACCGCGCTGGAACGACGCATCCGCGACGAGGCGAAGAAGATCCGCGACAAATACATCGAGCCGCCGCACACCACCGATTTTGCGCTGCTGTTCCTGCCGACCGAAGGCCTGTACGCGGAAGTGCTGCGCCGCCCTGGCCTGTTCGACTTGCTGCAACGCGACCTGCGTGTCACCCCGGTCGGCCCGACCACGCTGCTGGCGGTGCTCAACAGTCTGCAGATGGGCTTTCGCACCCTGGCGATTGAAAAGCGTTCGAGCGAGGTGTGGCAAACGCTGGGCGCGGTCAAGAGCGAATTCGGCAAGTTCGGGGCATCGCTCGATGCGGTGAAGAAGAAGCTCGCCGAGGCCAGCAACAAGATCGATGAAACCGGCGTGCGCAGCCGCGCGATCGAACGCAAGTTGCGTGGCGTCGAAGCGTTGCCTCAGGACGGCGAGGATCAGCCGCTGCTCGGGCTCGATGGCGTCGATTCCGGGTCCGAATGACCTTGCGGAATCAATGCGGCCTGATTAGTCGGGCTTGGCCGGCGGTGTTTGCAGGTAGTCCGGCAATTGCGACGATGCATCCTGGGCGTTGTCGCCCCAGATCTGGTAATTGCGGCGCTGCCACCAGGCATCGCGCAGCAAGCGGTAATCGTCGACTGCGCCTTCGCGCAGCGCGTCGGTGGACAGCAGTTGTGCGCGGATGTTGACGACGTTGATGGTTCGCAACGCCACCTGTCCGACCACGCTGTGGCTGGCTGGCAGCGGCGTCAGCGGAATGTCGCCGATCATGCCGGTGGCATCGCGCACGGTGCGCGGACCGAACACCGGCAATTCGAGGTAACGCGAATTCTTCCAGCCCCAGGTCGCGAACGTCGTGCCGAAATCGTTGCTCTTGTCAGGGATATGTATCTGGGTAGCGACATCGAGCAGGCCGCCGATGCCGAAGGTGCTGTTGACCAGGAAACGGAACAGTGAATTTCCAGCTTGCGAAGGCTTGCCCTGCAGCAGCGAATTGACGATGTTGCTGGGGCCTGTGATGTTGTGGAAGAAATTGCTGACGCCGGTACGCAATGGTCGCGGCACCACGTGCACATAGGTCACGGCGACCGGATGGATCATCGCGTGATCGACGGAGCTGTTGATCGCGTGCATCTTGCGGTTGAACTTCTCCCACGGATCCCAGGGCTGCAACGCGCCCTGAGCGACTGCACCGGCATTGACGCCGGCACCATCGCCATAGATCGCCTGGAAATCGGCATCGGCATCGGCATCGGCGCTGGCGGCGGGTGCGGGGTTTTGTGCCGGAGCGGGGGCCGTCGCGGGCTTTGCGTCTGCAGTGGCAGCAATCGCCGCGATGGGCGCCGCCGCCTCCACTGAAGCAGGCTGTGCCGTCTCTGCCGCAAGGGTGTCCACCGGTGCCGGGACCACGGTGCCGGTGGAAGCGGTATCCGTACGGGTGCCGCCCTGCTGCGCACAGGCCGACAACGCCAGGGCGAACACGGCGACAAGGAGTCGGGACAGGGGGCGGGCGCGGATCATGTCGATACGATGCAGTTGGGGATCAGCGTTCGAAACGCAAGCGGTCGTCGAGGCGATAGGCGATCCGCAACTCTTCGTAGCCCGTTGGCGTACCGGTGATCGCGGCCTGCGGATGTTGGTCCGCCAGCCAGCCAAGGAGGGCGATGCCGGCGCTGTCGATGTGCGAAACGCGGGCCAGATCGATCGTGGAGATCGCGCCGATCTTGGCCAGGCGCGGCCACATTGGCGCCAGTGCCGGACGCAGCAACGCCCCGTCGAAGACGAGGCGTCCATCCTGCAATTCGACACGGGCGGTCGCGTCGGTCATTTCGATTTGGTACTGGCCTGCATCTGGCCGCTGGCGAGGTCCGCCGCCACCGCCTTGATGCCCTTCTGCGACAGCGGCGCATCGAACTGGTTGCGGAAGGTCTGCACGAAGGACACGCCTTCGACCATCACGTCGAACACCTTCCACTGGCCGCCGACCTGATGCATCAGATAGGTCACCGGCACCGGGTCGCCGCCACCACGCACCAGTTCACTGTTGACGCGCACGCCCATGTTGTTCGGCAGTGGCGCTTCCGACTTCACACGCGGTGTCAGTTTGGTGTTGAAGTCGAGCAGCGAGGAGCCGTAGCGCTGCATCAGGTTGTCGCCTAGAGCGGTCGAAAACGCGCTGACATCCGCCGGCGAGGCGCCGCGGGCATGGCGGCCCAGCACCAGTTTCGCCGCGTAGTCGCGATCGAACATCTGGTTGAATTCGCTGTTGACGAAGCTGCTCAGCGCGGCACGATTCTTCGTGAACTCGGCACGGCGCCGTTCCAGCGTGGTGATGATGCGCTGGCTGTTGGACAGTACCAGCTGGCTGGGCGCGCCCAGCTGTGTGCTGGCGGCGGCAGGCTGGGCTGCCGTGGCAGTCATCGGGAATGCGGCAAGGGCCAGCGTCGCAGTAGAGACGGTCAGCAGCGTCGCGGCGGCAAGGACATTGCGGATCATGGCTTGGATTCCTGTGTGGATTTGGCGTCGGTGGACGACGCCGGCGCATCATTGCCCGGCTTGGCACCACCGCCGCTGAACATGTATTTGCCGACCAACTGCAGCAAGTCGACCGCCGGCTGGGTGAAGGCGATCTCATCACCGGCCTTCAGCACGTTGGGGTCGCCGCCCGGAGTCAGGCCGATGTAGGACTCGCCGAGCAGGCCGCTGGTGAAGACGCCGGCGGTGGTATCGACCGGCAAGTCCTTGTACTTCGACTGCATGGCAAGGGTGACCACGGCGTCGTACTTCTGCGGATCCAGCTGGATGTCGGAGACCGCGCCGACGGTCACGCCGCCGATCTTCACCGGCGCCTGTGGTCGCAGCTGGCCGATGGCGGAGAAGTGCGCCTTCAGCGGATACGTGGCGTTACCGCCGATGCCGAACTTGCCGTTGGTGGATGCGAATGCCAGCACCAACAACGTGCCCATGGCGAGCAGCAGGAAGGCACCGACGGCGAATTCGAGGCGCGGGCCGCGAATGCTCATGGCTGGATCTCCATAGTGAAGTGCGCGCTCATCGGAACATCAACGCCGAGAGCACGAAGTTGAACATCAGCACCAACAGCGAGGCGTTGACCACCGCGCGGGTGGTCGCCACCGAGGTGCCTTCGATGGTCGGTTCGGCGTGGAAGCCGACATGGGCCGAAACAAGCGCGGCAGTGGCGCCGAAGACAGCAGCCTTGAGGAAGGCCGGGAGGAAATCGTGGCGGACGTCGACCGCATCCTTCATCACCTGCCAGAAGGTGCCGCCATCGAGGCCGATCACGTGGACCGATTCGAACCAGCCGGCGGCAATCGCGGCCGAACAGAAGAACGCGACCAGCAGCGGCACCGCCAGCACCGCGGCCCAGAAACGCGGCACCACCACTTTTGCCACCGGATCGATCGCCATCAGCCCGAGCGCGGTGATCTGGTCGGTGGCGCGCATCAGCCCGAGTTCGGCGGCGATCGACGAACCGGCGCGACCGATGAACAGCAGGGCGGTGAGCACCGGTGCGAGTTCACGGTAGAGGCCGAGGCCGAGCATCGCGCTGACCTGGTTGCTGGCGCCATAGGTATCGAGGGCGCGATAGCCGAGCAGCGTCACCGACAAGCCGACGAAGGCGCCGCCGACGAGGATGATCGGCAGCGAGCGCGCACCGATCTTGTAGATCTCGCGGACGAACTCGGCAAACATGTCACGGGTTGGCGGGAACGACGCGCGCAGCACGTTGCCGGCGAACAGCCCGGCCTGTCCCAGCGAACGCAGGATGTTGCCGATCGGTGTCATGCCGCCACCGGCCGCGCCGCGGCATCGAAGGGAATCGGGCCGTCCGGCGCGCCATCGAGGAATTGGCGCACGAAGGGATCATTGCTGGCCTGCAATTCCGCCGGGGTGCCGGTGAAGACGATGCGGCCATCGGCGATCACCACGGCCTGGTCGGTGATCGGCAGCGTTTCGTGCACGTGATGACTGACGATGATGCTGGTGAGTCCGAGCGTGGCGTTGAGGCGCGCGATCAGGCTCATGATCACGCCGGACGCGATCGGGTCGAGGCCGGTCAGGGGTTCGTCGTAGATCATCAGCGGCGGATCAAGCGCGATCGCGCGGGCGAGTGCGACGCGACGCGCCATGCCACCCGAGAGTTCGCGCGGGAACAGGTCGGCGGCGTGGCGCAGGCCGACGGCGTGAAGCTTCATCGCCACCAGGCGTTCGATCACCGCTGCCGGCAGATCGGTATGTGCCTGCAATGGGAGCGCGACGTTGTCGGCGGCAGTGAGATCAGTCAGCAGGCCGTTGCCTTGCAACAGCACGCCGATCTGCTTGCGCAGTTCCAGAAGGGCGCGGCGATCCTGCGGCACGCGCGTGCCAAACAGTTCGACCGAACCGGCGCTGGGCGCGAGTTCGCCGGTCAACGCGGCCAGCAGGGTCGATTTGCCGCTGCCGGATGGACCCAGCACGGCGGTGATGCTGCCGCGTGGCGCGACGAGGTTGATGTCGTCCAGCACCACGCGTCCGCCGCGCATCAGGCGCAGGTCGGTCAGCTGGACGGCAGGGGCGGCAAGATCGCGCACGCGGATATGGACAGAATTCCCCGGACGTTACAGAGTGCTTGGAAGAAGCTGAATGGAACCCAGCCAGTGTGCCCGTGAATACGGGCTCGACCGCACGCGTCGGCCTTGATCGACGTCGGGGTCTCAATCCATGCGATATCGCTCCGGCACAATGCGTCCACCAATGAACCTTGCCGCCGCACCCGACTTCCGCCTCTATCACTCGAATGCGCTGGATGTGCTGGCGGGATTGCTCGCGGATGCGTTGCGGACGCCCGCGCAAGGGCAGTCGCTGCTGGTGCCGGACACCATCCTGATCCCGCAGGCGGCGATGCGGCGCTGGCTGCAGGCGACGCTGGCGCAGCGCCATGGCATTGCCGCAAATCTGGAATTCCTTGCGCCGGGTGAATTCGTTGCACGTGCGCTCGAAGCCAACCTCGGTCCGAGCCATGACGATCTCGATGCAGCGACCCTGCGCTGGCGCCTGTATGCGGCGCTGCGCGATCCGGGATTGATGGCGCAGCCGGCGCTGGTGAAGTTCTCCAACTATCTGGCCGATGGCGACGCGGTGAAGCCGTGGGCACTGGCGGGCGAACTCGCCAACGTGTTCGAGAAATACCAAGCATGGCGCCGGGATTGGCTGTTGCGCTGGGAAGACGGCGCCGATCCCGAAGATTCGCAGGCCATCCTGTGGCGCGAGGTGGCGTCCGGCCATGCGCATCGCGCGCGGAGGATCCAGGACTATCTGACGCGCTACTCGACAGGCGATGCATTGCCATCCGGGTTGCCATCGCGCCTGTTCGTATTCGCCACGCTCAACGTCTCGCCCGATGTGCTGAGGGTGATCGCGACACAAGCGCGGGTCGGGACGCTGCATTTCTATTCGCCGACGCCGAGCGCCGAATACTGGGGAGACTTGCAATCGCTGGGTGCGCGCCTGCGCGCGGGCGAGGATCCCTTCGCCGATGCCAACGAGAATCCCCTGTTGCGTGATTGGGGGGTGGCCGGCCGCGATTTCATGGCCCTGCTCGGCAGTGGCGAAGTGGTGCATCCCTCGGGCGAGATCACCGCCTACGCCGATCCCGCGCAAGGGGGTGGCGATCTGCATGACAGCCTGTTGCGGCGGATGCAGAGCGATCTCTTCCATCGTCGCACCGCGACCGCGATTGAAGCGCATATCGACAACGATCCCAGCCTGCAGTTCCACGCCTGCCACACCCGCCTGCGTGAGTTGCAGGTGTTGCACGATCGCTTACGTGCGCTGCTGGACGACAAGCGTTTCGATCCGCCGCTGCAGCCGCGGGAGATCGCGGTGATGGCGCCGGACATCGATCCCTACTTGCCTTATCTCGACGCGGTTTTCGGTGGTCAGCGCCAGGGCGATGCGATTCCCTATGCCGTCGCCGATGCCAGCCCGCTCGCGGAAGAAGCGTTGGCCGAGGTGTTCCTGCGCCTGCTGGCGTTGCCGACCTCGCGTTTCGGATTGGGGGAGATCCTCGACCTGCTGGCGAGTGCACCCCTGGCCGAGGCGGCACAACTTGACGCCAACGACTTCGACCGCCTGCACGCCTGGCTGCACGATGCCGGTACGCGCTGGGGCATCGACGCTGCGCATCGCGCACGCAATGGCGCGCCGGCCGATGATGCCTACACCTGGCAGTTTGCGCTGGATCGTGTGCTGCTCGGTCACGCCAGTGGCAGCGACGACATCATTCCGGGTGAACGTGGTGCCGGCGTTGCGCCATGGACGGAACTGGAAGGCAGCACATTGGATGCGTTCGATGTCGTGGTGCGCCTGTTGCGTGTGCTCGCCCGCTACGAACGCATGTTCGGCGAGACGATGACGCCCGCGCAGTGGCGCGAACACCTGTTGGCTTTGCTCGACGCACTCCTGCCGCGCCTGCCTGCGACCACGCAGGGGCAACGCGCGCTCGATCGCCTGCGCACGGCGATCAATGCGTTTGCGGAACAGGCCGAACGCGCCGGTTACGCCGAAGCGATTCCCGGCGAAGTCGTGCGTGCGCATTTCACTGCCGAACTGGGTGAATCCGACACGCGGGCGCCACTGCTCACCGGTGGTGTCAGCTTCGCGCGCATGGTGCCGATGCGCCTGCTGCCATTCCGGGTGATCTGCCTGCTCGGCATGAACGATGGCGATTTTCCGCGTCGAGATCCCGCGGCCGGGCTCAATCGCCTCACCGCCGAGCTCGGCAGCGACCGACGCCGGCGCGGAGATCGTTCGACCCGCGACGACGATCGCTTCCTGTTCCTGCAATTGTTCGCCTCCGCGCAGGACGTGTTCTACCTGAGCTGGCTGGGCGCCGACCCGCGCGATGGCAGTGCGCGCGAACCGTCGGTGCTGGTGACGGAATTGCTGTCTGCTACCGAAGCGTATGGCGTGTCATCGGTACAAATGGTGCTGCAACATCCGCTGCAGCCTTTCTCGCCATTGGCGTTCGGCGCCGGTGACGATCGTTTCTTCAGCTATCGCGGCGACTGGCGCCCGGCGGCGGCCGGCCTTTCGGCTGCACGCACGCGACTGGCGCCGTGGATGGAGGCGACGGCGGAATTCGCACCGGTGTCGGAACAAGAAAACGCATTGTCGCTCGAGGCATTGCGACGCTTCCTGCTCGATCCGGCCAAAGCCTTCCTGCACCAGCGACTCCAGCTGCGATTGCCAGGGATCGAAGAGGCCGGCGAGGACATCGAGCCATTGCAGGCGCCGGAACGCGGGCTTGCGCGAACACGATTGCAGCGTGCGGTTTTCGATGCGTTGCTGGCGGGCAACCACCAGGCGGAGATGCAGCGAATATTGCGTGCGCGTGGCGAGCTGCCATCCGGTCCACTTGGTCGACACGTGATGGAAGTCATCATGGCTGAAGTCGCGCCGTACGCGGAAGCGTTCGCAGGCTGGCGTGGCGATGCCGCGGCGGATGCGCTGGCGCTTGAAGTCGACATCGACGGCGTGCGCGTGCATGGCTGCGTCGATGGCATCTTCGCCGGGCGCATCGCGCGACTGCGCTTCGGTACAACGAACGGCCCCTCGACAATCCGCAATGGCCTGGATTGGCTGTTGGCGCGCGCCGCCGGTGTCGACATTCCATTCGTCGAGTTCCATGAAACGAAGGACAACGGCGTCGGTCCGCATGTGCACGCCGCGATTTCGCGCGAGAATGCCGTTGCTGCGTTGCGCGCGCTGCTTGCACTGCGCGAAGAGGGACTGCGCCGGCCATTGCCGTTTGCGCCGTACAGCGCATGGGAATTGTTCAGCCATTCCGATGACGTCGCGCGCGGCTTGCGCGCGGCGGCGAAAAAATGGCGCGGCAGCGGCAATGGTGGTTGGGCCGAAGGCGATGGCGAGGCCCTGCAGTTGGCATTGCGCGGGCGCGAACCGTTTGTTGATGGCAATACGATGCGCGAATTCGCGCGCGTCACCGGCATCGTGTTCGGGGCGACGCGCGACGGTGTCGCAGCACCGATCGAGATCGGCGGTGCGGCGGTGCCGGAAGACGATGTCGAGGATGCCGCATGAGCGGGCACGATCCCTATCTCGATATCCCGCTGGATGGCGTGCAACGGATCGAGGCCAGCGCCGGCACCGGCAAAACCTACACGCTGGCAACGCTGGTCACGCGATTGGTGGTGGAACGCGGGCTCCGTCTCGGGCAAATCCTTGCGGTGACCTACACCGAGGCGGCGACCCAGGAACTGCGCAAGCGTATCCGCCAACGCTTGCAGCTGACGTTGGACCTGATCGATGCACCACCGGTGGACGAGGACAGCGACGAGGCGAAGCTCACCCGTGAATTGTTGCGCCAGCATCGCGTTGGAAGCGGCGAAACCGATGCCGCCGTGCACCAACGCCTGCGCCAGGCCGTGCTTGAAATCGACTTGGCGGCGATCTTCACCATCCACGGATTTTGCGCGCGCATATTGCGCGAGCATGCGCTGGAATCCGGTCAAGGGTTCGACGCTCCCGAGCTGTTGGCCAACGGGCGCGATTTGCATGATGAAGTCGCGGCGGACATGTGGCGCCGGCATGGGCAGGACGCCGCCACGGCCGACGACCTGACACGACTATGGGAAGGGGGGTACCAGGAGCTTGCGAAAGACCTGCCGGCATTGTTGCGCGAGCCGGTGCTGTTGCCATCGGATGCACCGCTGCCCGTGGATCCGCTGCCGCGAGTGCAGGCGGCGGGGCAGGCGCTGGCCGACGGTTTTGGCGCGCACGGCGGCGATTTCCTCGATGCCCTGCGCGCTGCGCTGGCGGGCAAGGTGCTCAATGGCAAGAGCTATCAACTCGACTGGATCGAACCCGTGTGGCAGGCGTGGGCGGCATGGTGCGACGCCGGCGATTTCGCCACGCCGCCCGATGCCCGAATCGAACGTTTTGCACCGGCCGCCATGCTCGCCAAGGCCAACAAGAACAAAGAGGCACAGGTGCCGCAATCGCCGTTGTCCGCGGCGATTACGCCTTATTTCGAAGCCTTGCAGGCACGAGACGAATACCTCGCCCGTCGTCGCGTTGCCTTGCTGCATCGGCTGCGCGAGGACGCACGCAGCCGCATGGCCATGCTCAAGCGCCAGCGACGTGTGCAGGAATACGACGACATGATCGCCGGCGTCACCGATGCGCTGGATGGCAGGCAAGGCAATGCACTCGCGCGCCGCTTGCGCGCGCAGTACGCGATCGCGCTGGTCGACGAATTCCAGGACACCGATGCGCGCCAATGGGACATCTTCAAACGCGTGTTCGGCGATAGTAGCGATGCGCCCGTACTCTTCCTGATCGGCGACCCCAAGCAGGCGATCTATGGTTTCCGCGGCGGTGATGTGTATACCTATCTCGCCGCAGGGAACGTCGCGCAGGACGCGCCGCCACTCACGCACAATTTCCGTTCGCGCCCGGCCGTGCTCGCGGCCATCGCCGCGCTGTATGCAAATGTCGACAACGTGTTGTCCACCGCCCCCCGCGTCGAATTCCACCGGGTCGAGTCCGGTGGCAAGCGCGCGGATGCCGACTTCCTGCGCAATGGCCAGCCCGCGACTGCACTGACCGTGTGGCAGGCGCCTGCCACCGGGAAATTCGACAAGGAAGGCAAGGCGACGGCCTGGAGTGCCGGCGAATCACGCGACCTCGCCACGGGCGCTTGCGTCGCCGCAATCCATGCCCTCCTGATTGACGCGCGTTCCGGCAACGCAATGCTGAAAGACAAGAATGCAATGCGCCCGGTGCTACCCGGCGACATCGCCGTGCTGGTGCGCAGCCATCGCGAGGCCAGCCAGATCCAGCAGGCGTTGGCATGGGTCGGCATTCCCGCCGTCGCCGCCGGCAAGTTGGGATTGTTCGCCACGATCGAGGCACGCGAACTCCACGCGCTGCTGCTCGCCTTGTTGCATGGAGGCGACGATGGCCGCCTGCGTGCGGCGCTGGGCACGGTCCTGGTCGGAGAGGATGCCGCCGCCATCGAGGCGCTGGATCACGATGGCGATGGGCATCGCCGCTGGCAGCTGCGGGCGCAGCAATGGCGCGATCGCATGCGTGGTGGTGGCCCGCTCGCGCTGGTCGGCGATCTCTGCGCCGCAAATGCAGTCCGCCTGCTGGGCCTGCTCGATGGCGAACGCCGCGTCAGCAACTACCTGCAGTTGGCCGAACTGTTGCAGGAGGCAGCGCAGGATGCGCTCGGCCTGCATGGGCTGGTCGATTGGCTCGCGCATCACCTCGCCAATGCCGATGGAAACGATGAGGCGCAACTCCTGCGCCTGGAATCCGATGCGAAGCGGGTGCAGATCATCACCCTGCACAAGAGCAAGGGTCTGGAATATCCGCTGGTGTTCCTGCCTTTCGTCGGTATCGGCGGCAACGCGAAATCGCCGAGCCGGTATTGCACGGTGCACGATGATGAACACGGTCGGCGCCTGCACTGGAAGTTCGAATCGCTGCCCGAGGCCGGATGGAAGGGCGCAAGCGATGCATGGAAGCGCGAGCAGCGCGCCGAGGATGCGCGCCTGCTCTACGTTGGCTTGACGCGGGCCGAGCATGCGTTGTGGATCGCCAGCGGCGATTTTTTCGCCAACGACAAGACGCCATTGGCAGGAATGCTGGGTGATGCCGGCGCGTTGCGCGCCGCCGGCGTCGTCTTCGATGCCGCGCTGGCGCCCGATGACCTGCCGCGGCTTCCGCCGGAGATCGACGCCGAAATACCGGCTGCTCGCGAGGTCGTACGCCATCCCGCCAACGACTGGTGGGTCTACAGCTTCAGCCAGCTGGCGAAAGCCGATGCCGGCGATGCCAGCAGCGCGTCGACCTTGCCTGCCGGTGGCGGCAACGACGAACCCGATGCGGCGGAAGAAGTGGTGGATGACGGATACGATCCGCGCTTCGCCGGAAATCGTTATGGCGTTGCCCTGCATGCCGCGTTCGAGCACGCCGACTTCGCCGCGTGGCGCGATTGGAATGTGGGCGATGCCGCGCCCGATGGCGAGACCGGCATCATCGCGAAGTCGTTGCGCGACGGAGGCTATGGCGCCGAGGGACTCGACGATGGCATCACGCTGACGACGCGCCTTGTCGGCCAGACTTTGACGGTCGATCTGCCGGAAGGTGTGCGCCTGTGCGATGTCCCCGCGGACCAGCGCCGCCCGGAAATCGAGTTCCAGTTCGCGCTGCAACCGGTGCGCGTCGACGCGATGCTCGAGTTGCTGCATGCCCACGGCGTGGTCCGCGATCGCCATGGTTTCGGCCTGCGCCAGCGGCTCGAAGGGCTGATGACTGGCCTCATCGACCTGACGTATTGCGTTGATGGCAAGTGGTACGTGCTCGACTACAAATCGAATCGTCTCCCCGCATATGACGGCGCAGCGCTGCAGCGTGCGATGGCGCACAGCGAATACGACCTGCAGGCGCTGATCTACACCCTCGCATTGCACCGCTGGCTGCGCTTCCGGCTCGGTGCGGCCTACGACTACGCTCGCGATTTCGGCGGCATCCGCTATCTGTTCTGTCGCGGGATCGATGCCGCGCGCAGCGATTCGCCCGGCATCCTCGCCCAGCGGTTTGCGCCGGAACTGGTGGACGCGCTCGACGCCCTGTTCGGCCATGTCGCCACGGGAGCCGCCGCATGAGCCTGCTGCGCGCACTGCGACAAAGCGGAACGCTGCGGACGCTGGACGATGCACTGGCACAGAGCTTGCGTCGCCTCGACCCATCGACGCCCGACGAGGTGCTGGCCGCCGCCGCGTTGGCATCGCTGGCGGTCGCCCAGGGCCATGCCGCATTCGATCCGACGCAACCACGGCAATTCGTCGATGGCGACCTGCCATGGCCGGATGTCGATGTGTGGCTGTCCATGTTGCAGGAATCGCGTTTCGTCGCCTCGCCGGACACGATGGAAGCGGAATCCGTTGCCGCGCCGCTGGTGCTCGAAGACGGATTGCTCTATCTGCGCCGCTATCGCGAATACGAACGCCGGCTGGCGCTGGGATTGCAGCGCATTGCCGCGCAGTCGCTCGAAAGCAATGACGCCGCCATCCAGCCAATGTTCGCCACGCTCTTCCCCGACGCCGAGCACGGCGATCTCCAGGCCCGCGCCGCCGCTTTGGCATTGCGGCGCGCGTTGGTGCTGATCACCGGCGGTCCCGGGACCGGCAAGACCACCACGATTGCCCGATTGCTCGTGCTGCGCATCGCCCAGGCGATCGCCATCGGCAAGCCAATGCCGCGCATCGCACTGGCCGCGCCGACCGGTCGTGCCGCCGAGCGCATGTCCGAAAGCCTGCGTCGCGCCGCACAACAGATGGAAGCATCGAATGTCGCAGAAGGCCTGCTCGCGGCGTTGCCGGCCAGTGCCAGCACATTGCATCGCCTGCTCGGCACCATTCCCGACACCACGCGTTTCCGCCACGATGCCGGCAATCCGCTGCCCTTCGACATCGTCGTGGTGGATGAAGCCTCGATGGTCGACCTGCCACTGATGTGCAAGCTGGTCGAAGCGATTGCCGATGGCGCGCAACTGATCCTGCTCGGTGATGCCGACCAGTTGCCTTCGGTGGAAGCCGGCGACGTGCTGGCAGCGATCCTGTCCGCAGACAGCCTGCACGACCATCGCGTGCACCTGCAGCGCGGCTGGCGCCAGAGCGCCGCGTTGCAGTTGGCGCCGCTGGCGGAGGCCGTTCGTGAAGGCGCAACCGCCAAAACACTGGCGCTGCTGCGTGGCGGCACGCTGTCGAACGTACATTTCCATGAAGGCGTCGACGACCCGCTGCAGGCGCGACCGCAGCTGCTCGAACACTGGCGCGCACTCGCCACGAGCGCTGATCCTGCTGACGCGTTGATGCAGGCCAACCGCCTGCGCCTGCTGACGGCATTGCGCGAAGGTCCCCAAGGCGCCCGCGCCCTCAATGCTCGGATTGAGGCGGCGCTGTCCGGTCGCCGCATCGGCACACCGCCAACCTGGTTCCCGGGGCGTTTGTTGCTGATCACCCGCAACCATTATCCGCAACAGCTGTACAACGGCGACGTCGGCGTTTGCCTGCCGGATGAACAAGGCGTGCCGCTGGCGTGGTTTGCCGGCGAAGGTGGCGTCCGTGCCTTCCATCCAGCGGCGTTGCCCGCACACGAATCGGCGTTCGCGATGACGGTGCACAAAGCGCAAGGCAGCGAGTTCGACGAGGTTTGGCTGCAGTTGCCCCGCATCGGCAGCCGCGTCCTCAGTCGCGAACTGATCTATACCGCGATGACCCGTGCCCGCGATGTGCTGCACATCGCCGGCGGTGCGGATGCCATCGAAGCCGCGCTGTCGCGCCACGCCAGCCGCGTGTCGGGATTGGGCCGTAGACTTTCCACACGTCCAACATCCCGGGAACCACAATGAACCAGCGCAACGCAGACGAGATCGACTTCCGCATCGTCGGGCACGACATGCAATTCGTCGAGGTGGAACTCGATCCCGGCGAAAGCGCGGTGGCCGAAGCCGGCGCGCTGATGTTCAAGGATTCCAGCGTGCAGATGGAAACCATCTTCGGCGACGGTTCGTCGTCGGGTGGTGGTGGCCTGATGGACAAGCTGCTGTCGGCGGGCAAGCGCGTGGTCACCGGCGAAAGCATGTTCACCACCGTCTACACCCATACCGGCAGCGGCAAGGCCAAGGTGGCCTTCGCTGCACCCTATCCGGGCACGGTGCTTGCGCTGAAACTCTCCGACCTCGGCGGTCGCCTGATCTGCCAGAAGGACAGCTTCCTCGCCGGCGCACGCGGGGTTTCGCTCGGCATCGCCTTCCAGCGCAAGATCCTCACCGGCCTGTTCGGTGGCGAAGGCTTCCTCATGCAAAAGCTCGAGGGCGACGGCTGGGTGTTCGTCCACGCCGGCGGCACTCTGGTCGAGCGCGAACTGGCCGCGGGCGAACGCGTCGATGTCGATACCGGCTGCGTGGTTGCCTATACCGGCGGGGTCGACATGGACATCCGTCGCGTTCCCGGCCTCAAGAGCATGTTGTTCGGTGGTGAAGGCGTGTTCCTGGCCACGCTCACCGGTCCGGGCAAGGTCTGGTTGCAGTCGTTGCCGTTCTCGCGCCTGGCCGGGCGCATGTTCGCTGCGGCCCCCCAGGGCGGCGGGCAGTCGCGCGGAGAAGGATCGGTGCTCGGCAGCCTTGGGCGCATCCTGGACGGCGACAATTCGTTCTGATCGCGGTACGGCCGGCGCGTTACCATTCCACGCATGGACGAATCCAACTCTCCCGACCACCGCCACGGCGTTGCCCGTGCCGATGCCGAAGCGGCCGTGCGCACCCTGCTGCGCTGGGCCGGTGACGACCCGGCCCGCGAAGGCTTGCTGGATACGCCCAAGCGCGTGGTCAAGGCCTATGGCGACTGGTTCAGCGGTTATGCCATCGATCCCGACGAATACTTGTTGCGCACGTTCGAGGAAGTCGAGGGCTACGACGAGATGATCGTCCTGCGCGACATCGAGTACGAAAGCCATTGCGAACACCACATGGCGCCGATCATCGGTCGCGTCCATGTCGGCTACCTGCCGAAGGGGCGCGTGGTCGGGATCAGCAAGCTCGCGCGCGTGGTCGAGGCCTATGCCCGACGTTTCCAGGTGCAGGAAAAGATGACAGCGCAGATCGCCCAATGCATCCAGCGCGCGCTGCAACCGCAGGGCGTCGCGGTCGTGGTGGAAGGCGCGCACGAGTGCATGACCACCCGTGGCATCCACAAGCGCGGCGTCAGCATGCTGACGTCGAGCATGCTCGGGACCTTCCGCGAAGACGCCCGCACCCGCAACGAATTTCTCGGGTTCATCCAGTCCGGCCGGCGCTGATCAACGACGACACCCTTGACAATTTGATCCGGGTATAAATAATGCATGGTTCATGCTTCCGGATCCGCGCATGTCCTACAGCCCCCATACCCGCTGCACTGCCTTCGTTGATGGCCACCGTGTCGCCGCCGGCGAATTGCGCCACGTCGCGATCAAGGCCAAGCAGGCGGTCGACGCCCGCGCCCACGCCCAGCTGTTGGTCTTCGACGACCGCGATGGCAGCCAGATCGAACTCGACCTGCGCGGCAGCATGTCCGACCTGATGCAGCGCCTCAGCGGCGAGGCGCCGATCGCGGCGCCACAGGATGAGACGCCGGCACGCCGTGGGCGCGGCCGTCCGCGCCTGGGCGTGGTCGCACGCGAAGTCACGTTGTTGCCGCGCCATTGGCAGTGGCTGAACGCACAGCCGGGCGGTGCATCGGTGGCCCTGCGCAAACTGGTCGAGGATGCGCGCCGCAATCGTGCGCAATCCGATCACGCCCGCGGCTGTCAGGAAGCGGCGTATCGCTTCATGCACGCGATGGCCGGCAACCAGCCTGGCTTCGAGGAAGCGACGCGCGCGTTGTTCGCGCAGGATGTCACCGGACTCGAACAGCACATGGCCGGTTGGCCCGATGACATCCGCGAGCATGCCTTGATGCTGGCGGCCGATGCCCTGCACCACTGAGCCAAAAGGCCCTCACATGGACGCAACCACACAACCGCAGGCGCGCCGCGCCGCCGTCGCCTTCATCTTCATCACCGTGATGCTCGACGTGCTGGCGATCGGCGTGATCATCCCGGTGCTTCCACACATCATCAAGGACATGGCCGGCGGCAGCTTCATCGAAGCCACGCGCTGGAGTGGCTGGTTCGGCACCGCCTTCATGGTGATGCAGTTCGTGTTCACGCCAGTACAGGGCGCATTGTCCGACCACTTCGGCCGCCGCCCGATCATCCTGCTGTCGAACCTCGGGCTCGGCCTCGACTTCATGCTGATGGCGTTGGTCAACACGCTGCCTCTGCTGTTCATCGGACGCATCATTTCCGGCATCACTTCAGCGAGTTTCAGCACCGCGAACGCCTACATCGCCGATGTCACGCCATTCGACAAGCGCGCTGCCGCGTTCGGAATGATGGGTGCGGCGTTCGGCCTCGGCTTCGTCATCGGCCCGGCGCTGGGCAGCGCGCTGGCGCATTGGGGCGCGCGCGTACCGTTCTGGGCGGCGGCGATCCTCTCGCTCGCCAATTTCTGCTACGGCCTGTTCGTATTGCCGGAATCGTTGCCGAAGGACAGGCGCGTCGCCACCAACTGGAAGCAGGCCAATCCGGTCGGCGCCCTGATCGGTTCGGCGAAGTTGCTCAAGCGCTACCCGCAGGTGTCCGCGCTGGCCTTGGTGGTCTTCCTGTTCGCGTTGGCACAGTACGCCTACAACGCCACGTTCGTCCTCAATGTCGATTACCGCTTCCATTGGGATGAACAGCAAGTCGGCTACGTGCTCGGACTGGTCGGCGTGCTCACCGCGCTCGTCCAGGGATATCTGGTTGGCAAGATCATTCCGAAGCTGGGTGAACGCCGCGCACTGTTGTTCGGCACGTTGTGCGGGCTGGTCGCGCTCACCGGTTACGGCCTCACCTCGCATGGTTGGATCTTCCTTGCGCTGATGCCGATCGGTGCGTTGATGGGCATGGCCGGCCCGGTGGTGCAGTCGGTGATGACGCGCCAGGTCGATCCCCACGAGCAAGGACGGCTGCAGGGTGCGCTGGCCTCGTTGCAGAGCGTTGCCGGGATGATCGGACCGCTGCTGTTCACCCGGGTGTTCGCCCACTTCATCGATCCCAAGACGCCGCTGCAGATCCCGGGATCGCCCTTCCTGCTCTCCGCCCTGCTGGTGGCGATGGCACTGGTGGTGGTGTGGCGCAGCACGCAGGCGATGACTTCCGGCACGGGTGCGACTGCCACGGCTGCGTAGGATGGGAGGGTTATCAGCCGGAGCACTTCATCCATGTTGCGTCGCAGCCTGCCCGTCCTCGCCATCCTCCCCCTCGCGCTCGCATCCGCCCTCGCTTCGGCGCAGACGGTCCCCGAGCCCAAGGACGTCGATTTCCCCGGTGGCCCCGTCACCATCGAAGTCGACGCCACCGATCTTTCGCAGCGCATCTTCAAGGTCAAGGAAATCATCCCCGCCAGCCAGGGCACGCTGACCCTGCTGTATTCGCAGTGGATCCCGGGCCAGCACAGCCCGAGCGGCCCGATCGACAAGATGGCCGGCTTCGTATTCACCGCCAATGGCAAGCGCCTGACCTGGAAGCGCGATCCCGCCAACGTCTACGCTTTCCACGTCGACGTGCCGGCGGGCGCATCGAGCATCACCGCCGAATACCAATACCTGTCGCCGGCGACCAGCGCAGAAGGCGGTGCGCAGATGACGCCGAAGCTGCTCAACCTCAAGTGGAACACCGTGCTGTTGTATCCGGCCGGCTACTACGGCGCTCGCATCCCCTACGTCGCCAAGGTCCGATATCCGACCGGTTGGACCGCGTTCACCGCGCTCGATGTCGCATCCAAGGCCGGCGACGTCGTGACCTACAAGCAGGAACCGTTCGACATCCTGGTCGATTCGCCGGTGTTCGCCGGCCGCTACGCCAAGGACTACGACCTGACGCCCGCGGGCAGCAAGGTCCCGGTGCACCTGAGCGTGGTCGCCGATGAACCGGATCAACTGATCGCCAAGCCCAAGCACCTCGAGCAGCACAAGGAACTGGTGCGCCAAGCGCTCAAACTCTACGGCGCCCAGCACTACGATCACTACAACCTGCTGTTCTCGCTGTCGGAACAGCTGACCGGCAATGGACTGGAACACCAGCGATCCAGCGAGAACGGCGTCGATACCGGCTACTTCAAGGACTGGAACGAGAAGGACGGCAGCTACGACCTGCTGCCGCACGAATACACCCATTCCTGGAACGGCAAGTACCGCCGTGGCGCCGACCTGTGGGTGCCCAACCTCAATACCCCGATGCAGGATTCGCTGCTGTGGGTGTACGAAGGCCAGACCCAGTACTGGGGCAATGTGCTCGCCGCGCGTTCCGGCCTGCGCCCGATGGACCGTTCGCGGGACACCCTTGCCATGGTCGTCGCGACCTACCAGGACAATCGTCCCGGCCTGCAGTGGCGCAGCGTGCAGGACACCACCAACGATCCGACCATCGCCCAGCGCCGTCCCAAGCCGTATCGCGGTTACCAGATGAGCGAGGACTACTATTCCGCCGGCCAGCTGATCTGGCTGGGTGCCGACGCCATCATCCGCCAGAAGACCAACAACCAGAAATCGCTCGACGATTTCGCCAAGGCCTTCTTCGGCGTCAACGACGGCGAATGGCGCAAGCAGAATCTCTACAAGTTCGAGGATGTGGTCGCCACCCTCAATAGTGTCGTGCCCTACGACTGGTCGAGCTACTTGCGTGATCGCCTCGATGGCCGCGTCCCGTTCGCCAACACGATCGAATCGACCGGCTGGAAGCTGGTCTACAAGGATGAGCCGAACGCTGCCGCCAAGGCGGGGGGCCGTCGCGGTGGTGGCGGTGGTGGCGACTTCGTCTATTCGATCGGCCTGGCGCTGGACAAGGATGGCAAGGTTGGCGAAGCGCGCTGGGATGGCCCGGCCTTCAACGCCGGCATCGGCACCGGCAACACGATCGTTGCGGTGAACGATGTCGAATACAGCAAGGGCGCACTGGAAGATGCAATCAAGGCCGCCAAGACCGACAAGGCACCGATTCGCCTGCTGGTCAAGGATTTCAACCAGTACCGCAGCGTCAGCCTCGACTACCACGGTGGCCTGCGTTACCCGGCCCTGGAGCGCATCCCCAACACTCAGGATTATCTGACGGACATCTTCTCGCCGAAGAAGTAATCTCGGCCGGAGGGGCCCACCGAGGCGGTCCGTGCGTGGAGTTGGTCTAGCCTGTCTCAATCAGGCATTCACGCGCGGACTGCTACCGTGGTAACGGCAATCTCCGGGGAAATGAAGATGCGAACGTGGTGGTTGGCGATCGGGTTGGCACTGGCTGCTGCCGGTGTTCAGGCGGACGTCCAGAAGGCAGCACCGAAGGCGAAGACGAAACCGGCGACGGCGGCCAAGGCCAGCGCCGTGCCCGTTCCTGCAACCCAGCAGGACATCGATGCCGATGCCGCGATCCTGCAGCCCGGCAGTTTTTCCTGGGCACCGGAACGTTCGCCGAGCGGCCCCGTGGTCCTGGTGGTGAGTCTGCCCGAGCAACGCATCCACGTGTATCGCAATGGCGTGCGCATTGCCGTCTCCACCGTCAGCACCGGCATCAAGGGGCGCGATACCCCGCCGGGCAGCTATGAAATCCTGCAAAAGCAGCTGATGCACCATTCCAACCTGTATGACGATGCGCCGATGCCGTTCATGCAGCGCATCACCTGGGACGGGCTCGCGTTGCATGCCGGCCGCCTGCCTGGCCATCCCGCCAGCCACGGTTGCGTACGCCTGCCGCGCGCCTTCGCCGAGAAGCTCTATGGCATCACCAAACTGGGCGCACGGGTGGTGATCAGCGAGGACAGCGGACTCGGTGATCTCGACAACCTGGTGCACCCGGGACCGGATGCACCGATCGACGCGGTCAGCGGCTTGCCGATCCTCGATGCTGTAGCGGGGGTACTGCCATCGCCGAAGCAACTGGCGAAGAAGGATGACGCCAAGTCTGGCAAGAAGGCGAAACCGGACACCGAAGACGCCGACCAGGCTTCGATGACTAGCGCGACAACGACCGATGCGAGTGCCGCCGCCCCGCCTGCGACGGAGACAGTGCCTGAACCATTGCCAACCCCGATCGAGGACCCGGCCCTGAAAGTCCAGAAGCCGGCCGACAACGCCAAGAATCAGGAAGTTCCGGCGACCCCGACCCCGGCCAAGCCCGCGCGCTGAGCCGTTTCCAAACGCATGAATGCGGGTCTGGAAGTCGTTCCGGGTAACGCATTCAGACAAATCAAGAGCTTGTGCGTGTATTGTCACGCACATGAGGAAACTTCACGCGGTCTTCATCTCGCTGGCAGCTTCGACGTTGGTGAGCTGCTCCACTGTGCCTGACCATGGAACGACCGCGTCGTCATCCGTTGTCGTGCCGCGGGTGGAGCGCTCGATCCAGCCGCAGCCCGAGACATCAAGCACCCAGCTCGACCCCAATGCCGCCACCCTGGCGCGCCTGGAGATGCTGGCCCCGGAAGCCGATCCCGGCGTGCTGGCGCTGGCGCTGGAAGCACGCAACTGCGCGGTCCGCAGCGGCGAGGTCGACCAGGACGCCAAACTGGCAGTGATCGATTACTCGAGGCCGTCGACCGACAAGCGCCTGTGGGTGTTCGACGTCGCCCGTGACCAGTTGCTGTTCCGCGAACTGGTGGCCCACGGCCAAGGCAGCGGCGACAACTACGCGACGCGTTTCTCCAACCGGGACAACAGCCACCAGACCAGTCTCGGGCTGTTCCTGACGGCCGAGACTTATATCGGCAACAATGGCTATTCGCTCAAGCTCGATGGTGTCGAGCACGGCTTCAACGACAATGCGCGATCACGCGCGATCGTCATGCACGGCGCGTGGTACGTGAATCCGGAAATGGCCGCAAGCAAGGGTCGCATCGGCCGCAGCCATGGCTGCCCGGCGTTGAGCCAGGGCATCGCACGCCGGGTGATCGACACGATGAAGGGCAAGCAATTGCTGTTCTCCTACGCCAACGATGCCGCGTGGCTGCAGCACGGGCAGTCCTTCGCCTGTGATGGTCGCAGCGCCCAGCAGATCGTGGCCGCCGCGCGTGCGTTGCGGGGTGGTGGCGCACAACGCGTGGCGGTTGCTGCACCGTAATCGAGCATCTAAAGGCACGCGCCGGCTTGGCATCTTCGCGAAAGCATTGCCCGGCTGAGCGCCTATCGCGGTTGTCTGCAGCCGCCGACACGCCGTGAATACGTCCATACGGTCGGCTCTGCAGACGAACCGCATAGGCGCTGACGGTGGCGGACTTTTCGCTTCTCTCTCAGAGAGCAACAACACGCGCGCGGCGGCGGGTGCGCCAGTCCGGCGCGTGGGCGTTGCGCCGCATGGATGCGGCGCACGAGCCTACATGGACGTACTTGCGGCGGCCCACGCACCGGAGCTGGCCTCCCGCCAAGCCAGCGCGTGCGATGCTGTTACGCCACCTGCACCACCCGCAACGGGTTGTTCCATTCCTTCAGCAATTCCGCTTCGCGCGCCTTGGCCTTGGCGAAGTTCGCTTCCTTGACGTGGCCGTAGCCGCGGATGTGTTCCGGCACGCTGGCGATTTCGGCGGCGAGGCCGACGTTGCCGGCATCGAGCGTCTTCAGCAGCGTCTCGATGGTCGCTCGGTAGTCCGCGATCAGCTTGCGTTCCATCTTGCGTTCTTCGGTATAGCCGAAGACGTCGAAGGTCCCGCCACGCAGCGGTTTCAGTTTCGCCAGCTGCTTGAACGCCTTCATCATCCATGGGCCGTACTGCTTCTTGATCAGGCGACCCTTGGCGTCCTTCTTCGCGAACAGCGGCGGCGCGAGATGGAATTTCAGGGTGACGTCGCCTTCGAACTGCTGGGCGATGCGGCGCTGGAAATCACCGCTGGTGTAGAGGCGGGCGACTTCGTATTCGTCTTTGTAGGCCATCAGCTTGAACAGATAGCGGGCGACGGCCTCGGTCAGCACGGTGGACCCCGGCGCATGGCGATGTTCAAAATCGCGGACGTTGTTGACGAAGCTGCGGTAGTGCTCGGCGTAAGCCTTGTCTTGGTAGTCGACGAGGAAGCCGACACGACGCGAGATCACTTCATCGAGCGAACGCGACAAGCGGGCATCATCCAGGGGAAGGAAGGCGACGCCTTCGTCGAAGTGCGCAGGCACGCGACGGATTTCGCTTTCATCATGGGTCGCGATCGGTGACAGCCCCGATTCCAGGCCTTCGTTGGCGGTTGCGGCCAGCATCTGCAACTTGTGCGGCGTCGCTTCGGCCCTGGTCGGTGCATTGCGGACGATGCCGGCAGCTTCGATCACGGCCGGCATGTCGACCGCGGCGAGGCGGCCCCAGGCGAACGCAGTCTTGTTCATCGTCACCGCGGCGCCGTTCAGTTCGACCGCGCGCATCAATGCGTCGAACGAGATCGGCACCAGGCCCTTCTGCCAGGCATAGCCGAGGATGAAGAGATTGGATGCGATCGCGTCGCCCATCAGGGCGTTGGCGAGCTCGGTGGCATCGATGGTCAGCGGCGCTGCGCCATCGAGCGCGGTGCGCACGGCGGCAACGATGTCGGCGGCCGGGAACTGCATGTCGGGGCGGGTGGTGAAGGTGCCCGGCATTGCTTCGTAGGTGTTCAGTACCACCGATGTGCGGCCAGCCCGGATCTTGGACAACGCCCAATAGTCGTTGACCACCACCATGTCGCAGCCGAGCACGAGGTCGGCCTCGCCTGCCGCAATACGCACGGCATGGAGATCGTCGGGCGTGCGCGCGATGCGGATATGCGTGGTGACCGCGCCGCCCTTCTGGGCAAGGCCGGTCTGGTCGAGCACCGTCGCGCCCTTGGCTTCGAGGTGTCCGGCCATGCCGAGCAGCGCACCAATGGTGACGACGCCGGTGCCGCCGACGCCGGTGATCAGGATGTTCCACGGCTTGTCGAGGTCGGTCGCGAACTGCGGCGCCGGCAGGTCTTCGAGGCGATGCGCGACATTGGCGCGCTTGCCCTTCTTCAACTGGCCGCCTTCGACGGTGACGAAGCTCGGGCAGAAGCCTTCGACGCAGCTGAAGTCCTTGTTGCAGTTCGATTGGTCGATGTCGCGCTTGCGGCCGAATTCGGTTTCCTTGGGCAGCACCGAGACGCAGAACGATTTTTCACCGCAGTCGCCGCAGCCTTCGCAGACCAGCGAGTTGATGACGACGCGCTTGTTGGGGTCGACCATCTTGCCGCGCTTGCGACGACGGCGCTTCTCGGTGGCGCAGGTTTGGTCATAGATCAGCACTGACACGCCCTTGACCGTGCGCAGCTGTTCCTGCACGGCTTCGAGTTGGCGACGATCGTGGAACTCGACTTCCTTCGGGAACAGATAGCGTTGGCGCGACCACTTGGTGATGTCGTCGGAGACCAGCGCGATGGTGTGCACGCCTTCCGCCAGCATCTGGTGCGCGATTTGCGGCACGGTGAGCGTGCCATCGACGGGCTGGCCGCCAGTCATCGCCACCGCGTCGTTGTAGAGGATCTTGTAGGTGATGTTGACGCCGGCCGCGATCGATTGGCGGATCGCCAGCGAACCGCTGTGGAAATAGGTGCCGTCGCCGAGGTTCTGGAAGATGTGCGGGGTGTCGGTGAAATTGGCCTGGCCCGCCCACGTCACGCCTTCGCCGCCCATGTGGGTGAAGGTGTCGGTATTGCGGTCCATCCACGTCACCATGTAGTGACAGCCGATGCCGGCGGATGCGCGCGAACCTTCCGGGACTTTGGTCGAGGTGTTGTGCGGGCAACCAGAGCAGTAGTGCGGCACGCGCGGGAAGTTGGCGCGCGGCAAGGCGAGCTCGCCTTCCTTGCCTTCCATCCATGCCAGCACGTTGCGGATTTGTTCGGAGTCGTGGAAGCGCTGCAAGCGCTTGCCGATCACGCCGGCGATGGTGGCAGGCGTGAGTTCGCCGGTGGAGGGCAGGATCCATTCGCCGGATTCGTCGAACTTACCGACGATGCTGGGACGCTGGCCATCGAAGTTGTAGAACAGTTCCTTCATCTGCGACTCGATGAAGCTGTGCTTCTCCTCGACCACGAGGATGTCCTGCAAGCCGCGCGCGAAGGCACGGATGCCTTGCGGCTCCAGCGGCCATGTCATCGCCACCTTGTAGACGCGGATGCCGAGATCGGCGCAGGCGCGGGTATCCAGTCCGAGGTATTCCAGCGCCTGCAGCACGTCGAGATAGCTCTTGCCGGTGGTGACGATGCCAAGGCGCGCGTTCGATGAATCGATGACGACGCGATCAAGCTTGTTGACCCGCGCGAACGCCTGCGCGGCCTTGACCGCGTAGCGATGCAGGCGCATTTCCTGGTCCAGCGGCGGATCCGGCCAGCGGATATTCAAGCCGCCCGGCGGCATTTCGAATTCGTCGTCGCCCGGCAGGAGGATCTGCTGCGCGAACGGATTGACGTCGACCGACGCCGACGATTCCACCGTCTCGGCGATGGTCTTGAAACCGACCCAGCGCCCGGTGAAGCGCGACATCGCGAAGCCGAGCAGGCCCATTTCGAGGATGTCCTGCACGCCGGCCGGATTGAGCACCGGCATCATCGCGCTGACGAATTCATGCTCGCTGCCATGCGGCAACGTGGACGAGCGGCAGGCGTGGTCGTCGGCGGCCAGCGCCAGCACGCCGCCATGCTTGGAGGTGCCGGCGGCGTTGGCGTGCTTGAACACGTCGCCGCAGCGATCGACGCCCGGACCCTTGCCGTACCACATGCCGAACACGCCATCGACCTTGGCGCCCGGGAACAGGTTGGTTTGCTGGGTGCCCCAGACCATCGTCGCGCCGAGATCCTCGTTGAGGCCGGGCTGGAAGCGAATGTCGTTCTTCGCGAGATATTTGCTGGCGCGCCACAACTCGAGATCGAAACCACCCAGCGGCGAACCGCGATACCCGCTGATGAAGCCGGCAGTGTTGAGGCCGGCGGCGACATCGCGCAGGTGCTGCATCATCGGCAGGCGCACCAGTGCCTGGACCCCCGACAGGTAGATGCGGCCCTCGGTACGGACGTATTTGTCGTCCAGCGTGTAGTCGCGGTCGTTCACGCCGTGGGTCAGGGTGCCTTTGGCGGATTCGGGGGAGGAAAGCTCTGCGGTGCTGGTCATGCGTGCGGCCTCGCGCAGGCCCGGGCGCGCCGTGAGGCGGGGCCGGGCGTGATGGAAAACGCAATTTTACCAGCCTGCGACCTTTCGACGCTCCGGAGGCGGCCTGCCAAGCCTGCTCGGCGGGGCCGATGCTAAGCTCCGGCCAGAGCCCATGACAGGTGTTGGTGGATGAAGACCGTACTGGTGGCAAGCTCCAAGGGTGGCGTCGGCAAGACGACACTCGCAACGAACCTGGCCGCCCACGCGGCCGTGCACGGCAGGCATGCCGTGCTGATCGACGCCGATCCGCAGCATTCCGGGATGCGCTGGGCCGAACGCCGCGCCCATCTCGACCACGCGGTGTTGCCGGTCGACGGCACCCGCAAGCAGTGGAACAAGCGCATTCCCGACGATACCCAGCGGGTGGTGATCGACACCCCGGCCGGTTCCCACCGCGACCTGCTCGATGAATTCCTCGAAACCGCCGACGCCGTGGTGGTGCCGATCGGCCCGTCTGCGCTCGACATCGAAGCGACCGTGCATTTCCTCAACGACCTTGCCGGCCACCCGCAGATCAAGAAGGGCAAGGTGCCTGTCGGCGTCGTCGCCAACCGCCTGCGGCCGTGGACCAATGCCTCGCAGCAGGCGGTCGAGGTGATGCAGGGCTGGTCGATCCCGGTGGTCGGCCAGCTACGCGACAGCCAGGCTTACGTGATGATGGCAGGCCTCGGCCGCAGCCTCTTCGACTACAACTCGGCGCAGATCCGCGAACACCAGGCGGATTGGGCACCGTTGTTGCAGTGGTTGAATCGCGCGCGTTGAGGCACGCGCTGTCTCAGTGGGTCGCCAGTCCGATGCGCGGGACGCCGTGAATACGGCCATGTAGGCTCGTGCGCGTCATCCATGACGCGCAACGCCCGCTTACCGGACCGTCGATCCACTGAGCGCGCGTGTTGTGGCTTTCCAAAGGCGTGAAAGGCACCACCGGCGGCGCCGGGCGATGCTTTTGGCGTGTGAACTCGTCAAGCCAGTGCATGTGCGTTAGCGCCCGCCGATCCACGTCCCTTTGACCTGCAGATCGCGGTCCAGCCATACCAGATCGGCGCGATAGCCTGGCGCGATCTTGCCCAGCTCGTCGCCCAGCCGCAGGAATTCCGCCGGATATTGCGACGCCATGCGGCAGGCCTCGTCCAGCGGCAGGCCGAGGCGCTGCACGGTGTTGCGCACGGCGCTGGCCATGTCGAGCGCCGAGCCTGCGAGTCCGCCTTCGGCGGTGGTGCACTTGCCGTCGCGGCAAGTCATCGGGATGCCGTAGAGGGTGAACGCCTCGCGTTCACCGCCCACCGGCGGCATCGCATCGGTGACCAGCATCATCTTGCCGCGCGGTTTCGCCGCGATGGCGATGCGCAGCGGCGCGTCGTCGACGTGATAGCCGTCGGCGATGATCCCGCACCAGCTGTCGTGATCGTCGATCGCCGCGCCGACACCGCCCGGTGCACGACTGCCCATCGGCGCCATCGCGTTGAACAGGTGGGTGACGCCGCGGACGCCGGCGGCGAAGGCATCGCGGAGCTGTTCGTAGGTCGCCGCAGTGTGCCCGGCGCAGAGGAGAACGCCACGTTCGGCCAGTGCATGCAACGTTTCCGGCGCGAAGCGTTCCGGCGCCAGCGTGACCATGGTGACGCCGTTGCCAAGCGAGGCAACCAGATCGAGTTCCGAGGAATCCGGGGTGTGGAACTTGTGCGGATCATGCACGCCCTTGCGCGCTTCGGCCAACCACGGGCCTTCGAGATGGATGCCGAGCACGCCGGGCACGCCTTGTTCGATGGCATCGTGTACGGCCGTGATCGCATCGCGCATCACCGACACGTCATCGCTGATCAGCGTCGGCATCAGTCCGGTGGTGCCGAACTTGCGATGCGCTTCGGCGATGCGACGCACTCCGGCGACCGTCGGCGTGTCGTTCAACAAGACATCACCACCGCCGTTGACTTGCGTGTCGATGAAGCCGGGGACGAGGAAACCGTCGTCGAGATCGATCACCGTTGCAGCGGCGACATGCAGGCCGCGTGCGAGGGTGACGATGCGTCCATCTTCGACCAGCATGTCGAGGCCGCGTTCGAAGCCGCGCGGGGTGAGAACCTGTCCATTGCGAAAGAGCGTCGCCATCACACAGTCTCCGTCACCTTGTTGAGGTGGGGTGGTACATCGGGATCGTGGCCGCGCGCGATCGCCAATGCGTTCGCCGCACGATAGAACGCCTGCACCGTCAACAATGGCGTGACGGCGGGATGTGGTGATTTCGGCATTGGCAGCACGCCATCGCCGGCCGCGCCCGGTCGCGCCAGCCACACCGGTGCGCCGCGCGTGCGGAACTCCTCGGCGACCGCCGCGGTGCTGGCGCCGGTGTCGTCATCCTGCGCGAACACCAGCACCGGGAAATCGGGTCCGACGATCGCCATCGGACCGTGCTTCACTTCCGCCGACGAGAACGCTTCCGCGTGCAGACCGCAGGTTTCCTTGAACTTGAGCGCGGCTTCCTGCGCGGCGGCGAGTCCGAGGCCGCGCCCGATCACGAACAGGCTGCGCGCCAGGCGCAGGCCGCCGACCAGCGACGACCAATCCTCGCGCCATGCATCACGCAATGCATCGGGCAACGACTGGGTGGCCGCCAGCAATTCGGCATCATCACTCCAGTGCGCGGCAAGTTGCAGCAATGCCGCCAGCGAGCACAGATAGCTCTTGGTCGCGGCGACGCTGTTTTCCGGGCCGGCGTGCAACGGGATCACGGTGTCGGCGAGTTGGGCCAGTGGCGAATCGGCGACGTTGACCAGTGCGACCACCATCGCACCCGTGGACTTGGCGATCTCGGCGTTGCGCAGCAAGTCGGGGCTCTTGCCCGATTGCGAGATGGCGATGAACAGCGCGCCCTCGAGTTTCGGCGCCACCGCGTACACCGAACCCACCGATGGCGATGCCGACGCGGTGACGAGCCCGAGCGTGGTTTCGAACAGGTATTTGCCATAGGTCGCGGCGTGATCGGAGCTGCCGCGCGCACAGGTGACGATGAAGCGCGGCGGCTGCGCACGCAGGCGCGAAGCCAGCGCTTCGATCGTCGCGGCGTTTGCGGCGAATTGGTGGGCGACGGCATCAGCGGCTTCCGCGGCCTCGGCGTGCATCTTCGTGGTGTCGGAATCAGGCAGTCGGCGCATTTGTGTCAATTCTGAAAAGAAGAAAGAGGAATCATTCGGCGTGCAGTTCGGCCACGAAGTCGTAGGCATCGCCGCGATAGAAGGAGCGGGTGAACTCGACCACGCGGCCATCGGCGAGGAAGGCGCGGCGTTCGATGAACAATCCCGGGCTGCCTTCCGGCAACTGCATCAGGCGCGCCTGCTCGGCATCGAAGGCGATCGCGCGCAGGCGCTGCAATGCGCGCATCGGTCGGATGCCGCGCGCGGCGAAGGCTTCGTACAGCGACAGGCCGATTTCGGCGGAATCGGGCAGCACCGATTGCGGCACCGTGGTGCGTTCGAGCGCCAGCGGCTGCCCGGATGCGGTCCGCAATCGGTAGCTGCGCACCACAAGGGCGCCGGGCGACAGGTTCAACGCCATCGCTTCTTCCGGCGTGACTTCGCCGATGCCGTGTTCGATCACTTCGGAGTGCGGATCGAGGCCGCGCGCACGCAGGTCGTTGGTGAAACTGGTGAGCAGCGAGAACGATTTGACGATGCGTTCGGCAACAAAGGTGCCGGCGCCCTGGCGCTGCACCAGCAGGCCTTCGACAACCAATCCCGAAATCGCCTTGCGCACGGTGACGCGCGAGACATCAAGCAGCTTCGCCAGATCGCGTTCGCCGGGCAGCGCCTGCCGGGGCTCCAGCTCGCCGTTCTCGATCGCGTGCTGCAGGGTTCGCCGCAGGTGCTGGTACGCCGGCGCACGACGGGCGTCGCGCTGGCGCTGGAATTCGGCGGCGAGATAAGACTCCATCTTCGAACAATACCAATTAGATACCAGAATGGCAAATAAAGTTGTATTTTGGATTATTGGTATTTGATTGGTATTAATTTATGCTAGAATGATGCCGTGGTCGCCAACAGGAGCCCAGATGCCCTCCGTCCGTAGCAGTTTCCTGTTCGACCTCGACGGGACCCTCGTCGACAGCGTTTACCAGCACGTGATGGCGTGGAAAGAAGCGCTCGACGCCGAAGGTATCCCGCTATCGGTCTGGCGCATCCACCGCAAGATCGGCATGAGTGGCGGCTTGTTCGCGCGCATGCTGTTGCGCGAAACCGGACTCGAGCTGGACGAAGCGCGCCTTGATCGCCTGCGCCGCCTGCATGCCGCCGCCTATGTGCGCCAGTCGGTCGCGGTGCGCCCATTGCCGGGCGCGGTCGAACTACTGCGCTATCTCGACGAAGCCGGCATCGCCTGGGCGATCGCCACCAGTGGGCGCATGGAAACCGCGAAGGTCAATCTCGATGCGCTCGGCGTCGATCCCGGCAAGGTGCCGGTGATCACCCGCGACATGGTGGCGCACGCCAAGCCTGATCCTGATCTTTTCCTCGCCGCGGCGCACCGTCTGGGCGTGGATATCCGCAACGCATTGGTGGTCGGTGACAGCATCTGGGACCTGCTGGCGGCGCAGCGTGCGAATGCGCTGGGCATCGGCCTGCTCAGCGGCGGCTATGGCCGCGAGGAACTGGAGCGTGCTGGTGGCTTCCGCGTCTACGACGATCCCGCCGACCTGTTGCATCACATCGACGAGGTGTGTTCGCGGCCGTAAGTCGCGAAGAGCATCGCCCGGCTGAGCGCCCGCTGCGGTTATCCGTATCGCCGACACGCCGTGAATCCATCCATGGAGGCTCGGGCTCGCCATCCATGGCTCGCACGGTCGGCATACGGACGAACCGCACAGGCGCCGCCGGTGGCGAGTCTTTCGCATTTTGTCCTTGAAGCAACAACACGCGCCAGCGCGTGCGATGCTGTTGCGCTACGACTTCGGCCGCGGCGGCGCGGTGGACCCGCGCACCACCAGTTCCGGGCTGAAGCCTTCGTTCGAAGATGTCGGCTTCGGCGCGTCGTCGCGCAACTCCTGAAGCAAACGCTGCGCGGCGTGGCGCGCGATGTCCTCCGTCGCCTGGCGCGCGGTGGTCAGCGCCGGCCAGCTCTGTTTCGAGAACGGACTGTCCTCGAAACCGGCGATCGACAAATCGTAGGGGACGTTCATGCCGCTCGAGCGCGCGGCCGCGAGTACGCCAGCGGCGATTTCGTCGTTGCTGCCGAACACGGCGGTGGGACGATCGGCCAGTGCCAGCAATCGTCGCGCACCACGGAAACCGTCATCGAAGGAGTAGTCGCCTTCGATCACCAGCGCGTCGTCGAGGGCGATGCCGTAATCGTGCAATGCATCCTCATATCCCTTGTAGCGTTCCCATGACGAGCCGTGCGACTTGCCGCCCCACAGGAAGCCGATGCGGGTGTGCCCGAGCTGGATCAGGTATTCGGTGATTTCGTAGGCGGCGTCGCGATCGTCCACGAAGACGCAGGCGCTGCCGTCATGCGGATCCGCCGTCGCCGAGACGATGCGCACCAGCGGGATGCCGTGGGCGACCAGTTCTTTTACCAACTCGAGGCGTTCCGACATCGGCGGCGCCAGCACGATGCCGGCGAGGCGCGCGTGTTGTGCGATCCCGATCAGTTCCTGGGCGAGCGTCGGCGAAGACGAATCGCAGGGATGGATCTGCAGACCGTAGCCGTTCTCGCGACAGACCGACAGCACGCCGTTCTGCACCGCGATGACGTAATACGGGTTGGGGTTGTCGTACATCAGGCCGATCGCGTACGACTGCGCGCTGCGCAGGCTGCGCGCGGAAGGATCGGGCTGGTAGTC